>NZ_CP048810.1:6347500-6647500 GCF_013347965.1 Pseudomonas bijieensis | reverse complement strand
GGCCTGCCCCGCCGCGGGCACCACGTCGGTGTGCCCGGACAGCAGGATCCCAGGCAATTCACGCGGGCCGGTGCTGGCGAACAGGTTGGCCTTCTTGCCGCTTTCATCCTTGACGATCAGCGACTCGATGCCCTTGCTCAGCAACAGCTCGCGCACGTATTCGATCAGGGCCAGGTTCGATTCTGAGGAGACCGTTTCAAACGCCAGCAGGCGTTCGAAAATGGCTAGCACGCGGGGTTTCATGAGGCCTTGCTCCGTTGCTCGGCGGAAAGGGCGAACCGGCGGATGGAGAACGGCTCGATGGAAGTTCGAGTGCTGCCGGTGCTGATCAGTTCAGCCATCACATCGCCAACGCCCGGGCCGAGCTGGAAGCCATGACCACAGAAACCGAAGGCATAGTACAAACCGTCGACGTTGCCACTGGGGCCCATTACCGGCAGGGAATCGGGCAGGTAGCCTTCGATGCCGCTCCACACGCGAATGATGTTGAGATTGCCGACACCCGGCAGCAACCGGCGCATCTGGTCCAGTTGATTGAGGATGCTGCGCGGCTCGACATAGGCCCGGCGGTTGAGCATGTCCGGCTTGCTGCGATAGCCACCGCCGATGACGATATTGCCCCGGGGGATCTGGCGGAAATAGATCACCTCCTCGGGAATCTTGGTGTACACCCCGATCACCGTCGGCAAGGCATAAGGCACCGGTTCGGTGACGGCCATTTGTGGGCCGTTGGTCTCCAGGGGCACCGGCTCGCCGAACTGAGCCGAAAGCTTCTGGCCCCAGGCGCCTGCGGTAATCAACAGTTGGCCGGCGCTGAACTGGCGACCGTCGGTGGTGCTGATGCTGAATCCATCACCGACCTTCTGCACCTCCGCCACCTCAGTCCGCTCCTCGATGCGCGCACCGAGGCGTCGGGCCGCCCGGGCAAACGCCGGGGCCGCCAGGCGCGGGTTGGCGTGACCGTCGTGGGGTGCATAGGAGCCGCCCTTGACGTCCTTGCCGAGAAACGGAAAACGCGCATGCAGCTCGCTGCCGCGATAGATCTGCAAGTCCAGCTGCGCCGCCTCCGGTGCCGCCGCATAAGCTTCGAGCTCGGGGATTTCATCCTCGCGATAGCACACGCGCATATGCCCGCTGGCGATGAACTCCAGATCGTCGTCGATCAGCTCCGGCAGGCGTTTCCACAGCGCCCAGGAACGGTTCGCCAGTTCCAGTTGCCCGAGGAACCGCCCCTGGCGCCGCACGTTGCCGAAATTCACGCCGCTGGCGTACTGACCGATCTGGTCACGCTCCAGCAGGATCACCGACTGCCCGCGCTGCCGCAGAAAAAACGCCGCCGCCGAGCCCATCAAGCCACCCCCGACAATTACTACGTCGGCTTTATTCAGCGTCATGGCGCCACCTCCCGAGTGAGCATCGAAAGCGGTTTGACCGGTGCCTGACCGCGCTGGCGTCCCACCTCCTGCACAGGGACACCCGCTGCCGCGGCAATCACTTCGGCACCGGCCTGGGAGCAATAGCGCCCCTGGCAACGGCCCATGCCGACCCGGCTGAAAGCCTTGGCCCGATTGACTTCACAGGCGCCCTTTTCGCTGACCGTGCGACGCAACTCGCCGGCGCTGATCATTTCGCAACGGCAGACGATGGCCTCGTCCGGCAAGGCCTTGGCTTGCGCGGCGGGCCAGGGAAATGCCTGGGCCAGGCCGAGGCGAAAGTCATCCATGACTTTGAGCGCCTGGCGCTGCTCGGCGACCTGTGCGGCGTCCACCGGCAGTTGCAGATCGCGCAACAACGCCAGGGCAACCAGGCGCCCGGCATGCTCGGCGGCATCGGCGCCACGGATCTTCGAACCATCGCCGGCGGCGTAGACACCGCTGACCGAGGTCCGGCCCTCTTCGTCCACCTCCAACCACCATTGCCCTGAGGCCTCGTCGAAACGCATGCGACAGCCTGCCAGGTCAGCCAGTTGGGTTTCCGGCCGCAAGTGATAACCCAGCGCCACCGCGTCGCACGCCACCGTCAAGGTTTCCCCGTTCGCGGTGCGTACTCGTACGCCACTGACACCGGTGACCGCCTCACCGAGCACTTGCAGCGGCGAAATGCCCAGGTGCACCGGGATCTTCGCCCGATACAGCTGGGCCAGCAGCTTCATGCCGGTAAACAGCAATCCCGGGCGCGCCATGAGTTTGGGCAAGGCTTTGATCCGCAAGCCCAGGGGCGAGGTGTCCAGCACCGCGGCAACAGTGGCCCCGGCTTTGACGTATTGACTGGCAACGAGGTACAGCAACGGCCCGCTGCCCATGAACACCACGCGGTGGCCGATGGAAACCGCCTGGGCCTTGAGTGCAATCTGCGCCCCGCCGAGGCTGTAGGTGCCGCCCAGCTGCCAACCTTCGATGGGCATGAGGCGGTCGGTGGCACCCGTGCAAAGGATCAGCGCGTCATAGTCCACCGTTGTGTGCAGCCCCTGGCTGACACAGCACAACTGCCCGGGCGTCAGGTTCCACGCCAGGGTGTCGGGACGGTAGTCGATCTGCGGGCGCAGGCGGTCGAAGCTTTCGTGCAGGTCCCGGGCCTTGTCCGCCTCGGTGCCGTACAACGTCGTGTAGCTGCGGGTGAACCCTTCAGGTTGACGCCGGTAGATCTGCCCGCCATCGCGACGATTTTCGTCGATCAGGATCGGTTTGAAGCCCGCCGCCACCAAGGTCTGGGCACACCGGACGCCGGCCGGTCCGGCGCCGACGATGACGACTCGATGGGTGTTCAGCCGCGCAGTGGCCATATCGCCTCCGGTTGTTGAGTGATGATGTCCAGCCCTTCGCGTACTTCATTGGAGCAGGCCCGCAGGCGTTCGCCGCTGCGAGTCCAGACCCAGCAATCCTGGCAGGCGCCCATCAGGCAGAAGCCAGCGCGGCTACCCGGATCGAATTCCGACTGGCGCAACGCCGGGCCATGGGTCAGCAACGCGACCATCAGCGTGTCGCCCTGCAACGCCTCGATGGGAACACCATCGACTGTCAATTTGACGATGGGCCGGCCCTGTTCGGCCAACCTCACGAAACGCGCATTCATGCGTAGGCTCCCACGATCATGCTGTTTGAGTCCTGTTGGCTCTTGAGCAGCTCGGCGCTGTCGTGATGACAGAGCACTTCACTGCCGCCATCGATGGTTCGCCGAGGCGGCGCGCTGTGGTTGCACAGGCCATCGACCCGCACCGGGCAGCGGTTGAGGAAGGTGCACAAGCCCGGCACATCGGCCCTGGCCCCCAACGCTGGCAGGTTGCCGCAGGTCGTGGCGCCACAGGTTTCCAACCAGCCCTGGCGCAGCTCCGGCACCGAGTGGATCAGCAGGTCGGTGTAGGGATGGAACGGCGCCTGGGCGAACGATTGCCGGGGGCCCGCCTGGACCTTGTGGCCGCTGTACATCACCACGATGTCGTCGCACAGCGCCCGCACCGTGGAGATGTCGTGGCTGATGAACAGGTAGGACACCCCCAGTTGCTGGCGCAGGTCGCGCAGCAGTTCAAGGATCGCCGCGCCGACCACGGTATCCAGCGCCGAGGTCACTTCATCGCAGAGAATCAGATCCGGTTTGGCCGCCAGCGCCCGGGCCAGGTTGACCCGTTGCTTCTGTCCGCCGGAGAGCTCGCTCGGGCGGCGCTCGGCCAACTCCCGTGGCAGACGCACCAGGTCGAGCAACTCGCCGATACGCTCGCGCAGCGCCGCACCCTTGAGGCCGAAATACATCTTCAGCGGCCGGCTCAGGATGGTGCTGATGCTGTGCATCGGGTTCAGCGCGGTGTCGGCGTTCTGGAACACCATCTGGATACGCCGGAACTGTTCGTCCGTGCGTTCGGACAGGCTGCCCCCCAGTGGCTGGCCATCGAAGGTCAGCCCGCCAAGGGCCGGGCTCAACAGCCCCGCCACCACCCGCGCCAGGGTCGATTTGCCTGAACCCGATTCGCCGATCACGCCGATGGCCTGGCCCCTGCGCACGGTCAGGTCGATGCCTTCCAGCACCCGGATCGCCGGCATGCCGTGCTGATCCTTGTTGCCGTAGCCGGCGGTCAAACCCTGGATGGTCAGCAGCGGCGTGTCTTCGGCCACACCGCAGGGCGGGCGAATCGTCGTGTCCGGCCGCGCCGCCGCCAACAGGCTGCGGGTGTAGGCGTGGGCCGGGCCCTTGAGCAGCGGCGCAGTGGCGCTGTGTTCGAAGATCTGCCCGCCGTTGAGTACCACGATCTGGTCGGCCATCTGTGCCACGACGGCCAGGTCGTGGGAGACGTAGACCGCCGTCGCACCCCGCTCGCGCACCACACGCTTGAAGGCCCGCAGCACGTCGATCTGGGTGGTCACATCAAGGGCCGTGGTCGGCTCATCGAGCACCACCAGCAGCGGATCGCTGATCAGCGCCATGGCCGCCATCACCCGTTGCAACTGTCCACCGGAGACTTGATGGGGATAGCGCCGGCCGATGCGCTCGGGGTTTGGCAGCGCCAGGTCGCGAAACAGTTCGATGGCCTTGGCTTCGAGCGTCGCCCGATTGCCCAGGCCGTGGATCAGCGCACCTTCCACCACTTGGTCGATGATCCTCTTGGCCGGATTGAACGCCGCCGCCGCGCTCTGGGCGATGTACGACACCCGGTTGCCACGCAGGCCTTGCAACTCGCCTTCGCTCAACGCCAGCATGTCGTGCTCGCCGATCTGCACCACGCCACCGGCCAGGCGGCAACCGCGCCGGGCATAACCGAGCAATGCCAGGGCGATGGTGGTCTTGCCGGAGCCGGACTCGCCAATCAGCGCCAGCACTTCACCTTTCTCCAGGGAGAAACTCACGCCCTTGACGATCTCCACCTCGCTGCGCTCGCCACAGGCGACCACGCGCAGGTTCTCGACTCGGATCAATTCGCTCATCTCAATGGCCTCCCGTACGTCGACTGCGCCGTGAAGACAGGCGGTCGATAAACAGATTGACGCCGATGGTCAGGGTGCCGATGGCCAGGGCCGGAATCACGATGGCCGGCGCGCCCTGGTTGAGGCCGCCGATGTTTTCCCGCACCAGCGAACCCAGGTCGGCGTCCGGCGGTTGCACACCGAGGCCGAGGAAGCTCATGCCGCTGAGCAGCAATACGATGAAGCCAAAACGCAGGCCCAGGTCAGCCAGCACCGGGTTGAGCATGTTCGGCAAAATTTCCACGCAAGCGATGTACAGCCGCCGTTCGCCCCGGGTGCGGGCCACTTGCACGTATTCCAGGGCCTCGATGTTCACCGCCATGCTGCGCGCAATCCGGAACGCGCCCGGCGTGTAACTCAGCACGGCCGTACACACCAGCAACGTCACCGACGAACCGAACGCCGAGACCATGATCAACGCCAGCATCTTGCTCGGGATCGAAATGAAGGCGTCCATCAGGCGACTGATCAGCTCGTCCAGCCATTTCGGTGAAACCACCGACAGCAATGCGCAGCTGGTCCCAAGCCCACTGGACAACACTGCGGCTATCAATGCCAGGCCCACGGTGAACTGTGCGCCGACCAGAATCCGACTGAGCATGTCGCGGCCCAGGTAATCGGTGCCCAGCGGATAAGCGGAGCTGAGGCTGCCGAAAACCGTGTCGGAGACCACTTCGCCCACCGGGTGCGGTGCCAGCCACGGGCCGAAGATCGCCACCAGCAACCAGGTTGCACACAGTGCGGCGCCGACCAGTCCAAGCCAGGACGAGCCGTGAGCATCTTTGCCCAACGCCAGAGCGACCGCCGCGGTCGGGGGTTTCACAATGGGATTGTTCATTGGTTTCTCAGCCTCGGGTTGGAAAGGATCGCGCACAGATCGGCAATCAGCACCAACGTCAGGTACGCCGTGCAAAACAGCATGGTGCAGGCCTGGACCAGCGCCATGTCGCGGTTCGTCACGGCGTCGACCATCAGGCTGGCGATACCGGGATAGTTGAAAATCGTCTCGACGATCACCACCCCGCCCAGCAGGTAGGAGAGGCTCAAGGCGATGGCGTTGGCGATCGGCCCGATGGCGTTGGGCAAGGCGTGGCGCAGCACCACCCGTACCGGACTCACGCCTTTGAGACGGGCCATTTCCACGTAAGGACTGTCCAGTTGATCGATCACTGCCGCCCGGGTCATGCGCGCCATTTGCGCGACGATCACGCAGCACAGCGTCATGACCGGCAAGGCATAGGTGCGCATGAATTGCAGCGGCGAGGTGATCTCACTGGAATAGGACAGCGCGGAAAGCCAGCCCAGGTTCACCGCGAAGATCAGCACTGCCAGGGTGGCGACCAGAAATTCCGGCACGGCCACCATCATCAGGGTAAAGAAACTCATGAAGCCGTCGATGCGTCCACCTCGCCCCATCGCCGAACCGATGCCCAGGATCAGGGCCAGCGGCACCGATACCAGCGCCGTGGCGGCCGCCAGCATCAGCGTGCTGGGCACCCTGCCCGCCATCAGCTCGGTGACCGGGACAGCATTGGAGACCGACACGCCCAGGTCGCCGCTGAGCAGGCTGGTCAACCAGTGCAGGTAGCGCAACACACCCGGTTGGTCCAGGCCCATCTTCACCCGCAGGGCCGCCACTTGCTCAGGCGTGGCGAACTGTCCAAGGGACTGTTGCGCCGCGTCGCCCGGCAACACCGCCGTGATGGCGAACACCACCATCGAGACGATCAACAGGGTCACGATCGCCGCGCCCAGGCGTCGGCCGATCAACCACAGTGTGTTGCTATTCATCACCCTACCCCTTGTGCCATGTCACGTCGCAAGAGCGCGCTCATCACGCGTCAAGCCAGACTTGCTCAGCGAACATATAGCCCATGAAACCGCCCAGCGGGTTGGTGCCATAACCTTTGACACGCTGGTCGACGCCATCGATGTTGCTGATGAACACCGGGATGCCGATGCCGCTGTGCTCATGCACCAGGGTCTGCATGTCCGCGTACATCTTGCCGCGCTTGGCCTCGTCGGTTTCACCCCGGGCCTGTATCAGCAACTGGTCGAACTGTTCGTTTTTCCAGCCGGATTCGTTCCATGGCGCCGTGGATTGGAAGAACTGCGAGAACAGCATGTCGGCGTTGGGCCGCGGGTTGATGTTGCCGAAGCTCAGCGGGTGCTTGGCCCAGTGGTTGGACCAGTAGCCATCGCTGGGCAGGCGGTTGACGTTGAGCTTGAGCCCGGCCTCCTTGGCCGATTGCTGCAGCAACACGGCAACGTCGACCGAGCCGGTGGCGGCCGGCGAGCACATCACCGGCATGCTGATGCTTTCCATGCCGGCCTTCTTCAACAGGAAACGGGCCTTTTCCGGATCGTAGGTCCGCTGCGGCAGATCGGCATTGTAGAAGCGTGCGCCGGGGGCGATCGGGTGGTCGTTGCCGACCCTGGCGAAACCCCGGAAGATCGCCGACTTGACCTGTTCCCGGTCCAGCAGCAGCTTCATGGCCTCGGTGAACTCCGGGCTCTGGCCAGGCATCTGGTCCTGGCGAATGATCAGGTCGGTGTAGTTGCCCGATGGCGAATCCACCACGCGATGGGTGGTGCTGTCCTTGATGCGCGTGGTCGAGCGCGGGTTGACCTCGTTGATGATCTGCACATCGCCCGACAGCAATGCGTTGACCCGCGATGGCTCGTCACCGATACCGATGAATTCGATCTCGTCCAGGTACGGCAGGCCAGGCTTCCAGTAGTTGGTATTGCGCGCACCAATCGAACGTACCCCGGGCTTGAATTCCTTGACCTTGAACGGACCGGTGCCGATGCCCTGGCTGAAATCGCTGGTGCCCTCGGGGACGATAAGCAGATGGGAAATGGCCAGGATCGAAGGCAACTCGGCATTCGGCCCGCTCAGGCGTATCTGCACTTCATGGGTACCGTTGGCCTTGACCTCGGCAAACTGCTCGGCCAGCGGCAGGACCTTGGAACCGGTGATCGGGTCCTTGTGGCGCAGCAGGGAAAACACCACGTCGGCGGCGGTGAGGCCCTTGCCGTTGTGGAAGGTCACTTCCTTGCGCAGGGTAATCACCCAGAGCGTGGCGTCGCTGGTGTCGATGCGCTCGGCCAGTTCCAGTTGCGGCACCATGTGGCTGTCGAAACGCGTCAAGCCGTTGTAGAACATGTAGTGGCGCACGTAGTCCGTGGACGATGAGCCTTTGGCCGGGTCCAGGGTATCGGCGGTGGAACTGGAGATACCCGCCACGCGGATACGCCCGCCGGGCTTGCCTTTGCCGGGGTTTGCCTGTTCATCGGCCAGCAGCTTGCCGGCAGCGCCGAACAGACTGCCGGCACCGGCTGCGGCCACGCCCGCCAGCCCGAGCATTTGCAAGGCATGCCGACGTGACATGCCGCGATTGAGCCCTTCGAAAACACGCAGACTTTCTGTACCGGTGATCAACTGGTCTTTGATGCCGTTTTTATTGTCACTCATGTCAGTTCTACCTTTCGGAAAATGATAGGGCTCGATTGCGCACGATTGACGCAATGTGTTGAAACGCCAAACAACACCCTGCAACTCAGTGCAGGTAGTCCTGCAGGCGGTAATACGCGCCTACCAGCGGCAGGAACCAGGGCTTGCCGAAGTGCCCGGGGATGGCCGGCCAGTCGAGCTCACGCCAAGGGTTGGCCTCGACCTTGCCGGCCATGACCTCGGCCATGACCTGCCCCATGTGCACCGACATCTGCACACCATGACCGCTGTAGCCCATGGAGTGATAAACCCCGCCATGCTGGCCGGCCCGGGGCAGGCGATCGGACGTCATGTCCACCAGACCGCCCCAGCAATAGTCGATCCGGGTGTTCGCCAACTGCGGGAACATCTGCACCATCGCCGCTTGCAGCACCTTGCCGCTCTTGGCGTCGGAAACGCTGTCGGACATGGCAAACCGCGCGCGGCCGCCAAACAGCAGGCGATTGTCCGGGGTCAGGCGAAAGTAGTTACCGATCATCCGGCTGGTGACATAAGAGCGCCGCGCCGGCAGCAAGCTGTCGATCAGCGCCTGAGGCAACACCTCGGTGGCGACCACGAAACTGCCCACCGGTACGATCCGCCGCCGGTACCAACCCAGGCCGCCCTGCTGACAGGCGCCTGTCGCCAACAGGATCTGCGAGGCCTGCAACGTGCCCTTGCTGGTGTTGACTCGATAACCGCCGGCACTGGCCTTCCAGTCCTGCACCGCCACCCCTTGGAAAATCAACGCACCGTGACGGGCAGCGGCTTCGGCCAGGCCTACACCGAAACGCCCGATGTGCATCTGCACACCGTTGCGCTGCAACAGGCCACCGTGAAACTGCGCCGAATTGACTTCCGCCCGCGTCTCCTGGGCCGACAGTAACTCGACCTCGGCATCGACTTCCTTGCGGATCAATTCACAGGTGCGCGCCAACCCTTCGTAGTGCATCGGCTTGGCGGCCAGCTTGAGCTTGCCGTTACGCTTGAGGTCGCAGGCAATCCCCTCCTGCTCCACCAGCGAGACCACGCTCTGCACGGCACTTTCATAGGCCTGGTAATACGCCCGTGCCTTGTCGGCGCCGAGGCTGGCGGTGAGCGCCGCGTAATCCTGGGCCACGCCGGTACTGCAATGCCCGCCGTTGCGCCCTGACGCCTCGCCAATCACCCTGCCCGCTTCCAGCACCGCCACGCTGGCCCCCTTCAAGGCCAGGGCCCGCGCCGCGGCCAACCCGGTGAAGCCGCCACCGACGATGGCGACATCGACCTGCCCGGGCAATCCGCCGAGCTGGGCACCGGTGAACGCCGGTGCGGTGTCGAGCCAATAGGACTCACTGCCCATGTCTAACCCCTTTCGCCTTGAAGAGTGCGCTCGACTCAGAGCCCGACCAGCGCGGCCAACCCGCCGATGTCCGGGATCTGGTGGTAGCCATACACGGCATTGGCCGGTTGTTCGTGACCACGGGCCACAAAAGCTTTGTGCTTGATCTTCATGTCGTGGGCCGACATCAGGTCGTAGCGGAAGCTCGACGACACATGCAGAACATCCTCCGGCCCGCAGCCGAGGTTATCGAGCATGAATTCAAAGGCGGCCAGGCGCGGCTTGTAGACCTGGGCCTGCTGGGCGGTGAAGACTTTATGGAAAGGCGCGCCGAGCTTGTCGACGTTGGACATGATCTGCTCGTCCATCGCGTTGGAAAAAATCACCAGGGGGATCTTGTCGGCGATTTTCGACAGGCCCGCCGGTACATCGGCGTGGGGGCCCCAGGTTGGAACGGCGTCGTAATAGAGCTGGCCTTCGCCACGATACTCGACGCCCCAACGCTTGCAGACCCGCATCAGAGAGGTCTTGATGATTTCATCATAGGGCCGCCATTCACCCATCACCTGGTCCAGGCGATAAGCGGAGAAATCCTTGACGAACTGGTCCATCTGCCCGGCATCGACACGGTCGGCGAACAGCTCGCGGGTCATGCTGCCCATCTGGAAATTGGTCAACGTGCCGTAGCAGTCGAAGGTGATGTACTTGGGTCGAAGAAAGCTCATGAGTGCGGTCCTGGATTGTTGTTGAAGACATGCCGAGGCAAACATTGATGCTGTTCGTGAAGCTTCGCTGCAACGCTGCATCACGTTTTCATTACAACACCATGAGACCGTGGATAAATCGTTAAAAATACCGGCCGCTTGGTACAAACCACCGTTTTGCAGGGCTCGCTCAGCAGACTTTGCGGGATGCTCCAGGCGTGGGCGCTGCGCCCGTGTTTCCGTGGTCTTGCGGGCAGTTATGGTGCGCCAAACGGGTCTGCAAAGGGTCGTTTGCGGCAGAATCTACGCTTGGCGCAGCAGCTTCAGCATCCCGGGTGAATGGGCTGCCGCCATCGCGAGCAGGCTCGCTCCCACAGGGGATCTTGGGCAGTCGCATGATTGGTGTTCGCCACAGATCCATTGTGGGAGCGAGCCTGCTCGCGATAGCGGCGGGACAGCTTGCAGTGATGTTGAATGTGCTGCTGTATTCGCGAGCAAGCCCGCTCCCACATTAGTCTTGGGTTGGTCCGCAAGACCGGTATCCACCACAAATCCCCTGTGGGAGCGAGCCTGCTCGCGATAGCGGCGGGACAGCTTGCAGTGATGTTGAATGTGCCGCTGTATTCGCGAGCAAGCCCGCTCCCACATTAGTCTTGGGTTGGTCCGCAAGACCGGTATCCACCACAAATCCCCTGTGGGAGCGAGCCTGCTCGCGATGGCGACGGGACAGCTTGCAGTGATGTTGAATGTGCTGCTGTATTCGCGAGCAAGCCCGCTCCCACATTAGTCTTGGGTTGGTCCGCAAGACTGGTATCCACCACAAATCCCCTGTGGGAGCGAGCCTGCTCGCGATAGCGGCGGGTCTAAGACAAGAGCCCTTTATTCAAGCTTTCAACTCAGCCTCAAGAAAGCTCACCAATGCCTGTACCCGCGCGCTGCGCAGTTTGCGCGAGGGCACCAGCAGGTTGATCGGGGCGCTGTCGAATTGCCAATCGGCGAGCACCCGCACCAGGCGACCGTCGGCGATGGCTTTACTGACGTCCCACTGCGAACGCAGGACCAAACCCAGGCCTTGCTCCGCCCAGCGCCGGGCCACGCTGCCGTCGTTGCTCAATAAAGCCGGTTTGATCCGCAGGGTCTTGCGCCCGTGCTCGTTGCGCAAGTGCCACAGCGTGACATCTTCATCGTTCTCACGAATGCAAATGCAGCGGTGTTCGGCGAGTTGCTCAGGCGATAAAGGCGTGCCGTGCTGCTCCAAGTACGCAGGACTCGCACACAACCACCGATCGTTCTGCGTAAGAGGCCGGGCAACCCAGAGGCTGTCGCTGAGGGTGCCGATGTGAATCACCGCGTCGCTGTCATGACGGTCGGGCCAGGGCGTTTCCCGCAGATCCAGATGCAGGCACAGCTGCGGATGCAACCTGGCAAAACGAGCCAATAGTGGCGCGATGTGTTGTCGTCCATACCCAAACGGCGCCGCCAGCCTGAGGGTGCCGACCAGCCGATCATCCTGCTGTTTGAACGACTCGGGCAGCGCCTCCAATTGATCCAGCAACAGCGCACTCTGCCGGGAAAAGCGCTCACCATCGGCGGTCAGGCTCAGGCGCCGGGCATCGCGATTGGCCAGGGTCAGGCCGAGCAGCGTCTCCAGTTTGCGCAAGCGCATGGACAGTGCGGGCGGCGAGACATTGAGCGCCCTGGCGGCAGCGCTCAGGGATTCAGAACGCGCCAGGGTCACGGCCATACGCAGGTCTTCGAGGCTGATCATTCAGTTCAACTTAATGATTGATGACGCCACATTGAACCACGACTTTACGATGACTGAGTAGAGTCGAGCCTGTCTCCAACCACCGAGTCCTGTTCATGCCAGCCTCAATCGCTTGCCTCGATACCCCGGTCGCGCTCATTGATGTGCCGCGAATGCAGCGCAATATCCAGCGCATGCAACACCGCATGGACGCCTTGGGGGTGCGTTTGCGCCCGCACATCAAGACCAGCAAATGCCTGCCGGTGGTCCAGGCGCAGATCGAGGCAGGCGCCAGCGCAATCACCGTGTCCACCCTCAAGGAGGCAGAGCATTGCTTCGCCGCAGGCATCCACGACATCTTTTATGCCGTGTCCATGGCACCCGGCAAACTGGCCCAGGCCCTGACACTCCGGCGCAAGGGCTGTCGATTGAGCATCTTGACCGACAGTCTGGCGGCGACGCAGGCCATCGTCGATTTCGGCAGGCAGCACGACGAACGTTTCGAGGTCTGGATCGAGATCGATTGCGATGGCCATCGCTCCGGCGTGCGCGTCGAAGACGATGCGCTTGTCGACATCGCCCGGCGACTCCGTGAAGGCGGCATGCAGCTTTGTGGCGTCATGACCCACGCCGGATCCAGCTACGAACTCAACACGTCCCAAGCGCTACAAGCCCTGGCCGAACAAGAGCGCTACATCTGCGTCAGCGCCGCCCAACGCATCCGCGCAGCCGGGCTGGCCTGCCCCCAGGTCAGCATCGGTTCCACACCCACGGCACTTTCGGCGCAGAGCCTGGAGGGCGTCACAGAAGTGCGCGCTGGCGTCTATGTGTTCTTCGACCTGGTGATGCACAACATCGGCGTTTGCCGGGCGGATGAATTGGCGCTGAGCGTGCTGACCACCGTCATCGGTCATCAGCCGGACAAAGGCTGGATCATCATCGATGCCGGCTGGATGGCCATGAGCCGGGACCGGGGTACACAGCGCCAGCAACGGGATTTCGGCTATGGACAAGTGTGCAGCGAAGCCGGCGACTGGATCGAGGGCGCCCTGCTCTCCAACGCCAACCAGGAACACGGCATCGTCACCCTTTCCAGTCCCGGGGAGGTCGCTATCACCGAGCGTTTCCCCATCGGCAGTCGCCTGCGCATCCTGCCCAATCACGCCTGCGCCACGGGTGCGCAGTTCCCTGAATACAGCGCCTGCGATGCCTCGGGTGCGGTGCACACCTGGAGTCGTCTGCATGGCTGGTGAAATCGAGTTGATCCAGACCACCCAGGCGGCCGCTGCGGGCGGACATTACACCCAGGCGGTCTCGCACCAAGGCGTTTTGTACGTATCCGGACAACTGCCGGTACGCGCCGATGGCAGCCACAGTGTCGACCAACCGTTCGAGGTACAAGCCGCCATCGCCCTGGATAACCTGATGGCGATTCTCCGCGTGGCAGGCCGTCGTCCCAGCGACCTGCTGAAAGTAACGGTCTATGTCGTCGGCATCGAACACTGGCCGGCTTTCGACCGGATCTACGCCCGTTATCTGGGCGAACACCGACCTGCGCGCGCGGTGGTGCCCGTCCCGGCCTTGCACCATGGGTACTTGATTGAAATCGAAGCGCTGGCGGGCAGTGAGAGCACATCATGAAACCGGAAAAAAGCGATGTACTGATTATCGGCGGCGGCATCATGGGGTCGGCTTCGGCGTTTTTCCTGCGCCAGCGCGGGCGCTCGGTGACGTTGCTGGAGCGCGACCTGATCGGCCAATACGCCAGCGGCGTGAATTTTGGCAACGTGCGGCGCCAAGGACGATTCCTCGGCCAACTGGAACTGTCCAATCGCTCGTACGGCTTGTGGAAACGGCTCCCCGAGTTGATTGGCGATGACCTGGAATTCATCCCCAGCGGCCATATGCGCGTCTGTTATCGCGAGGACGAAATCGCCGAGCTTGAAGCCTACGCCGCCGCCCCCGAGGCCCGGGAGCTGGACTTGCAGATCATCACCGGCAAGGCCCTGCATGCACGTTTCCCGTTCCTCGGCCCGGACGTCAAGGGCGGCTCGTACGCACCTCACGACGGCCACGCCAACCCGCGCCTGGCCGCCCCGGCATTTGCCCGCGCGGCGACACGGGCCGGGGCAAGTGTGCGCGAGCGAACGGAAGTCGCCGCGGTACAAAAGGTCAATGACGAATTCCACGTGACCACCACCGACGGCCGACTGTTCATTGCCGAGCAACTGCTGATCACCGCCGGGGCCTGGGGGGCGAAGCTGTCAGAACAATTCGACGAAGCCGTGCCGTTGGAAGCCAATGGCCCGCAGATGTCGGTCACGGAACCGGTGCCCTATGCCTTGCCGACGGTGATTGGCGTGTTCACCAAGATAAAGGAAGAAGTGATTTATTTCCGACAGATACCCCGGGGCAACATCATCATCGGCGGTGGCAACCGCTGCAAACCGGACATGCTCAACCGGCGCGCCTACTTCAAGCCCGAAAGCCTGCTCAATCAGATGCGGCAGATGAGCCGCCTGCTCCCAGGGGCCGAGCACCTCAACATCATCCGGGTGTGGAGCGGCATCGAGAGCTATACCCCAGACTCGCTGCCCATCATCGGCCCCAGCGGCAAGATCAAGGGATTGTTCTATGCCTTTGGTTTCTGCGGGCATGGCTTCCAGCTCGGCCCGGGCGTTGGCGACGTCATGGCCGAGCTGATCAGCACCGGTAGCATCAGTACCCTGATCAGCCCTTTCGATATCCGCAGGTTTACCGAACCGACAGGGCTGGTGATGCCTCAGGCGAGCCTTCCCGGCACCGGCAGGCTCGTTTGACCCACGCCATCGTGGACACTTTCTGGCCCTGAACCGACGCCGCTGTGTTTTTTGCGAAGTTAGCCCGGCAGATACAGCAGATTCTTCTTTGCCAGGCTTGAGAACGGCATATCCCATCAGGGCCGCTTTGTTAGTTTATCGAGAAGAAAAACGGCATCACGATCTGTTGCCGGCAGCGCTATCACCGCTCTATGGGAGCCCGTTGGATGACCACCCAATTCTCGAACAATCCGCCTACGTCCCGGCAGTTTTATATCAATGGCGGTTGGCAGCCTCCGGCCCATCCGGCCACCCTGGCGGTGGTCAATCCAGCTACCGAGGCCGTCATCACTGAAGTCGCCCAGGGCTCAAGCGAGGACGTTGAGCGGGCCGTGGCGGCGGCTCGCGCAGCGTTTCCCGGCTGGTCGGCAACTTCGGTGGATGCCCGTGTGGCGATCCTTGGAAAGATCCATGAACTGATCCTTGAGCGCAAAGAAGCATTGGCCCAGGCGCTCTCGCTGGAAATGGGCGCGGCCATCAGCTTCGCCCGGGCCATGCAAGTGCCGCTGGCAGCCGAGCACGTTCGGGTGGCCCGTGATGTGTTGTCCACCTATCGCTTCCAGAACGTCGAGAATGGCACCGCCATTCAACGCGAACCCATTGGCGTCTGCGGCCTCATCACGCCGTGGAACTGGCCGCTGTATCAAATCACCGCCAAAGTCGCCCCGGCGATTGCCGCTGGCTGCACAGTGGTGTTGAAACCCAGCGAATTGTCGCCCCTGAGCGCCTTGCTCTTCGCCCAACTGGTGCATGACGCTGGCCTTCCGGCGGGTGTCTTCAACATGGTCAACGGCAGCGGTGCCGAAGTCGGCGCGGCCATGGCGGCGCATCCCGATATCGACATGATCTCCATCACCGGCTCGAACCGCGCTGGAGCGCTGGTGGCCCAGGCTGCCGCCCCGACAGTGAAACGCGTGACGCAAGAGTTGGGCGGCAAGTCGCCAAACGTGCTGTTGCCGGACGCCAACTTCGCCAAGGCCGTGCCGCCAGGAGTGATGTCGGCGTTTCGCAACGTCGGCCAATCATGCAGCGCGCCAACCAGAATGATCGTGCCCAGGAACCGCTTGGCGGAAGTCGAGGCGTTGGCGGCCGCAACCGCCAACGCGATCATCGTGGGCGATCCGCAATCGGAAGAAACCGTGCTCGGGCCCATCGCCAACGAAGCCCAGTTCAATCGCGTGCAGGTCATGATCGAAGTGGGCTTGAACGAGGGTGCCAAGCTTGTTTGCGGTGGCCCAGGGCGCCCGGAGGGTTTTGAACAAGGCTTCTACACCCGCCCCACGGTTTTCTCGCAGGTCGACAGCGCCATGCGCATCGCCCAGGAAGAAATCTTCGGCCCGGTGCTGTGCATCATTCCCTATGACACCGTGGATGAAGCCGTCGCCATCGCCAACGACACCGTCTATGGGCTGGGGGGGCATGTCCAGGGCCAGGACCTTGATCTTGCACGTGCCGTTGCGTCGCGTATCCGCGCAGGGCAAGTGCTGCTGAACTACCCGGCGTGGAACCCGATGGCCCCCTTCGGCGGCTACAAGCGCTCAGGCAATGGCCGTGAGTATGGGGTCCACGGGTTCGAGGAATATCTGGAGATCAAGGCGATAGTCGGCTTCGAGTGAGCGCCCTACTCCTCGAACCGCCCCGTGCCCTCGCGATCATGGGCGTAGTGTCGGCTGAACGGAAACGTCGGCAGCCATGACTCGCGGCGCACGGTCCAGCTTTCGTAGCTGGGCATCAGTTGATCGGGGGCATCCAGCGTGCCCAGGTTCACTTCAATTTCGTCGCCGGTACGGGCGAACACCGACGAGCCACAGCGCGGGCAGAAACAGCGCCCGGCGTAATCCCGTGTTTCCCCCTCGATCGTCACCGCATCCTGGGGGAACACCGCTGCGGCGTAGAAGAGTGCGCCGTGATGCTTGCGACAGTCGAGGCAGTGACAGAGACCAACGCGATACGGGCGCCCCGAGGCCTCGATACGCACGTTGCCGCACAGGCAGCCGCCAGTGAATCGGTCCATGGTGTGTCTCCTCTAAAACCGGCCAGTCGGGTTTCACCATACATGTCGATCAATGATAGGCGCGTGCTGCGCCATCAGTTCCACAACCCAATCGATGAACACCCGTAGCTTGGCACTGACGTGGCGGTTCGGGGGATAGGCCAGATAAAGCGGCATTGGCTCGAGCTGCCAGTCTTCGAACAGCGGCACCAACTCACCTTGCCCCTGGTGACGCCGGGACATGTACTCGGGCAGCCAGAGCACGCCCAGCCCCGCCAAACCGGCCGCGAGATAGGCGTTGCCGTCATCGATGGCCAACGCGTAGCGCCCTTTGACGTGAAGCAGCTCACCGTCACGGCGCATGGCGTAGGGCAGGGATTTGCCGGTGCGTGCCCACAGGAAACCAACGGTGCGATGGTGCGAATCTTCCAGCTCTCGCGGATGCGCGGGCAGGCCAAACCGTGCCAGGTAACTCGGGGCGGCGAAAACGCCGAGGGCGAGATCGCCGACGCGTCGGGCGACCAGCGACTGATCCCTCAATTCACCACCGCGTACCACGCAATCGACGTTTTCATCGATCAAGTCGACGATACGATCACTGACGCCCATGTCGATCTGGATGTCCGGGTATCGCTCATAGAACGCCGGCAAGGCCGGTATCAGGATCAGAGCGGCCAGCGGGCTCGGCACATCCACCCGCAGCCGGCCCCGGGGCAGCGCTTGCGCACCGGACAGGCTGGTCTCGGCATCGTCCATGTCGGCCAACAGCCGGATCACCCGCTCGTAATAAACCGCGCCGTCGGCGGTGACGTTGACCTTGCGCGTGGTGCGGTTGAGCAACTTGACCCGCAACCGTGCCTCGAGCTGCTGCACCAGTTGGGTCACGGTGGTCTTGCTCATGTGCAGGGTGTCAGCGGCCTTGGTGAAGCTGCCCGCCTCCACCACTCGAACGAACGCTTGCATCGCATCAAAACGATCCATTTCTGCCTCAGGGTCGATCCGATTGTTTGGATTCTACAAACAGTGATCACCAAGGTTGCTCGTTTATCGCGTGGATACAAGCCCCTAGAGTGAATCCATCGTTTGGAACCCACTCTTTGATGGAGGTATTCATGAAACAACGCGATGTGGTTTTCCCGCCTGGACGCCAGGCACTTTATGAGCGCAATCGCTACTCGCCGGCGATTCGGTCCAATGGCTTTCTGTTCGTCTCGGGGCAAGTCGGCAGCAACGAAGATGGCTCGCCAGAGCCCGATCTGGAGGCTCAGGTCCGGCAAGCGTTCACCAACCTGAAGGCGATTCTGGCGGCCGCTGATTGCAGCTTTGACGATGTGGTCGACGTCACGGTCTTCATGGTCGATCCCCAGTCGACCTTCGAGCGGGTCTGGAGCGTCGTGCCCGAGTTCTGGGGCAACGCACCGCATCCGACACTGACAGCGGTGGGCGTGACGTGGCTGTATGGTTTTCAGTTCGAGATCAAGGTGATTGCCAGGTTGCCTGAAAACACCCTGTAGGTCAGCTTGCATCAATGTTGGCTGTGCCGCCGCCATCGCGAGCAGGCTCGCTCCCACAGGGATTTGGACAGGCCGAAAAATCGAAGTCCCCTCCATCAAATGTGGGAGCGGGCTTGCTCGCGAAAGCGCCTGATCAGCCAGCATTTAAGTCGACTGACCCACCGCCTTCGCAAGCAAGCCCGCTCCCACAAGGAAGGATGGTGGTTTTCGCCGGCTAACCTTTCACCGCTGCTTCAATCGCGGCAATGTCGATCTTGGTCATCGTCATCATGGCCTCGAAGGCACGCTTGGCGGCGGCTTTATCGGCACTGGCGACGGCTTCGAGCAGCACGCGGGGGCTGATCTGCCACGACAGCCCCCACTTATCCTTGCACCAGCCGCAAACGCTCGCCTCGCCGCCGTTGTCGATGATCGCATTCCACAAGCGGTCCGTTTCCGCCTGGTCCTCGGTTGCAATCTGGAATGAAAAAGCCTCGCTGTGCTTGAATGCCGGCCCGCCATTGAGGCCGACGCAAGGGATGCCCATCACCGTGAACTCCACCGTGATCACATCGCCCTGCTTGCCCGACGGATAATCGCCCGGGGCATGATGGATGGCGTTCAACGCGCTGTCGGGAAAGGTTCTTGCGTAGAATTCTGCCGCTTCCTGGGCGGTGCCGTCGTACCAGAGACAGATCCTGTTTTTATTGTTCATTCCGGCTCTCCGAAAGGGACTGGACGATAAAGTCTAGCAGTCCCCCCGAAAGTTACAGATGACTGGCCATCAGGTGAACAGCTCCACACCCAACTGGAATGCAACCCACAACGCCAGGCCGGTGGCAAACATCAGCGCGATGTTCTCGAACAGGTTGTTGCGGTATTCCTTGCCCAGCAGGGATTTCTGGTTGGACATGATCAGCAGGCCCAGGGAAATCACCGGCAAGCCGACGATGTTCAGCGCGTTGACACCGATGGTCAGCGTGACGAAGTCCGGCATGCCTGGGAGCGACCAGATCAGTGGCGTCACGAGAATGAACAACATGAACCATTTGTGCATCGGGTCACGGTGGAACTCTTTGCCGTAACGCTCCCGGCGCCCGGGCCGCACATGTTGGAAGGCATCGGTGATAAGCATCGGGAACGCCGTGGTCTTGCCGGAGATGCTGGCGAACAGCGTGGCGAACACACCGATAAAGAACACGTACCAACCGATCGAGCCGAAGAACATTTCCAGGGCCTTGCCCAGATCGCCCAGGGTTTTGACCTCGATGCCGTTGGGTCGCAGGATTTCCGCGCCGACGATCCAGATCGCCAGGTTGATGATGATCCCGACAAACACCGCAAACAGCAGGTCGTTACGCTGGATACGCTTGTGTTCAGGCCCTACCCAGCCCTTCTGGCGCATGACATACGGATGGACGAAGTTGGCGATGGAGCCGGCCACTGCACCGATCACCGAGACAGCCACCAGCAGCGCACCGTGCACGCCTTCATCGGGCGGAATGCTGAAGCCGATGGTGCCTTTGACGATGCCGGCGACATCCGGGCCGGACATCACCGCCAGGGCCAGGAACGCCAGCGTCATGATCGCCAGCAAGCCTTTCATCACGCCTTCGATCATCGAGTAGATATTGCGCCCCACGAGCATCCATACCGCCAAGACCACCGCCACCGAACACAGCAGTGGATAGTCGACCTTGAGCAACATGGCCAAGGCTTCGCCAGCACCCTTGATCATGTAGGCATTCATCAAGTGCCCCATGAGCAATGCATACACCAGCAGGAACCAGGCGAAAAGCGGATTGAGCTGGGCATAACCTTGCAGGATGGTCATGCCCTGGTTATTGCAGAGCTGGAAGCGCGCGATGATGTTGACGATCAGGTAGCGCAGCAGAAGAGAGACCGCCAGCACCCACATCATCGCGTAGCCGTAGTTCGCCCCGGCCACCGAAGATGTGATCAGGTCGCCAGCGCCCAGCCAGGAAAGAACAGCAATGATACCGGGGCCCAGTAGCTTGAGCAGACGTACGAAACGGCCCTGCACGGGCGCCGCAGCCTGGCCTTCAGCGGAAGGAATGCTCGTCATGGATGGAATCTCCGTTTATTGTTTTTGTGAGAAACGGCCACAGTCGAACACATTAGATACGACGTCGTACAACCATTATTAATCTGTAATTATGTAGAAATGTTTCATGGCATCCGCTCCCGAGATACCACTGTATTAAGAAGCAAATTGCTACTAAGCCCCCACCGGCTCGCCGTTATCAACCATCCAGCGCACCATCCTCGCCAACGGCACCCGATGCTGCTGGATCGCGCACCAACTGACATGTTCATGGCGATACAACTCGACGTAACGATTGAGCAGCACATGGCGGCCATCCTCGGCCAACTGCAGTTCAACCTCACGGCAATGCAGTAGATCCGCATCGGGCGAGCGCATCCGTCGATGCAGCACCAACACCTGGCTACTCATCAGCGGCAGCTCCATTCTCGCATTGCGGGTTATCCTGCACGACCGCCCCCAACTTGCCCTGTGCGACAAAATCGGCACGCCGCTGCGCCGTTGCATCGCGAAGCGCCACGTAGTAATCCGGTTCGGCCTGCAACTGGTCTGTCAGAGGCAATGCCTCGGCGCGGCCATCGACAACGCCGCCGACAGTGTTGATCGTGCCCAGGGTCTCGACAGTGCTGCTGTTGTCGCCGAACGGGTCGACGGCGAAACTCAGCACTTCGCCCGTGGCGTCCCTCAGGTTGGCGCTGCCCAGCAACGGCAGCTCCACGATCGGCCCGGGCGCGACGTTCCAGACGCCGAAGGTCTGGCCGAAATCGGCCTTGTGGCGCTCGATGCCCAGCTTGCCCGACACGTCGATCAACCCGACGATACCCGCCGTGGTGTTGATGACGAAACGGCCCAGTGTGTTGACCGAGCGTTGGGCGTTGCCTTGCAGCAGGTCGTTGATGAACACCTTGGGCTCGCCGAAGTTCGCCACGAAGTTGTGGACGCCGGCCTGGAACGTCTCCGGCAGCTTGCGATAACCACGGGCAACCGGGGCCAGCGCATAGTCATCCACGGTTCGGTTGAACGCGAAGATGCCGCGGTTGACCGGTTCCGCAGGATCGTGAACGGTGTAATTCGCGCTTTCACACGAGCCTGGTTTTGCAGCCGGCGTGCTGGAGCAACCGCTGGCGAGTGCCGTCAAAACAACTACAACGGTGGATCGAACAAACAATGGGGCGGGTTTGGTGATCGGCATACAGGGTTATCTCGGCGAGGAATGGAGGCGATACCGGTCAACTAAAGAACCGATGCCGGACACAGCTCTTGTGGCGAGGGGATAAATCCCCTCGCCACAGGTTCTGTATAGGACCGACTACTTTTTAACTGACCGACATCAAAGGCCATCCTGCCGCTGTTTTTTTGCCCGCAGATTTCCAGAACATTGCCCGCCGGCAACTTTATTGCCGGATTGAAATATATGACGCAGGCCCCGGATTGACCCTAGTATCCCCTCCTGTATTCATTACTCTGCGTGCCCACCGTGAGCCATTTATTACTGGTGGACGATGACCTCGAAGTCCTCGCCCTCTTGCGCAAGTTCCTCGAACAACATGGCTATAGCGTGGATGTGGCCGCCGACGGCAACGCCTTGTGGCAGGCGGTGGAGCGTCGGGTGCCGGACCTCATCATCCTCGACGTCATGCTGCCGGGCGACAACGGTCTGGTGCTCTGCCAACGACTGCGAACCGAGCACACGGTCGCCATCATCATGCTCACCGCCATGGGCGAATTGAGTGACCGCGTCGTCGGTCTGGAGCTGGGGGCGGACGATTACCTGACCAAGCCCTTCGACGCCCGAGAGCTGTTGGCCCGGGTACGTGCCGTGCTCCGGCGCACCGGAGAAGCCAGGGGGACGTTGAGCGACTCATCCCGACCCATCCTGGAGTTCGAAAACTGGCAGCTGGACGTCACCCGGCGCGAACTGCGCTCGCCGGACAAGGTCATGATCCCGCTGTCCGCCGGAGAATTCGAACTGCTGCTGGTCTTTGTCGAACACCCGCGTCGGGTGCTGACCCGCCAGCAGTTGCTGGACCTGGCGCGCGGCGAAACCTTCGAGGCGTTCGACCGCAGCATCGATGTCCAGGTCAGCCGCTTGCGACGCAAGTTGGAGACCGACCTCACCGGTGCGTCGATGATCCGCACCGTGCGCAACAGCGGCTACCTGTTCAGCCCCCATGTGGTGAAGCGATGAAATGCACTCGACGGCCATGGGATACGCTGGCGCGCTGGATCGCCCTGACCACCCTGGTTGCCATGCTCACGTTGCTGGCCCTGAACGCGCTGTTCAGTCAACTGACTGATGCCTGGGCCCGCCCTCCCCTGATGGAAACCGGTCTGATTGAAAAGATCGCCGCCATCACCCGCATCATCGACTCGGCAACGCCCGAGCAGCGGCCCACGATTGCCAGGACAGCCAGTGACCCGATCTTCAACACACAATGGCTCCAACGCCATGAAGAAGCCAAGCTGCCAGTGATCGACGACCCCGAATACAGCGATGGCGCACTGCGCTTGCGCCAACAGTTGGGCCGGCCCGACGCGAGGATCGAGGGCTATGAGCCGAGCGACTGGCCCACCGGCCAGCCCGGCGCACGCTACGCCGCGATGATCGAATTGACCGACCACTCGTGGGTCATGTTTTCCCTGCCTGCGCGCAGTTGGGGGCTGGAGGAATGGAAGCGCAACCTGATCATGCTGGCGCTGATCCTGGTGTCGACGATTATCGTCGCGCTGATCGCCACGCGACACCTGGCAGCGCCCTTGCAACGCTTTGCCGAAGGCGCCAGGCGCTTCGGCGTGGATCACAAGGCACCGCCTATTCCCGTCGTCGGCCCACATGAAATCCGCCAGGCGATCCTCGCCTTCAATGCCATGCAGGCCCAGCTAAAGCACTTCATCGAGGACCGCACCCAGATGCTCGCCGCCATCTCCCACGACCTTCGCACGCCCTTGACCCGCATGCGCCTGCGTGGCGAGTTCATCGAGGATGCCGAGCAGCAATCCCGGCTGTTCAGGGACGTCGATGAAATGCAGGCGATGATCAATTCAGCCCTGGAGTTCTTCCGCGACGATGCCCGGCTTGAACATGCCACCGCGTTCGACCTGGCCGAGCTGCTGCACACCATCGTCGATGACCTCAAGGACGCCGGCACCGAGGTTGGGTTCGAAGGCACCCAGCGCCTGGTTTATGTCGGCCGGCCCATCGGCATCAAGCGTGCATTGGTCAACCTGATCGACAATGCGATCAAATATGGCGGCGAGCCGACGGTTCGCCTCGAAGCCGACGCCCACCGTGTGGACATTCGCATCCTGGACCACGGGCCCGGCATCGACGCCCAATACCTTGAGCAGGTCTTCGCGCCGTTCTTTCGCATCGAAGGCTCTCGCAACAAGCACACCGGCGGCGTCGGGCTGGGCCTGTCGGCGGCCCGGGCGACGGTGCTGGAGCATGGCGGGACACTGACCTTGAGCAACCGTCGGGATGGCGGGTTGGAGGCCAGGGTCTCGCTACCGCTTGACTGAAGCCCCCCGATGTATCGATCCGCTCTAAACAATCAGCGCCTTCCTCGGTAGGATGTCCGGCCTTTCCGGCCTCGACGCTGCCCCGGGAAGGCGCTTTTGTTTACATCGCTCGACTCAATACCATCGCTCGCGTTCACGACAGACAAGGATCGGCGGAGCCAAACCAAGGAATTCACCGATGATTCTTATCATTTATGCGCACCCCTACCCCGACAAATCGCGGGTCAACCAGTTGATGCTCAAGCGAGTGTCGAACAACCCGGACGTGGTCATACGTTCGCTCTACGAGCTCTATCCCAATTTCGATATCGACGTCGAGGCGGAACAGCATGCGGTGGAACAAGCCGATCTTGTGGTGCTCCAGCACCCGATGTATTGGTACAGCACCCCGCCCCTGCTGAAACTGTGGATCGATAAAGTCTTCACCCACGGCTGGGCCTACGGCAAAGGCGCCGTCGCCCTCAAAGACAAGCGCCTGCTGTGGGCCGTCACCACCGGTGGCGATCAAGCGCATTTTGCGATCGGCGACTACCCAGGTTTTACCGCGTTGGCCCAACCCCTCCACGCCACGGCCATTTACTGCGGCATGCGCTGGTTGGAACCGGTGGTCGTGCATGGCGCCTATGCCGCCGACCCTGACGCCCAACATGCACAAATCGAACACTATGGCGCTCGCCTGGCCGCCTGGAAGGAAGATTGAAATGGAGACTCACAGCCTGATTGAAATGCTCATCTACCTGGCCTCGGCGACGCTGATCGTCCCGATTGCCGTTCGATTTGGCCTGGGCCCGGTGCTGGGTTATCTACTGGCCGGGTGCATCATCGGCCCGTGGGGGCTGAAGCTGATTACCGACGTCAAGGCGATCCTGGAGTTCGCTGAAATCGGCGTGGTCCTGATGCTGTTCATTATCGGCCTTGAACTCGACCCCAAACGGCTCTGGGCCCTGCGCCGGATGGTGTTTGGTGGCGGTGCCCTGCAGATGCTCGCCTGTGGCGCTGCCATTGGCTTGTTCTGTACGGCCCTGGGCCTGAACTGGACGGCGGCGCTGCTGGTCGGCCTGACCCTGAGCCTGTCCTCCACGGCCATCGCCATGCAGGCCATGAGCGAACGCAACCTGACCGCCACCGCCGTCGGGCGCAGCAGCTTTGCCGTGCTGCTGTTCCAGGACATCGCTGCGATTCCGCTGGTGGCGATGATTCCGCTGTTGTCGGCCCACGGCGACACCCCTTCGGGCACCGCGCTGTTGCTATCGATTGGCAAAATCGTCGCTGCCATCGCCATCGTCGTGCTGTTGGGTCGCTACGTGACGCGACCGCTGCTGCGCTTCGCCGCCCGCTCAGGCCTGCGGGAGATTTTCAGTGCCGTCGCGCTATTCCTGGTGTTCGGCTTCGGCTTCCTGCTGGAGGAAGCTGGGTTGTCGATGGCCATGGGCGCGTTCCTCGCCGGGGTGCTGCTGGCCAGCTCCGAATACCGCCATGCGCTGGAAAGCGACATCGAGCCGTTCAAGGGCCTGCTGTTGGGTCTGTTTTTCATCGGCGTCGGCATGTCGATCGATTTCGGCACGCTGGTCAACGCACCGCTCAAAGTGATCACCCTGACCCTGGGTTTCATCCTGATCAAGCTGCTGGTGATCAAGCTGGCGGGCCGGTTCCTCAACGTCCCCGCCGGCCAGCGCTCCTGGCAGGCGGTGTTGCTGGGCCAGGGCAGCGAGTTCGCCTTCGTCGTGTTTGGCGCGGCGACCGTGGCCGGCATCCTGACCGATCAATGGGGCAAGAGCCTGACCCTGGCGGTGGCCTTGTCCATGTGCCTGACGCCCTTGCTGATTCTGCTGCTGGATCGCTTCGAGTCCGTCACCCGGAAAAACCAGCGCGAATCCGACCTCGTCGACCAGCAGAACCCACGGGTGATCATCGCCGGGTTCGGCCGCTTCGGGCAGATTGCCGGACGCCTGCTGATGTCCTGCGGCGTCGAGGTGGTGGTACTGGATCATGACCCTGACAACATCGAGACGCTGCGCAAGTTCGGCGTGAAAGTCTTTTATGGCGATGCCACGCGCCTCGATCTGTTGCACGCCGCCGGCGCGGCTCAAGCGGTGGTGCTGATCAATGCGATCGACAATCAGGAAGACAACCTGACGCTGACCCGGCTGGCCCAGGAGCACTTCCCCGCATTGCAGTTGATCGTGCGGGCGCGGGACATGGGACACCTCATTACCCTGCGGCAGATGGGCGTGGAAGCGGCCGAACGGGAAACTTTCGAGAGCGCGCTGTCATTGGGTCGCAGTGCCCTGGAGCGCATGGGCGTCGGGGCTTACGAAGCGCGCGAACGGGCGGATCAGTTCCGGCGGCTGAACCTCAAGATGCTGGAGGAAATCGTCGCCCAGCCGGAAGACGACCTCAAGTTCCGCCATGACGCCTACCGCCGCGCCAATGCGCTACTCACGGAGATGTTCAACGAAGACCGTGCCCACCCCGTCGACAGTTGGCCGGAACATCATCGCAACGAAACCGACAAGACGCCGAGTTGACCGGCGTCATACACGCCCGAACTTGCGCCGGTATTGCACCGGCGTCAGCCCGGTCAGCGCCTTGAACATGCGCTGCAAGTTGGAGCTGCTGCTGAAACCCAGCTCGGCGCCGATGCTGGCAAGAGGCAGCGCCGTCAACGTCAGGCGTTCGCTGACCTGGTTCAACTTGATGCGCCGGGCATAGGTCGCGACCGCCTGGCCCGTTTCACGGCTGACCTTGCGTGCCAAGGTACGCTCGGACACCGCCAGCTCGCTTGCCAGTGCCTGAACGGTGATCCGCTCGGCCGGCATCTGTTCGATCAAGCCATGCAACTGCCGCAGCCATCCGCTGGGTTGCTCGATCAGCGCACTGCCTTGGAACGCTCCATGGGCAATGGCCGGGCGCGGCAGCACCATGAGCCGGGTAATGTCCCGCAGCACGTCGCTGCTGACGCTGCGTTCGATGAGTTTTTCGGCGATGGGCAGGTAGCCGTTCACTCCGGACGCGGTCGCCGTGCGTTCGTTGAACACGCAGTTCTGCTCGCTTTGCCAAAGGACTTTTCGATACTGCTGCTGCATCGCTTGCGCCAGCCACCAGGTCACCGTCGCGCCCTGCCCGTCCAGGCGACCACTGGCGGCCAGCAGGCAGACGCCGGTGCAATAGGACCAGAGCCGCAGCGTTCGGGCAAGCTTGGACAGCGCGCTCACGAGAGCCGTTTGATCAACCAGCAGCGCATTCACCTGCTCGGCCGATTCGGCCCAGAAGCCGGGAACCAGGACAGCATCCAGCGCGATGCTGCCCAGGGCCGCTTCCGCGTGCAGGGTCACGCCATGGGCACACACCACCGGCCCGGCTTGCAACGCGATGTAGCGTGCCTCGAACAACGTCAGCCCTCTTCTGCGGTTGGCGGCATGCAGCAGATCGGCGAAGGCAAACAGGCCGGCGGGCATGCAGCCGGGAAACAGAAGCAGACCGATTCGGATTTTTTTGGTCATGGCTTGAAACGAATCAAAGATGTCAGATCCGGCCATTATGCACACGGAACCGGAGCGGCACCATGAAGCGCTCGCTCAACAGGAACGTCTCATGAACATCCAGCAGATCCGTAACGCCACGATCATTCTTCAATTCGGCCCGTATCGCGTGCTCGTCGACCCGATGCTGGCTGCCAAGGGCACGCTGCCGCCGCTTCGACTGTTCGGTGCCACGCAGCGCAATCCGCTGGTGGAGCTTCCGGCTTGCACAGCGAAGGACCTTGAGGCTGTCACCCATTGCCTGATCACCCACTGCCAGAAAGGCCATTTCGACCATCTGGACGGCGCGGCCAAGCGATGGCTGAGGGAAAAACAGATCCCGGTCATCTGCACACCCCATGACGCCCCGTACCTCGCCAAGCGGGGCTTGAATGTCCAGGCGCTTGCCCAGGCACATGACCAACCCCACTCATTCCTGGGCGGCACCATCCGCTCCGTCCGCTGCACCCATGGGCTGGGCCTGGTGGGCAAGTTGATGGAGCACGGCGTCGGCTACCTGATCGAGCTGCCCGGGGAGCCAATCGTCTACCTCAGCGGCGACACCGTACTCACCCCCACCGTGTGCGAATTCATCCTGCGCCACCAGCCGCAGGTCAGCGTGGTCCCGGCAGGCGGGGCCCGCTTCGATGTGGGCGGCGACATCATCATGGGCATCGACGAGACGCTGGAATTCACCCGCCTGTCCCACGGGACCGTGGTGGCCAATCACCTGGAAGCGATCAGCCACTGCCCGACGACCCGCAAGGCCCTCGCCGAAGCCGCCGCGAGGGCCGGTGTCGGAGACCGGTTGTTGATACCGGAAGATGGCGAGACATTGATTTTCCAGGCGGCCTAGACCAGTGCGTCCAGCTCGGCGAGCAGCGGCGCAGGGATCTTCAGCTCACTGGCCGTGAGGTTTTCCCGCAGGTGCGCCAGGGACGATGTGCCGGGAATCAGCAGGATGTTCGGCGCACGTTGCAGCAACCACGCAAGGGCCACACACAGCGGTGACGCCTGCAAGCGCGCCGCCACGCTGGAAAGGGTTTCCGATTGCAGCGGTGTGAAGCCGCCCAGGGGGAAGAACGGCACGTAGGCGATGCTCTGCCGACCGAGGTCAGCGATGAGTTGTTCGTCGTCGCGATGGGTCAGGTTGTAGTGGTTCTGCACGCAGACCACCTGGGCAATGCCCTGGGCCTGCTTGACCTGAGCGGCCGTGACATTGCTCAGGCCCAGGTGGCGGATGAGACCCTGGCGCTGCAACTCGGCCAGTGTCGTGAACGATTCCTCGATGGAAGCCTCCGAGGGCGAATGCAGCTCGCCCCACACCCGCAGGTTGACTACGTCCAGGACCTCCACGCCCAGGTTGCGCAGGTTGTCGTGGACCGCCCGAGTCAGCTCGGCGGGGCTGTGGGCCGGGTTCCAGGACGCATCGGCACCGCGAACGGCACCGACCTTGGTCACGATGACCAGATCCTTGGCGTAAGGGTGCAGCGCTTCGCGGATCAACTGGTTGGTGACATGGGGCCCGTAGAAATCCGCGGTGTCGATGTGGTTGACCCCGTTCGCCACTGCTTCGCGCAGCACGGCGATGGCGGCCGCCGGATCTTTCGGCGGCCCGAAGACCTGGGGCCCCGCCAACTGCATCGCGCCATAGCCCATGCGATTGATCGTGCGATCACCCAGTGAAAAGGTGCCTGCCTTGCCTGCAATGTTCATCTCGTGCCCCTCGGATCAATGTAAGTGGGCCGACTATAGGCGTTGACCACTTCATTGATAATCAGGTGCAATCAGCACGGGCTGTACGGCGGAGAGAACAATGGCGACGGATATTCAAGACTTGCTGGCCTTCGTGGCCGTGGTCAATGCAGGGGGCTTTCGTGAAGGCGCGCGGATGAGCGGCAAGTCTGCCTCGAGCCTCAGCGATGCCGTACGCCGGACGGAAAGCCGGCTCGGCGTGCGCTTGCTCAACCGCACCACCCGCAGCGTGGTGCCGACCGAGGCCGGTGCGCGGTTGATGGAACGCATCGTCCCGGCCCTGGGCGAAGTCGAGGCGGCGATGGACGTGGTCAACGATTTTCGCGACCGTCCTTCCGGCACCCTCCGGCTGAACGTGCCGGTCAGCGCCGCCCGCCTGGTGTTGCCGGCGCTCATCACGCCGTTTTTGCAAAGCTATCCCGACATCCGCCTGGAGGTGATCGCCGAAGAGAGCTTCGTCGACATGCTCGCCGCCGGTTGTGACGCCGGTATTCGCTACGACGAGCGTCTGGAGCAGGACATGATCGCCCTCCCCATCGGCCCACGGTTTCAGCGCTTCGCAACAGCCGCATCCCCGGCGTACCTCGACGCCTGGGGGCGCCCCGAACACCCTCGGGATCTGCTCAAGCACGCCTGCCTGCGGGGCAAATTTCCCAGTGGCGCGATGCCGCTCTGGGAGTATGAACGTGACGGCGAAACCATCAGCGTCGACCCGAGCGGTCCGTTGATTGTCAGGATCGGCGGCGCAGTGGACCTGTCGGTGCAAGCTGCAGTGGACGGGTTAGGGATCGTCTACCTGTTCGAGGACTGGCTACGGCCCTACCTGGACAGCGGCGCCCTCGAACCGGTACTCGAACCCTGGTGGCAGCGCTTCACCGGGCCATTCCTCTACTACCCCGGCCGTCGCTACCTGCCCTCGCCGTTGAGGGCTTTCGTGGACTTCATCAATGCACAACGGTATGGGAGCGAGTCTGTCCGCGAGGACGTCGGCACGGCCAACCGCCCCGCAAGCTGATACACCGCTATCGCGAGCAGGCTCGCTCCCACAAGGGTTCGGCGGTGTAGTTGAAAATCCCGCACCGCCACAAATCCATTGTGGGAGCGAGCCCGCTCGCGATGGCGTCGGCACAGCCAACCTCTGCGCAAGCTGACACTCCGCTATCGCGAGCAGGCTCGCTCCCACAAGAGTTCGGCTGTGTAGCTGAAAATCCCGCCCCACCACAATCCATTGTGGGAGCGAGCCCGCTCGCGATGGCGTCGGCACAGCCAACCTCTGCGCAAGCTGACACTCCGCTATCGCGAGCAGGCTCGCTCCCACAAGGGTTCGGCTGTGTAGCTGAAAATCCCGCCCCACCACAATCCATTGTGGGAGCGAGCCCGCTCGCGATGGCGTCGGCACAGCCAACCTCTGCGCAAGCTGACACTCCGCTATCGCGAGCAGGCTCGCTCCCACAAGAGTTCGGCTGTGTAGCTGAAAATCCCGCCCCACCACAAATCCATTGTGGGAGCGAGCCCGCTCGCGATGGCGGTCGTGCATTCACCCCAATGGCCCGCTCGTCTCCCCGCCGCGAGGATTTTCGAACCAAGCGTTTCGCCACGGTTCGGACCTACATGACACCGCTGAAAGCCACCTGATGCGCTTCGACGTCATGCCTTGAACAGCGGGTAGATCAAGGCTTCTTTGCGTTTCACTGCCGGGAGTTTTCGTTATGTGTGACGGTCTTGTTCAACACGTTTCTTCAAAAGACTCCCTGGCGTATTTCGCCCAGCGAGATACGCCCGGCAACCGTTTCGCTACCCTCGTGACGCCCTTGGAGCTGTGCGTGACAACGCCGCCCAAGCCTCAGGAGCGGCATGCCCTGATCAAGCCAGGCATGCAGGTCAGCGCCATTCGCCGGCGCGGTGGGCACTTGGAGTGCATCAAGGTTCGCTGGGGCTGGTCGCCGATCTGGTCGGTGGGAACGATGCCGCCGCTCACGCATCTGCCCTTGCATCTGGTCATGCGTTCCAAAGTCTTCGATCCCATCAAGCACGAAGGCCGCGTACTGGTCGCCGTGGAGGGCTGGTATGAGTCGCAGCCCCCCGCCTCACCCTCTCAGGCGCAACAGCTCACCTACACGACCGACCGGCAATCGACCCCGATCTTCCTGGCCGCCCTGGCCCAGGCCAGCGAGACCCCGTTTGGCTGTGACGGCCTGGCCCTGGTGACGTATGGCGACATCGCCAGTCAACAGCAGCGGGTACTGGCTTTCAGTGCCGAAGATGCACTCGACTGGCTGGCGCCCGAGCTGGGATGGGAGCAGGCACAGCGACTGGCCGCACGCCTGAACGGCGCGCAACCACCCCTTGAACCGGCAGTGACAGCCCAACGTCCGGCCCAGAGGCTTTAATGCTGGGAACAGCGGGCGGCAAGCGCACGGATAAAGGAATGCAGGAACGGCGCAACAATGGACGGTAAACTGCGGCGCTCCTTTTTCTTTTCCAGCATGAGGCTTTGCATGAGCAACCCAGACATCACGTTCGTTCCAGATCCGGATGCGGATTCCATTTCCTCCGACGTCGCCGGCTTCGGCGGCCTGCTGGTTTCCACGCAAATCCCCACCCACGCCGATGGCAGCCTGGAACTGGGCGATATCGCGCTGCAGAGCGAATGCACACTGCAGGCCCTCAAGACCGCCCTGGAGCGCGCCGGCAGTTCCATGGACCGAGTCCTGCACCTGACCATCTATCTGACCGACATGGCGGATCGCGCCGCTTTCAACGAGGTTTACAAACGCTTCTTCGCCAAGCCTTGGCCGGTTCGTGCAGCGGTGGGCGTGGCCGCGCTGGCGGTCGAGGGGATGAAAGTGGAAGTGACGGCGATGGCGGCGAAGGGCTGAACAGGCACATTGCTCTGTTGGCCTGAGTAAGCGCTTTTTGTGGCGAGGGAGCTTGCTCCCGCTGGACTGCGCAGCAGGCCCCGGTTTTTTGTTTCAACGCAGATTTTTTTGGGGCGGCTTCGCCACCCAGCGGGAGCAAGCTCCCTCGCCACGGGTGTTTTGTTAACCCAGGCTCCCAGTCCAGCAGGGGACCTTGTTTATCCCGATGTAGGATCGTTCGGGTTCGGGCTACGTTGTCTTGCGCCATTCCCTACAACTGCGCCAGAATCCGCCGGCTTGTGCGTCTAGGGGGGTGGGCTCTATCGTTTCCGGGTCGCTGACGAATCAGCGATCGGGTTTGGTAGCCCGGTTTTCCTGGCGCACATACATCCTGATGCAAGGGACTTCTACGTCCTCTGTTTTATGGTGGTCATGCGCAGGGCGTTCTCGGACGCGCCGGGTTGCCAGGTAACCGGTCTACCAACCTTCGTATGGCCGCCACCCTTCGTTTGGTAGCGAGAGTGATGGCTCCTATTTCTTATCTGGAGTTTCATCTATGTTCAAACCAACACCCAACCCACCAGACACCGATCCCCACTCAAAAGCGTTCGACAAAGCCGCCGACCGCATCCTCGACCACTACCTCAAGCCCAAACCCAGCAAACCCGAGGCCAATCCAGACCAACTGTTCACCGTCGCCAACGGCGTCGACACCGAAACCCTGCTCGCCAACCTCAGCGAAAACCTGGCCTCGGCCAACGCCATGGTCAGTGACCTGGCCTTCGACCTGGAAGGTCCCAGGCGCCACATCGCCCTGGGCATCCAGCAATTGATTGAACTGAGCGGACTGCTAGCGAACCGCGCGCTGGACAACGTCGAAGCACGCTAGCCGGGCGCATCAACTTTGTGGCGAGGGGGATTTATCCCCGCTGGGCTGCGCAGCAGCCCCAAAAAGGCAGGTAGGGATCAACCTGACACACCGAGTTGACAGACATTGGGACTGCTGCGCGTCCAGCGGGGATAAATCCCCTCGCCACAGGGGTTGCCTGGCAGTCCCCTCCCCCAATCCCCGCCTATACTTCTCTGCCAATCCCCCCTGGGGCCTGCACTTCCAACAATAAAAAGCAGAGGTGGAACATGGTCTGGCAACAAGTCTACGATCCCTTCGGTAATGCGGTGCTGTCCACGCTCCTGGCGGCGGTTCCGGTGGTGGTGATGCTGGCCTCCCCTGGCGTTCTTTCATGTCAAGGCGCACCTGGCGGCGTTGCTGGCCCTGGCCTCGGCCTTGCTGATCGCGATCTTCGCCTTCGGCATGCCCGTCGGCATGGCCGGGTCTGCGGCACTTTATGGCGCGGCCAACGGGCTGCTGCCCATTGGCTGGATTGTCCTCAACATCATTTTCCTGCACCGCCTGACCACCGAGAACGGCTCATTCAAGGTCCTGCAGGATTCCCTCGCACGCATTACCGACGACCGACGCCTGCAATTGCTGCTGATCGCCTTTTGCTTTGGTGCGTTCTTCGAGGGTGCGGCGGGCTTCGGGACGCCGGTGGCGGTGACCGGGGCGATCCTCATCGGGCTGGGCTTTTCGCCCCTGGCCGCCTCAGGCCTGGCACTGATCGCCAACACCGCGCCCGTGGCCTTCGGTGCCCTGGGCACGCCAATCATCACCCTGGCCAAGGTCACCGGGTTGGATGAAATGGAGCTGTCGATGATGGTCGGTCGGCAGTTGCCGTTTTTCTCCGTGCTGGTGCCGTTCTGGTTGATCTGGGCCTTCGCCGGATGGCGCAAGATGCTGGAGGTCTGGCCGGCGATCCTGGTGGCCGGCGTCAGCTTCGCCATCCCGCAATTCCTAGTGTCGAACTACCACGGGCCGATGCTGGTGGACGTCATCGCTGCGCTGATTTCCATGGCTTGCCTCACCGGCTTCCTCAAGGTCTGGAAACCAGCCACGGTGCACACCTCCGCCGCGCTGTCCGGGCGAGTCGACAACTCGAAGATCGACGCCAGCGAGGATGAACAACCCACCGCCAGCGCCGCATTTTCCAGCGACACCCGCCCCGCCGTGCTCCGGGCCTGGATGCCGTGGATCATCCTCACGGTATTCGTGTTCGCCTGGGGCACCCAGGGTTTCAAGAACCTGTTCGATACCCGCCCGGCACTGGACCCGCAGACCCAATCAGCCAAGCTCGACCCCCAAGGCAAGCCGATGCGCGAGGCCAATCCGATCTTCTCGCCCCTGGTGACCTTCGGCACCATCCACCAGCAGATCGAAAAAGTCCCGCCGGTGGTGCCCCAGCCTAAAACCGAGGAAGCGGTCTACAAGTTCAACTGGTTCACCGCCACCGGCAGCGGTATCTTCCTGGCGGCGATTCTCGGTGGCTTGCTGATGGGCTACTCCATCCCGCAACTGCTGCACCACTACTTGCGAACGCTCTGGGTGGTGCGCTACTCGCTGATCACCATCGTGGCAATGTTGGCCCTGGGGTTCCTCACGCGGTATTCGGGCCTGGACGCGACCATGGGCCTGGCCTTCGCCGCCACGGGCATTTTCTACCCCATGTTCGGCACCTTGCTGGGCTGGCTCGGCGTCGCGCTGACCGGCTCGGACACCGCGTCCAACGTGTTGTTTGGCGGCTTGCAACGGGTCACATCCGAGCAGTTGGGCATCAGCCCGGTGCTGATGGCCGCGGCCAACAGTTCCGGCGGGGTCATGGGCAAGATGGTCGATGCCCAGTCGATCGTGGTCGCCTCCACCGCTACCCGTTGGTACGGCCATGAAGGGGAAATCCTGCGCTACGTGTTTTTCCACTCGGTGGTGCTGGCGATTCTGGTGGGCGGGCTGGTGACGTTGCAGGCGTATGTGGCGCCGTTCACGCATATGGTGGTGGGAGGACAGTAGTCGAGGATCAAGCATGATCGGGGCTGTTGTGGCGAGGGGATTTATCCCCTCGCCACAGGTAAGCGCCTTTACAACCGGCGCTCACCTACTTTCAAGCGGGGTGTTACTGAACGCTTTTCAGCTTGACCACATCACCGGACACCGAGGTGGTGTAGCCGGTCAGGACCCAGGCCCAGAACCAGTTTTCCTGGACTTGAGTGTTGATCATGGCATCGCCGCCCTTGGCCTTGATCGCTGCGGTCTGGGCGCGCACGAAACGGTTGTTCTGCTGGATCGGGATCACGCCGAACAGCAGCAGGCCCGTGGCCTTGGCTTCACTGTGGCCGACAACGGTGTATTGGCTGGCATCGTATTGCTGGGTCTTCATCGGGGTGCCGGTGCAACCCGCCAGGGCCAGGCCGAACAGTGCGCAGGCGACAACTTTACTGATGTGGTTCATTGAATACTCCATGAGAAAACGCCCGGGATCCGTCTCTCGGGCGGCGCGTACTCTAACCGATCAGCATCAAATTGACATTATCCCGCGCAATTAGCAGAACTACCTGGGAGGCTCAGCGCAGAGCCATTCGTCAGTTGCCCCTGCAGCCAAACGGGCCCTCGTCGATAACATGGACACTGTGCCACAGAAGGTAATCTTGCCCATTCCGGCTGATGAGTAATGGCCGGTTCTGTTGGAGCATTTGATCATGATTGACCTGACTGTCTGGAACATCACCCTGCCCGTGCAAACACCCGCGCAGGTCGTGGCGACCAAAGCCATGCCGGCCCTGAAAAACAAGTATTTCGACAATAACGGCCAGCGGATCGTCTTCTGGGCGCCGGTCACGGGCTCCCATACCGGCAAAAGCGAATACCCGCGCTCCGAACTGCGGGAAACCAGCAAAGACGGAAAACTGCGCAATTGGCGCTACAACAGCGGCATCAATACCCTCAAGGGCACCCTGGCCGTAAACCAGGTGCCTTCCGAAGGCCGCGTGGTCGTGGCGCAGATCCACGCCAAAGACGCCCCCACGCCGTTGTTGAAGCTGGTGTACCGCTACGCCAAGGGCACCGGCAATATCGACGTGGAGTACCGGGTCAAACCCAAGGACAAGAAGAGCCCGGCGATCTACACCGTGCCAAACGTACCGCTGAACAAAGCCTTCTCCTACTCGCTGCAAATGGACAAGCAAGGCAAGCTCTCGGTGCTGATCAACAACGTTGGCAAACAGGTGAAGCTGGACTCGTCCTGGTACGGCTACGATTTCTATTTCAAGGCCGGCGTCTACACGCTGGATAACAAAGGTTATTCCAACGAAGGCGGGAAAGTGACCTACACCAGACTGGACGTCAGCCACAAATGACTGACGCCCAGCCCTGTCTCAGGCCTTTGACGGCGTAGCGAGCGCCTGCTGGCCGCGGAAGGTAAACAGGAAACAGACGAGCACCAGCAACGCGAACCCGGCCGGGAACAGCCAGATGCTCTGCCAGTCATGCCCGCCAGCCACGACAAAGCGATCGGTCACCTGCCCCGCCACCCAGAAGCCAATCAACATCCCCACACCATAGGTCGCCAGGGTAATCAGGCCCTGGGCCGAGCTGCGAAAACGCTCCGGCGCCTTGGCATCGGTGTAGATCTGCCCCGAGACAAAAAAGAAGTCGTAGCAGATACCGTGCAGGGCAATGCCGGTGAACAGCATGAACGCCAGGTCGCCGTTATTGCCGTAGGCGAACAACACGTAGCGCAACGCCCACGCCAACATACCCACCAACAGCGCCAGCTTGATGCCGAAGCGCTGGATGAACAGCGGCAACAGCAGCATGAACAACACTTCCGATACCTGCCCGATGGCCATCTTCGCCGTCGGGTTGGTCATGCCGGTTTCGGCCAGGAATGGGTTGGCGTTCTGGTAATAGAACGCCAAGGGAATGCAGATCAGGATCGAGGCGATGAAGAACACCAGGTAGCTGCGATCCTTCAACAGCCCCAACGCGTCCAGCCCCAACAATTGCTTGATGCCCCCCGTGCTCGCCTGTTCCTTGAGCGGAGCCGTGGCCGGCAGCGTGAAGCTGTAGAGCCCCAGGACCAGGGACGCGATGGCCGCCATCAGGAAGGTATTGCGCAGGCCGCCTGCCGAGATCGCTTCGCGCGAATCCCAGGCGAACACGAAGCTGATCACCACACCCGCGACGATCCAGCCAATGGTGCCCCACACCCGGATGCGGGAGAACTCCAGCGCCGGGTCGCGCATCTGCCGGAATGCCACGGAATTGACCAGAGCCAGCGTCGGCATGTAGATCACCATGTACACCAGCACGTACGGGTAGAACACGCTGAAATCCGCCGCCGAATACAGCTGATACAGCAACACCGCGCCAAGCAGGTGCAACACCGCCAGGATCCGTTCGGCGTTGAAGTAGCGATCGGCGATCAGGCCGATCACGAACGGCGCGACAATCGCTCCCCACGACTGAGTGGAAAACGCCATGCCGATCTGCCCGCCGCTGGCGCCCAGGGTGCTGGAGAGGAAGGTGCCGAGGGTGACGAACCAGCCACCCCAGATAAAGAATTGCAGGAACATCATCACGCTCAAGCGTGCGTTCATCGTGGTCATGACCATCACCGTTTTATTGTTGTTCTTGTGAAAATGAAAAATCTTGCGCTGCTTTTGTGGCCTGCTTTTGTGGCGAGGGGAGCTTGCTCCCGCTCGGCTGCGCAGCAGTCGTAAAACCGGCTGGCAGGGTGTTTCTGGAAAACCGCGCCAGCCTATTTGGGGCCGCTTCGCAGCCCAGCGGGAGCAAGCTCCCTCGCCACAGGTTTTTTTGCTTTGGGCCGGTTATCTCAACCCCAACAGCCGCCGGTTGGAGTCCTCATCCGCGGTGACACTGGCAAAATCATCGAACGCCTTGCCGGTCTTGCTGATCATGTGCCGCTGGATGAACGCCGCCCCCTTCTGCGGCGCCCTGCTGCGAATCCTTCAGGCAACACTCCCATTCCAGGACCGCCCAACCGCTGAAATCGTATTGAGTCAGCTTGCTGAAGATCGCTTTGAAATCGATCTGGCCATCGCCCAACGAACGGAACCGCCCGGGGCGATCGACCCAGCCCTGGTAACCGCCGTATACCCCGGCACGGGCATCGGGGCGAAATTCGGCGTCCTTGACGTGGAACATGCGGATGCGTTCGTGGTAACGGTCGATGAAGCCCAGGTAGTCCATCTGTTGCAGCAGCAGATGGCTCGGGTCGTAGAGAATCGCTGCCCGTGGATGATGATCGACCGCGTCGAGGAAGCGCTCGAACGAGGCCCCGTCGTGCAAGTCTTCGCCGGGGTGGATTTCGTAGCACAGGTCCACGCCGGCCGCGTCGAAACAGTCGAGAATCGGCAGCCAGCGCCGGGCCAGTTCGGCGAAACCTTGTTCCACCAGGCCCGCCGGACGCTGCGGCCAGGGGTAGAGATACGGCCACAGGAACGCACCGGAAAACGTCGCGTGGGCCTTGAGGCCCAGGCGCTGGCTGGCGCGGGCGGCCAGCTTGAGTTGCTCGATCGCCCATTCGGTGCGCGCCTGGGGCTGGCCGCGCAGATGTGCTGGGGCGAAGTCGTCGAACAGCGTGTCGAAAGCTGGGTGCACCGCCACCAATTGGCCCTGCAGGTGCGTCGATAACTCGCTGATCTCTACGCCAGCCTGGGCACAGGTCGCCTTGAGCTGATCGCAATAATCCTGGCTCTCGGCGGCCCGGGCCAAGTCGATGTATTGCGTGCCCGACGTCGGCAGTTGAATGGCCTTGTAGCCTTGCGACGCCGCCCATTGGGCGATGTTGGCCAGGGTGTCGAACGGGGCTTCGGCGGCCATGAATTGCGCCAGGAAAATACCTGGGCCGCGCAGGCCACTCGGGGTCTTGTCGAGGGTTTTCACAACAGGGAAGCTCCGGTTTGTACGGTGGTCCACTTGGCGTCGCCACGGTGGTTGAGGATGGCGGCCTCGATGAACGCCATGCCACGCAGGCCGGTCTCGATGCCGGGCACGCCGGGGATGTCGGGGCCTTCGACATGGTTGCGAATGGCTTGGGCGAAATCGCCGTAGAGGTTGGCCATGGCCTCCAGATAGCCCTCGGGATGTCCGGCCGGCAGGCGCATGCGACGCTGGGCCGCCTCGCACAGCCACGGCTGGCCGACACCGCTACGCAGGATGCGCAGGGGTTGGTCAAGGGCGCGATGGATCAGGCTCGCCGGTTCTTCCTGGCGCCATTCCAAGGCACCCTTGTCGCCGTAGATGCGAATTTTCAGTGGGTTCTCTTCACCGGTGCAGACCTGGCTTGCGAGCAATACGCCGCTGGCGCCGTCCGCCATCTTGAACAGCATCGCCACGTCGTCATCCAACTGCCGGCCCGGTATATGCGTGCCTAACGCGGCGCATAGCTGTTGGATAGGCTGGTCCGCGACGAACTCGGCCAGGGAAAACGCATGGGTACCAATGTCACCGATGCAACCGCCCAAACCGGACTGCAAGGGGTCGTCGCGCCACTCGGCCTGTTTGTTGCCCTGGGCGGCGACATCCTGGCTGAGCCAGCCTTGGGGATACTCGACCAGCACCTTGCGCACCTGGCCGATCACGCCCGAACGCACCATCTCCCGAGCCTGCCAAACCATGGGATAGCCCAGGTAGGTGTGGGCCAGGCCGTAGAGGCAACGGCTGCCTTGCAGCACCTCCCTGAGGGCCAGCAACTCTTTGAGGTCCAGGGCGGCGGGTTTCTCGCTGAACACATGGAAACCCGCTTCCAATGCCTGGCTGGCAATGGGTGCATGAAGATGATTGGGTGTGACGATCACCAGCAGTTCCATGCGCTGATCCAGCGGCAGGAGCGCTTCGGTGTCGAGCATATGCTGCCAATCGTGATAACAACGGGACGCGGCCAGGCCCAGGGCCGCGCCGGTCTGCCGAGTGTTGTGAGGGTCGCGGCTGAACGCGCCGCACACCAGTTCAAAACCGCCGTCCAGCCCCGCCGCCTGACGATGGGCCTGACCGATGAAAGCGCCCTCGCCACCGCCGACGAAGCCCATTCTTATTTTTCGTACTGCAGGATTCATCGCGATTCTCTTCTTGTCAGCATGATGATGTAACCGGTTACATCATGGCAAAAATCTAGGCTCAGTTTCCTGGTGTGTCAAACCCGATCTGTCCGCACCTGAACATTTGTGAGGCGCTCAACCTGCGGTAAGCTCCCCAACCGTAGCCCCTGCCCCTTGAGGTGATTTTGTCCAACATTCGTGAAGTGGCCCGGCTGGCCGGTGTGTCGGTGGCCACGGTGTCCAGAACGCTGAAATCACCCGAGCGGGTGCTCCCCGAAACGCGGGACAAGGTCAACGCCGCGGTGGAACAGGCCGGCTATCGGCCGAACCTGATGGCGGTGCAGTTCCGTTCCCGCCGCACCGGCAACCTGGTGATCCTGGTGCCGACCATCGCCAACACGTTTTTCGCCCGGGTCATCAGCGGCGCACAGCAGGCCGCGCAGGCGGCGGGCTATCGGTTGCTGCTGTGCGACACCCAGGGCCGGGAAGCCATCGAACGGGAGTTCGCTGCGCTGGTCTACGCCCACCAGGCCGACGGCGTGATTCAGTTGCGCGCCAGCAACCCTTTTGAATCGCTGCCCCCTGGCGCTGAATCCCTGCCGCTGGTCAACGCCTGCGAAGTAGTCAAAGGCGCCCCCTACCCCACCATCAGCCTCGACAACCGGGCCGCCGCCCAGGCCATGACCGAGCATCTGATCGGCCTCGGCCATCGGCGCATCGGCATCATCAAGGGGCCACGCAGCAGTCCCCTGACCCTGGACCGCGTATCCGGCTATCAGGACGCCCTGCGCCAGGCCGGTATTGCCATCGACCCCAACCTGATCTGCCATGGCGACTTCACCTTGAAGGCCGGTGACGATGGCGCCGGCGCGATGCTGGAACTGGCCGACCGCCCCAGTGCGCTGTTTTGTGAGAACGACGAGATGGCCATCGGCGCGCTCAGGCGCATCAAGCAAATGGGCCTGCGGGTGCCCGAAGATATTTCACTGGTGGGTTTTGACGACATCCCGTTCGCCGCCTATTGCGACCCGCCACTGACCACCATTTCGCAACCTGCCGAAATCTTTGGCCAAAAAGCGGTAGAGATGCTGATCGCGCTGATCGAGAAGAAGCCGCTTGCCGAACGGCATGTGGTGTTGCCGTTTGAGTTGACGGTGCGTGGCAGTACGGCATCCCTGGCCTAACAAGGAACCTGTGGCGAGGGGGGATTTATCCCCGTTGGGCCGCGAAGCGGCCCTAAAACCTGACATCTTGGTGTGTCAGGCTCATAAGGTTGACTGAGCTTAGGGCTGCTTCGCAGCCCAACGGGGATAAATCCCCTCGCCACAATGGTCGACAACCTGAAGATCCGTTGCTACATCAGGCAAACGTCGCCCCCCGGGTATTCACGAACAGCGAATACAGCGAGTGGCTGCCGGCCATGAACAGCCGATTGCCTTCCCGCCCGCCAAAGCAGACATTGGGGCAGCGCTCCGGCAGGGAAATGTGCCCGATGGCTTTGCCCTCGGGGTTGAATACCCGCACGCCATCGAGTTTTTTCCAGGTCGGCCTTGGGATCGCCGTTGCCACCCCAGCCACACCAGAGATTGCCGCTCTCATCGCATTTGATGCCATCGATAGCCGCGTAATCCAGGCCTTCGATGTGCTTGCGCCGCTCCCCCAGCGTGCCGTCGTCCTTGACAGTGATCGTCCAGATCAAGCGATTGGGTTTGGCCCGGCCTTCGACCACATAGAGGATTTTCTCGTCCGGGGAGAAACACAATCCGTTCGGCCCCGCCAAGTCGTCGATCACCCGGCTGACCTTGCCGGTTTCACCGTCGATGCGGTACACCGCGTGGGGCTGGGCAGGCGTGACTTTGTGTCCTTCGTAATTGTTGCCGGTCTGGAACGGTGGGTCGGTGAACCAGACCGAGCCATCGCGCTTGCACACGATGTCATTGGGCGAATTGAGCGGCTTGCCCTCGAAACTGTCTGCCAACACGGTAATGGTGCCGTTGTGCTCGGTACGGGTGATGCGCCGACCTTCGCTAGAGGTGGTGGAGCCCTCGCACACCAACAAACGTCCCTGGCGATCGCGGCACATGCCGTTGGAGAAATTGGAGTTCTCGCGGTACACCGACAGGCCACCGGTGACTTCGTCCCAGCGCACGATGCGGTTGTTGGGAATGTCGCTGACCAGCAGGTAACGACCATCGCCCACCCACACCGGCCCTTCCGCCCAACGCAGGCCGGTGGCGAGTTTTTCCACACTGGCGTTGAAAATGCGCAAGTCCATGAAGCTGGGGTCAAGGATATTGATCAGCGGGTCCGGGTAACGCTGGCTCAGAGGCTCGGCCTGAGCCAGCCCCGGCAAGTTACCGAGGGTCGCGGCGGCCGCCGAGACCACCAGGGATCTTTTCAGGAATACCCGGCGGCCCTGATCGGTTGCAATTGCAGATTGCGAAGCATCCATCGTGCGTCTCCGTTAATTATTATTGGACGGGACGACAGTTTTACTACGTGATAAGACATCGTACAAGTATGCGCACCCGTTCGTCCGAACAATCGATCAGTCCGGGTGCAGCGGTATGCGAACGGTAAAGGTCGTGCCGACTCGCGCCTTCGAATGGACCTCAATGGTGCCCTTATGGGCCGATACGATCGCCGAGGCGATGTGCAGGCCCAGTCCGAGCCCGGCCGTGGAACCGTACTGCATCTCACCGCTGCGCAGATGCCGGATCATCGGGTTGAAAATACTCGCAATGGCACCTTTCTCGATAGGCTTGCCCTGGTTGTTGATCGCAATCACTGCCATATCCTCTTCAGCGCTCAACGAAACGGTAATCGGCGTGCCCTCGGCGCCATGCTGGACGGCATTGCCGATCAGGTTGGAGAACACCTGTTCCATGCGTGCCTGGTCAAACAGCCCTTCCAGGGGACCGCTGGTTTCAAAAAGGATTCTGTTTTCCGGGTGATAGGCCCGCGCCTCCTCCACCATGCCTTCGCAGGCCGCCACCAGATCGCCGTTGAAGCGTTGCACCGGAATGCCCGAGCCCAGTTGCGTACGGGTGAAATCCAGCAGATCACCGACGATTTTGTTGGCTCGCTTGACGCTGGTGTAGATGCGCGACGTGATCTTGGTAGCTTTGGCGGGCAGGTCCCCGGCCCGCAGTAGCACTTCGGAGCTCAGCAGGATCGCGCCCAAGGGGCTGCGCAAGTCATGCCCGAGAATGCCGAGAAAGATATTGCGCGACGCATCCACCGCCCCCGAGTAACTGACGACGGACTCGGCCAAGGCCTGATCCACGGCCTCGTTGAAGCGAATCAGATCATCCATGACCTGTTTGTGATCCAGCTGGGTGTGCGGCATCCAGAGCATGAGCACGCTGGTGCGCAGGGCCCGGTATTCGGAAACCATTTGCTCCACGGTGAAACCCGAGGACTGGCGGATAACCGCATGGGTTTCGGCGGCGGTTTCGGCATCAGCCACCGGCGCCTCCCCGTGGGACTTGGCAATCTGTTCCTTGCGCGTTTGCGAGGTGCGCAAGTCGGCGGCGATGGTACGCAACATCTGCTCGGCATGGTCGCGCAGGGCCACGGAATCCATGCCAATGGACGCGGGGGTGATGGTTTTGGCGAAGTCTTCCCACGCCTGAAGAATCGGCTCGATATTGTCGAGAATGAAATCAGCCAGGCGCATGAGTGGTTCCGCAAGAAGGGTAATGCTGTAAACCACACAGCGGCCAGGTTCGTTGTACAGCAAAGCGCCAGACAATGTGCGCGGTCTTGCAAGGTCGCCACGCCGTTGTAGCCGTTGAACAGGCTACGAACCTTGTCTCTTGCCACCCTATGAGGTAAAAACCCTGATGTTGTACGACAACCTATAACCAAAAATAGCTGATCCGGGGCCTGTTGCCCTGGCGGCCGCCTTCGAGACACCTGCCATGAATCGCCCCATCGCCGCACCTGACCTCCCCACGCCATTACCCCGCCACCTCGCGGTACTCGTCCTGCTGTGCATGGGCTGTGCCTTCGCCGGCAACCATGTCGCCGCGCGGGCCGCGTTTGATGACGGGGCCGGCGTGCTGCTGGCAATCCTGTTGCGCTCGGGCGGAACACTGCTGGTGTTGGCGGCGCTGGTGCTCTGGCAGCGACAGAGCCTGCGCCTGCCGTCCGGTGCGTGGCGCTGGCAATTGACCCTGGGGCTGTTGATCGGCGCCCAGAGCCTGTGCCTGTACTCCGCCGTGGCACGGGTGCCCGTGGCGTTGGCATTGTTGGTCGGCAACGTGTTTCCGATCCTGCTGGCCCTGCTGACCTGGGCGCTGGGAGGGCCCCGCCCGACGGCGCGCACCGCCGCGTTGATGGGCATGATCCTGGTGGGCCTGGTGTTCGTGCTGGAAGTGCCGGCACGGTTATCGTCCGGGCAGGACGTCGGCCCGCAATGGCTACTTGGGGTGGGCCTGGCCTTCTGCGCCGCCTGCGTGTTTGCCTGCGCGCTATGGATCACCGATCACAAGCTATCCCAGGTGCGTGGCTCGGTACGCAGCCTGCTGACGATTTTCATCGTCTTCAGCAGCGTCAACCTCGCCGGCCTGACCGGCGCCCTCCCCGGCGGTTTCGACCTGCCGGCCAGCAGTACCGGCTGGTTCGCCCTGGCGACCCTGGTGGTGCTCTACGGCACCGGATTCATTGTGCTGTTCATATCCGTGCCGCGCCTGGACATGCCGCGCAACGCCCCGGTGATGAACATCGAACCGCTGGCAACGTTGCTGATCGGCTGGCTGGTGCTGGACCAGATGCTCAATCCGGGCCAGGTGATGGGTGGCGCGATTGTGGTGACCGGCATCGTGTTGCTGACCTATCGCAAGGTTGAGCGGGACAAGGTGGCTGTGGCTGAAGCGACGAATTGAACTGACCGAATGCCTTTGTGGCAAGGGATTTATCCCCTCGCCGCAAGGGTGTTGTGCCACCTCGCAGAGAGTCTCCGGCCTCCTGAAACTTGTTCCCAAACCCACAGTCCTACCCCAGCCGTGAAAACCTCGCCAACCTGCTGCGACGCGTTTTCCAGCTGATCGGCGCCAAGCCTGGCGCTATGGCAACTCCCCCTCTTGAGCCGTTCGTCCCATGCGCCATCCTGTTCGCTCTTGCCGTTTCGTTTCGCTGTGCTTGTTGACCCTGTTTCCTTTACTCACCAGTCCCGCCCATGCCCGCGGCGAAAGGCAACTGGTGGACGCCATCAACGACTTCCGTGGCCAGTCGCGCCGTTGTGAATGGCGCACGGTACGTGCCACCCAGCCGCTGGTGCTGCGATCGAGCCTGGGCTTGCCGATCGGTTTTCGTGGAGGCCTGCGGGAAACCTTGAAAGACGCCGGCTATCAAGCCCGGGCCGTGCGTAGCATCCGCCTGACCGATGCACGGGACGCCGAAGAAGCCTTTGACATGCTGGCAGACGAACATTGCGCAGCGCTGCTGGACAACCAGTACGCTGACATCGGCGTCAGTCGGGTCGGTGATGAATGGCGCGTGGTGCTGGCGCAGCCCATGGGCGGTACGCGGATGGACGATGCAGGTTCGGCGGACAAGACACTGCTGGCTCAAGTCAACGCCGCCAGGGCCAGGCCGCGGATGTGCGGGAGCCAGCGCTTCGCGGCGGCTCGGCCGCTGAGCTGGAACGCCGCGCTGGGAGCCGCCGCCCAAGGCCACAGCCGGTCGATGGCCCGCGAGAATTTTTTTGCCCACCGCGATCCGGACGGTCGCTCCACCTCCGATCGGGCCAAGAGCGCCGGCTTTCGCGGACGTAAATTGGGCGAGAACATCGCCGCCGGCCAACGCTCACCGAGCCAGGCCCTGCACGACTGGCTCGCCAGCCCGGGGCACTGCGCCAACCTGATGAACCCGATGTTCACCCAGATGGGCGCAGCTTCCGCCAGCGACTCGCGCAGCGATGCGGGGGTGTACTGGACGATGGTGTTAGGCGCTCCTTGAGGAGCCAGAATCGCCCAAACTTGCAAACAGCGAATCTGTGGCGAAGGGGATCCCCACCTGTGGGAGCAAAGCTTGCTCGCGATGAAGATAACGCGGTCTCCCTGGGAACCGAAGCGCATGCATCGCGAGCAAGCTTTGCTCCCACACAACGGGGATAAATCCCCTCGCCACAGGGGTCAGACAACCTTGTCTTTCGGATCAGAGGCGGACTTCAGCAGCCGGCACCACGTCGATCCGCGACACCGCACTGCTCAGCCGCCCCAGCCGGTTGTTGTGGTTGGCGATGATCTGCTCGGCGGACATGCTGCCGTTGGCCACCGTGGAGTGGGCGTCGGCGGCCAGGACCACGTCGAACCCCAAGGCATGGGCCTGGCGCACGGTGGCGTTGATGCAATAGTCGGTTTGCAGCCCGCAGATCACCAGGCGATCAATGCTGCGGGCTTGCAGCAGCGACAGTAGATCGGTCTGGTAGAAGGCGTCCGGCGTGGTCTTGCGCACCCGCAGGTCATCGGCCGCGGTCAACAGGTCGTCGGCCAGTTGCCAGGCGGCAGAGCCATATGTCAACGAGCCTTCCAACTCTTCGTGCTGGACCAGGATCACCGTCAAGCCGAGGGCCCTGGTCTTGGCGGCGAGGTCGTTGATGGTCCGGATGACGCGCTGGATGTCGAAGCATTCCTCTTCGCCGCGGCACAGTGCGTTCTGGACGTCGATGATCAGCAATGCGGTGTTCATGGCTTTCCTCTTGAAAACGCTGCTCGATCCCAACCGCTATCAATAGCCCAGCGATAAGCCGGTGTTGCGACGGGGGTCGTTGGCGCCATAGAAACGGTTCTTGCCGACTGGCTTACCACCCAATGACGGCGCGCCGACCAAAATCGCGGCAATGTGGTTGGGGTCCTGCGGGCCGGCAAACTTGTGCCCCCAGCTTTCCAGCAGTTTCTGGGTATCGGGGCTGGCGGCGAAGGTTTCGAGGTTGGTTTGCTCCGGCATCCATTGCTGGTGAAAACGCGGCGCATCGACAGCCTCCTGGAGGTTCATGCCGTAGTCGATCACGTTGAGGATGGTCAGCAACGTCGCGGTAATGATCCGGCTACCGCCCGGGGTGCCCACCACCATGACCGTCTTGCCGTCCTTGGTGACAATGGTCGGGCTCATGGATGACAGCGGCGCCTTGCCCGGCGCGATGGCGTTGGCCTCGCCCTGCACCAGGCCATACATATTGGGCACGCCGACCTTGGCGGTGAAGTCGTCCATCTCATCATTGAGAATCACCCCGGTCTTGCTCGCCATGACGCCGGCACCGAACCAATCGTTAAGGGTGTAGGTGACCGAAACGGCGTTGCCCCACTTGTCGACGATGGAGTAATGGGTGGTGTTGCTGCCCTCATGGGGCGCCACGCCGGGCTTGATCTTCTGGGAGTCGCCGGCCTTTTGTGGCTCGATCGCCGCCCGCAGCTTGGCGGCGTAGTTTTTATCCAGTAGATGATCGATGGGGTTCTTCACGAAGTCCGGGTCACCCAGGTAGCTGTTGCGGTCCACGTAGGCGTGACGCATGGCTTCGATCTGATAGTGCATGCCCTGGGCCGAATGGAAGCCCAGGTCCTTCATCGGATAACCATCGAGGATGTTCATGATCTGGCACAGCACCACCCCGCCGGAACTGGGCGGCGGCGCCGAGATGATGTGGTAGCCGCGATAGTCGCATTCCACCGGGGCCAGCTCGCGGGTCTTGTACTTGTCCAGGTCGGCCTGGGTGATGATGCCTTTGTTGGCCTGGCTGGACGTGACCAGGGCATCGGCCACCCAACCTTTATAGAAACCATCGGCGCCCTTGGCGGAGATTTCCCGCAGGGTCTTGGCGAGATCTTTCTGCACCAGCTTCTGGCCGACCTGCATCGGTTCGCCGTTATGCAGGAAAATCGCACCGGAGTCGCGCATGTCCTTCTTGAACACATCGGTGGCGGTTTCCAGCAGATCGACATCGCCCTGCTCCAGGGTGAAGCCTTCCTCGGCGAACTTGATGGCCGGGGCGATCAGTTCCGCCCGAGGCTTGCTGCCATACTTTTTCAACGCCAGCTCCATGCCGGAGACAGTGCCGGGCACGCCCACGGCCAGGTGCCCACGGGTGCTGAGGTCAGGAACGACGTTGCCGTCCTTGTCCAGGTACATGTTGGCGGTGGCGGCCAGGGGCGCTTTTTCGCGGAAATCCAGGAAGGTCTTGCGGCCGTCGGCCAATTGGAGCGTCATGAACCCACCGCCGCCGAGGTTACCCGCTGCCGGATACACCACCGCCAGGGCGTATCCCACCGCCACCGCCGCATCCACGGCATTGCCGCCATTCTTGAGCACGTCGACACCCACATGGGTCGCCAGGTGCTGAGCGGTGACCACCATGCCGTTCTCGGCGGCCACCGGCGCCTGGGAGGCAGCAAACGTCGATAAACAACCGAGGGTCAATGACGTAGCGATGAGGGTCCGGGCTAAGGATTCGAACTTCATGAGTCGGTCTCTTCTTGTTTTAAGGATAGGGATCGCTTCAAAAGCATTAGGCAGTATGGCCCGGTTTGTGGAATGCGCCTGTCAGCCGTCGGCTGGGTTACGGCGACATCCCCTTTGAGATAGGCTCGTGCGTTGATTTTTTACTGAATAGGGACATCACCGATGACGCTGCGAATCGAACGCACGGACACGCCCACCGACGAAGAACGTCAGGCCATTCTCGCTCCGCTACGGGCCTATAACACGGCCAAGACTGGCGGGACGGTGCCTGAGCTGGTCGCTTGGCTGGTGCGGGACGAACACGACGAAATTGTCGGGGGGCTCTACGGCCGAGTGTTTTTCCGCTGGCTGTATATCGAGTTGCTGGTGGTGCCGGAACAGGCCCGGGGCCAGGGCACGGGCTCGACCCTGATGCAAATGGCCGAAGAGTTGGCCCGGGAGAAAAACTGCGTGGGCATCTGGCTGGAGACCTTCGACTTCCAGGCGCCGGAGTTCTACCGCAGGCACGGCTTTACGACAGTCGGCCAGATCGACGACTACCCGCCGGGCCACCAGCACTTCTTCCTCCAGAAGCGCCTGGCTCCCGCCGACTGAAACCCCGCCCTGTGGGAGCGAGCCTGCTCGCGATGGCAGGCACCTCGGTCTTATAGAATTAAAGACAAGTCGCCAACGCCGCCAACCGGCGCTTGGCCACGAAGTCGTCATGCTTGGCGTAATAGTTCAACGTCGTACCGTCAGCACCGGTTTGCAAATCGACAAACGCTTCGGCGGAGCGGGTGTAGACCGTCGAGCCCCCCTGCTTGCCCGGTTGCAGGTAGGCGCCAGCATCGACACCGAACACCGCTTCGTCCTGCCAGGAGAACTGCACGCACTGGGCCACGACCTGTTCGGGTTTGTCCGAGGTCATGATCTTGTATGGGGCCTGGGTCCGGGCCTCGTTCATCGCCGAACCCGCGCAGCCGGCCAGCAAGGTTGCGGCCAGGGCCACCGTCAACATTCGCATTGCGTTCACTCATCAAGAAAAAAACGGACTGTAGCACTGCGGCCCCCGCCTTCGTGCTGCTTTACTGAAATTTACACGGGACATCGGCCTGCGATTCGCGCAACCTGTCGCGCCATTGCCACCAGCCATCGCGGAACACTCCATGACCCCCAACGCCGAGTTCTACAAACCCACCGCCGAATACGCCGACAAACTCATCAGCCAGATCGGCCAGACTCCTTCCTGGATCGCCAAGCGAATCGGCGTCACCGACAAGCGGATTCGCTACATTCTCGACGGCGAACGCACCGTCAAGGGCGAAACCACGCCGATCCAGATGACCTACACCGAACAGTTCGCCCTCGAATGTCTCGCGGCTGCGGCCAAGGCCAGCAAAAAGCAGTCTTCATCCCCTAAGGAGTGATCATGGCGGCAACCGAACAGCAACACGAACAGGCCTTGGAAAAGTTTCTCGACGAGCGTCCCGAACTGCGCATCGAGTTGGACCACCTCAACCCGCTGCTGGCCCAGGCCAAGGGCGAGACCGCTGCGCAGTACCGCGCTGAGCGGCTGCATGAAGCCTTCGAAGCCGAGGCCGAACGCCTGGGCCTGTTCGCCTGGGAACTGACCCTGCAACTGACCGCCGCCTCGCCCGAGGACTACCAGGCCCAGCGCCTGGAGGTACATAAGGAAGTGGCGGAAATGGCGGGGATGGAGTGGGCCGAGTATTGCGAACTGCATGGCCTCAAAACCCAAGGCTGAACACATCCCTGTGGCGAGGGGAGCTTGCTCCCGCTGGCCTGCACAGCAGGCCCAAAAAAAGCGACTCAATCAACCTGACATACCGAGTTGCCAGATCCAGGGTCTGCTGCGCAGCCCAGCGGGAGCAAGCTCCCTCGCCACAGGGTTTGCCTCCAAAGCGCTCGCCCGTCTTGGCAATCGCCCCTGCGCCCATAAAGCTTTATCATGGCCGCAGTTTTGCTGATCGGGTCTGTCATGAAGTTCGCCATTGCGCTGTTTTCCGCCGCCCATGCGCCCTCCTCGCGCCGAGCCCTGTTGTTTGCCCAGGCTGCGCTGGCAAGTGGGCATGAAATCGTGCGGTTGTTTTTCTATCAGGACGGCGTTTATAACGCCGCCAGCAGCGTCGTCACCCCCCCAGGACGAACAGGACCTGCCCCAGCAGTGGCGCGCGTTCGTCAGCGACAATCGGCTCGATGGCGTGGTCTGCATCGCGGCGGCGTTGCGCCGTGGTGTGTTGAACGACGAGGAAGCCCAGCGCTACCAGCGTTCTGCGGTCAGCGTCGAAGCACCCTGGGCCTTGTCCGGGCTGGGTCAGTTGCACGATGCGATCCAGGACGCCGACCGTCTGATCTGCTTTGGAGGCGCGTGAATGGCCAAGTCGTTATTGCTCATCAGCCGCCAGGCCCCATGGTCCGGCCCCGGCGCCCGTGAAGCGCTGGACATCGTCCTGGCCGGCGGTGCGTTCGACCTGCCCATCGGCCTGCTGTTTCTCGATGACGGCGTGTTCCAGCTCACGTCAGGCCAAAACGCCAAGGCGGTCCAGCAAAAGGATCTGAGCGCCAACTTGCAGGCATTGCCGATGTTCGGCGTCGAAGACCTGTTCCTCTGCGCCGCCAGCGCCGCCGAACGCGGCATCGCCACCGATGCCCTGGCACTGGGCGAGGTAAAAGTACTGACTGCGCCGGACATCGCCGCGCTCATCGACCGCTACGACCAGGTGATCACCCTCTGATGTCGACTTTGCATGTGTTGTCTCATTCGCCCTTCGGCGATAACCGCCTCGCCAGTTGCCTGCGGCTACTGGGCAATCAGGATGCGCTGTTGCTGTGTGGCGACGCGACGTATGCGTTGCAACCGGGCAGCCCACCGTTTGAAGTGCTGCAAGCCGCTGGCGTGAACCTGTTCGTGCTCGCCGAAGACCTCCAGGCCCGTGCCCTGGACACACCAGACTGGGCCGAAGCCATCAACTATTCAGGTTTCGTCGAGCTATCGATCGAGCACGACAAGGTCAACACCTGGCTATGAAGACGCTGAAGGTGGGCGAGCGCACCATCGCGCTGGACAAGGACGGCTACCTGGCCGACCTTGATGACTGGTCGGCCGAGGTGGCCACGGCTCTGGCAACCGCCGAAGACATTGAGCTCGGCCCCGAACACTGGGAGATCCTCGAACTGCTGCGCGGTTTCTACGACGAATTCCAGCTTTCCCCCGCGACCCGGCCGCTGATCAAGTACACGGCACTGAAACTGGGCGCGAACAAAGGCAACAGCCTGCACCTGAACCGATTGTTCAAAGGCACTCCCGCCAAACTCGCCGCCAAGCTGGCGGGCCTGCCCAAACCGACGAATTGCTTATGACCGACTTTCCATCGCTGTCCCTTGAGACCCCGGCCGAACACCCGTTCGCCCAGTTCGTACGCATCCTTGGCAAAGGCAAGCGCGGTGCCCGCAACCTGACCCGCGAAGAAGCCCGCGAGGCCATGGGCATGGTGCTCGACGAAAAGGTCGAGGACACCCAGCTTGGCGCCTTCCTGATGCTGTTGCGGCACAAGGAAGAAAGCGCCGAGGAAATGGCCGGCTTCACCGAAGCCCTGCGCGAACGCCTGGTGGTCCCGGCGTTGACGGTGGACCTCGACTGGCCGACCTATGCCGGCAAGAAGCGCCATTTGCCGTGGTACCTGCTGGCGGCCAAGTGCCTTGGGCAGAACGGCGTGCGGATTTTCATGCACGGCGGCGGTGCTCACACCGCAGGTCGGCTCTACACCGAACAATTGCTCGGCTTGCTGCAGATCCCGCTGTGCCGGGATTGGCAGCAGGTCGGTAGCGCGCTGGACAACGGCGGCCTGGCCTTCATGCCACTGGTGGACTGGGCGCCGCAAATGCAGCGGATGATCGACCTGCGCAACACCTTGGGCTTGCGCTCGCCGATCCACTCCCTGGCACGGATTCTCAACCCGTTGGGCGCCCGTTGCGGGCTGCAAAGCATCTTCCATCCGGGCTATCAGGCGGTGCATCGCGATGCCAGCGGTTTGCTGGGTGATACCGCCATCGTGATCAAGGGCGACGGCGGCGAGATCGAGATCAACCCGGACGCTGACAGTCACTTGTACGGCACCACCGGTGGCACCAGTTGGGATGAAGAATGGCCGCGACTGTCCGAACAACGCCACGTCAAGCCGGAAAGCCTCGACCCCGAGCACCTGAAGGCCGTCTGGCGCGGCGACGTTGAAGACAGCTACCCGCAACTCGCCTTGATCGCCACCATGGCCCTGGCCTTGCGCGGCCTGGGCCTGGCGCGCGAAGAGGTTTTCGAACGGGCCCGGCAATATTGGGATGCCCGGGATCGATCGATTTAGTCGATCATCAACGCCCAACCTTTGCGCTTTTAGTTCGAACCCATCGGCATAGACTGCCCTCCAATGTTTATTGGCCGAGGAGATCGAGATGGGTTTGTTAGTCGAGGGCCGCTGGCAGGATCAGTGGTATGAAAGCAAGGACGGCACGTTCCAGCGCGAACAGGCGCAACGCCGTCACTGGGTGACCACCGACGGCAGCGCCGGCCCCAGCGGCGAAGCCGGGTTTGCCGCCGAGGCCGGGCGCTACCATTTGTACGTGTCCCTGGCCTGCCCCTGGGCCCATCGCACGCTGATCTTTCGCAAGCTCAAGGGCCTGGAAGACCTGATCGACGTCTCGGTGGTCAGTTACCTGATGCTGGAAAACGGCTGGACCTTCGACAAGGCCCACGGCTCCACGGGCGACAAACTCGACAACCTGAGCTTCCTGCACCAGCGCTACACCGTCGATACCGAGGACTACACCGGTCGCGTCACCGTGCCGGTGCTGTGGGACAAACGCCAACAGCGCATCGTCAACAACGAATCGGCGGAAATCATCCGCATGTTCAACAGCGCCTTCGACGGCTTGACCGGCAACGACCTGGACTTGTATCCGGAACACCTGCGCCGCGATATCGACGCCTTGAACGAGCGGATCTACCCGGCAGTGAACAACGGTGTCTACCGCGCCGGATTCGCCACGACCCAAGCGGCCTATGAAGAAGCCTTCGACCGGCTATTTGCCGAACTGGATTGGCTGGAGGCGTTGCTGGCAACCCGTCGTTACCTGGCAGGCGAATACCTGACCGAGGCCGATATCCGGCTCTTTACCACAATTATTCGCTTCGACGCGGTGTACTTCGGCCACTTCAAGTGCAACCTGAGACGCATCGCCGATTATCCGAACCTGTCGAACTGGCTGCGGGAGTTGTACCAGTGGCCGGGCATTGCCGAGACCGTGGATTTCCCCCACATCCAGGGCCATTACTACGGCAGCCACAAGACCATCAACCCCAATGGGATCGTGCCCAAGGGGCCGAAGCAGGACTTTACGGTCGCCGATGATCGGGGAAGGTTGAGTGGGAAAGGGATTTGGCTTGGTTCTGGGAAGTGATCTGGGGTCTTGATTGCCTCTGAAGGCCCATCGCGAGCAGGCTCGCTCCCACACTTGATCGTCGTTCAACCATGAATCTGCGGTTGTACACGGTCCACTGTGGGAGCGAGCCTGCTCGCGATTGGAGACAACGCGGTCTTCCTAAACCTGCCCCTGGGCCCCTTCAAACCACGCCAGTTTCTCGCGCAGTTGTACCACTTCCCCAACGATCACCAGCGTCGGCGCATGCACTTCATGCTCGGCCACCAGCCGTGGCAAATCCGCCAGGGTGCCGGTGAAGACTCGCTGATTGGATGTCGTGCCTTGCTGGATCAACGCCGCCGGTGTGTCCGCCGCACGACCATGCTTGATCAGCTCGTTGCAGATCACCGGCAATCCCACCAACCCCATGTAGAACACCAGCGTCTGGGCCGGGGACACCAGGTCGGCCCATGGCAAGTCGCTGGTACCGTCCTTGAGATGGCCGGTGATGAACCGCACCGACTGGGCGTAGTCACGATGGGTCAGGGGGATCCCGGCGTAGGCCGCACAACCACTGGCGGCGGTGATGCCCGGGACAACCTGGAACGGGATGCCGTGGGCCGCCAGCTCTTCGATCTCCTCGCCGCCACGGCCGAAGATGAACGGATCACCGCCCTTCAACCGTACCACTCGCTTACCTTGTCGGGCCAAGTCCACCAATTGCTGGTTGATCTGGTCCTGGGGCACGGCGTGTTCGGAGCGGCGCTTGCCAACGTAGATGCGCTCGGCGTCGCGCCGGCACAGTTCCAGGATTGCCGGCGCCACCAAGCGGTCATACAGCACCACGTCGGCCTGCTGCATCAAGCGCAAGGCACGGAAGGTCAGCAGGTCAGGATCACCCGGCCCAGCCCCCACCAGATAGACTTCGCCCGGCGCGTTCGGCGCCTGACCGTCGATCTTTTCCTGCAGCAGGCGCTCGGCTTCGGCACCCTGCCCGGCCAGTTGACGGTCGGCGATAGGGCCTTGGAACACTTCTTCCCAGAACGCCCGACGTTGCTGCACATCGGGAAACAAGCCTTTGACCTGGCTGCGAAAACGCGCCGCCAGCCCGGCCAGTTGCCCGTAGGTCGATGGAATCCAGGTTTCCAGCTTGGCCCGGATCAACCGCGCCAGCACCGGCGCGTCGCCGCCACTGGACACCGCGATCACCAGGGGCGAACGGTCGACGATGGCCGGAAAAATCACACTGCACAGGGCCGGCGAGTCCACCACGTTGACCGGCACGCAACGCTTGTGGGCATCAGCCGACACCTGGGCGTTGAGCGATTCGTCGTCGGTGGCAGCGATGATCAGACCGCAGCCGTCCAGGTCCACTTCCACGTAGCCACGCAGGATGCATTCACCGCCGCTGCCACCGACCAGTTCCCGCAACTGCGGTTCGATATCGGGTGCGACCACCCGCAACAACGCGCCGGCATCGGCCAGCAGGCGAGACTTGCGCAAGGCAATCTCGCCGCCGCCAACCACCAGCACGCGGCTGCCGCGCAGGTTGTGGAACAGTGGCAAATAGTCCATTTAACCGATGACCTCGATGCCGCCCATGTACGGTTTCAACACCTCGGGCACACGGATCGAACCGTCGGCCTGCTGGTAGTTTTCCAGCACCGCCACCAGGGTCCGGCCCACCGCCAGGCCGGAGCCATTAAGGGTGTGGACCAGTTCCGGCTTGCCGGTTTCCGGGTTGCGGAAACGCGCCTGCATACGGCGGGCCTGGAAGTCGCCACAGTTGGAGCACGAGGAAATCTCGCGGTACTTGTCCTGGCTCGGGATCCAGACCTCCAGATCGAAAGTCTTGACCGCGCTGAAGCCCATGTCGCCGGTACACAGCGCCAGGGTGCGATACGGCAGTTCCAGCAGTTGCAGGACCTTCTCGGCATTGGCGGTCAGGCTTTCCAGCGCCTCCATGGACTTCGAAGGCTCGACGATCTGGACCATCTCGACTTTGTCGAACTGGTGCTGGCGGATCATGCCCCGGGTGTCGCGACCCGACGCCCCGGCTTCACTGCGGAAGCACGGCGTGTGGGCGACGAACTTGATCGGCAGTTGCTTGGCATCGACGATCTCGCCAGCGACGATGTTGGTCAGCGACACTTCGGCGGTCGGGATCAGGTACAGGTCGGCCTCGCCGTCGCGGCTGATCTTGAACAGGTCTTCCTCGAACTTCGGCAACTGGCCGGTGCCCTGCAAGGCCGGCGCCTGCACCAGATACGGCGTGTAGGCTTCTTCGTAACCGTGTTCGGTGACGTGCAGGTTGATCATGAACTGCGCCAGGGCCCGATGCAGACGGGCAATCGGCCCACGCAACAGGGCAAAACGCGCGCCGGAAAGCTTGGCGGCGGTTTCGAAATCGAGCCAGCCGAACTTCTCGCCCAGAGCCACATGGTCCTGCACCGGGAAATCGAAGACCTTTGGCGTGCCCCAGCGACGTACTTCGACGTTGCCCTCTTCGTCTTCACCGACCGGTACCGATTCGTGCGGCAGGTTCGGGATGCCCAGCAGGATCGAATCCAACTCGGTCTGGATCGCGTCCAGCTCGACCTTGCCAGCGCTCAATTCGCCCGCCATGCGCTCGACATCGGCCATCAGCGGCGCGATGTCTTCACCACGCTGCTTGGCCTGGCCGATGGACTTGGAGCGCGCGTTACGTTCAGCCTGCAGGGCTTCGGTGCGGGTCTGGACGGTCTTGCGCTGTTCTTCCAGCGCTTCGATGCGCGCGACGTCCAGGGCATAGCCACGGGAAGCCAGGCGATCCGCTACGTCCTGAAGGTTGCTACGTAACAGTTTGGAATCGAGCATGTCGGTCTCTCGTTATCAAAGTTTGGTCAGGGACAGGCCGGCCCATGTGGCGAGCAGCCCGCCGAATACGCTGATGGCCGCATAGCCCAGGGCCAGCGGCACCTGCCCGCTTTCCAGCAAGCGCACCGTATCCAGTGAAAAGGATGAAAAAGTCGTCAGGCCGCCAAGAAAGCCGACGATCAGGCCCGCACGTACCTCGATGGGCACTTCCGGGCGCATCAAAAACAGACCGTATAGAACACCGATCAGCAGACAGCCCACGATATTAACGGCCAGCGTCGCGGTATAGAAGTGCCGCGGCCAATTTGCATTGATCCAGTTGCCGGTCGCGAAGCGCACCAACGTACCGGCAACGCCACCTGCGGAAACTGCAAGAATCAGGGGGATCAAGGTTTTCTCCGCTGCCGTGGACTCAAGCGGTCCAATTGCGCCAAGTGGTTGAGCTTCTCGCCGATCTTCAGTTCCAGGCCACGGGGCACCGGCTGATAGAAGCGCTGGGGTTCGAGTTCATCGGGGAAATAGTCTTCGCCGGCGGCATAAGCGTCCGGCTCATCGTGGGCGTAACGGTATTCCTCGCCATAGCCCAACTGCTTCATGAGCTTGGTCGGCGCATTGCGCAGGTGCAGCGGCACTTCAAGGGAGCCATGCTCGGTAGCGCTGCGCATCGCCGCCTTGAAGCCCATGTACACGGCGTTGCTTTTCGGCGCGCAGGCCAGGTAGGTGATCGCCTGGGCCACGGCAAGCTCGCCTTCCGGGCTGCCCAGGCGCTCCTGCACATCCCAGGCTGCCAGGCACAGGCTCAGGGCGCGAGGGTCGGCGTTGCCGATGTCTTCGCTGGCCATGCGCACCACGCGCCGCGCCAGGTACAGCGGATCGCAGCCGCCGTCGATCATTCGCGCAAACCAGTACAAGGCGGCATCGGGGTTGGAGCCGCGGATGGATTTGTGCAGCGCCGAGATCTGGTCATAGAACGCTTCGCCGCCCTTGTCGAAGCGCCGCCGGGTATCGCCCAGCAAGCTTTGCAACAGCTCGACGCCAATCTCGCTATCGTCCTCAGCCAGGTCCGAGGCGTTTTCCAGCAGGTTGAGCAAGCGCCGGCCATCACCGTCAGCGGCCGAAAACAGGATATGGAACCCTTCGTCGCTGAGGCTCAAATGCCGCTTGCCCAGGCCGCGCTCCTCGGTCAATGCCCGATGCACCAGCTTGCGCATCGCCGCTTCGTCGAGGCTCTTGAGCACATAGACCCGCGCCCGGGACAGCAACGCGTTGTTGAGTTCGAACGAAGGGTTTTCGGTGGTCGCACCGATGAAGATCAGCGTGCCGTCTTCCACGTAGGGCAGGAACGCGTCCTGTTGGGATTTGTTGAAGCGGTGCACTTCGTCGACGAACAGGATGGTGCGCTTGCCGTACTGGCCGGCCTGCTGCTTGGCCACTTCCACCGCCTGGCGGATTTCCTTGACCCCGGCCAGCACCGCCGAAACCGTTTCGAAATGCGCGTCCGAGACTTCCGCCAGCAGCCGCGCCAGGGTGGTCTTGCCCACGCCCGGCGGGCCCCAGAAGATCATCGAGTGCAGCGCGCCCTGCTCCAGCGCTTCGCGCAGCGGCTTGCCGCGAGCGAGCACATGCTCCTGGCCGACGTACTCATCCAGGTTGGTCGCGCGCAGGCGGGCGGCCAATGGCTGGGCAATCGGGGCGCTTCGAAACAGGTCCATCACTACTTATACAACCTCCACTGGGTCCTGATACCGATTCTCTCTGCAGAAGCAGATCTGTGGGAGCAGACCTGTGGGAGCAGACCTGTGGGAGCAGACCTGTGGGAGCAAGGCTTGCCCGCGATTGCATCGCCTCGGTCTACCAGATACACCGAGGTGTCTGTATCGCGGGCAAGCCTTGCTCCCACAGACCAATTTCCACAGACCATTCCCACAGGCCATTTCCCACAGGGGCTTTGTGTTTACTCCTGGATCACATCGGCACCCTTGGGGATGTCGAACTTGAACTTGGATGCCGCGATCGGCTCGTTGGCCTTGACCCCGGTGAACAGGATATTGGTGCGCTGGCCGACACTGTCGATCAGTTGCATGTCGTTGACCAGGCCGTTGCGGAACGACAAACGCAAGCTATCGAACAGGCTGTCCTTGGTCTTGGGCTTGAGGGTGAAGTCAATCACGCCACCGGCCTCCTTGGAGGTGATCTCGAAGCTCTGGCTGATCTCGGAGATATCACCGGAGAGCAACAGCGCCGGCGTCTGGGTCAGGCGCTGGTCGAGGGTCTTGATGGTCACCTGCTCCAGATCCGGATCCCACAGGGAGACTTTCTTGCCGTCGGAGACCATCAGCTGTTCGGCTGGCGCATCGGTGTGCCAGTAGAACAGGCCCGGACGCTGCAAGGCCATGTCGCCAGCGGTTTCCTGTAACTGGGTGCCACTGCCATCGAGGGTCAACTGGGAGAAACGCGCCGTCAGGGTCTGGGAGCCACCCAACAATTGGGTCAGGCGGGCCACATCCTTTTCGCCGGCGTGGGCCGACAAGGTGCTCAGGGCCAATACGGGCAACAGCAACATGCGAATCAGGCGCATGGGAGTCCTCATGAAGTCGTGGGGGTCGGGCGACGTGTCAGCAAGCCGCCCGGGTCGTTAGTCGCGCATCGGGCCCGGCGCCAGTACTTCGCGCGAACCGTTGGTGTTCATGGCCGTCACCACCCCGGCCATTTCCATGGCTTCGATCATGCGGGCGGCACGGTTGTAGCCAATCTTCAGCTTGCGCTGAACAGCAGAAATCGAGGCCCGACGGCTCTCCAGGACGAACTGCACCGCTTCGTCGTAGAGCGCATCGGTTTCAGCATCGTCGTCACCGCCGCCACTGCTGCCTTCGAAACCGCTGCCGGCTTCTTCGACACCGTTGAGGATGTCGTCGTTGTATTCAGGTGCGCCGCGCAGCTTCCAGGCCTCCACCACGCGGTGCACTTCGTCGTCGGAAACGAACGCACCGTGCACTCGGATCGGCAGGCTGGTGCCCGGCGGCATGTAGAGCATGTCACCGTGGCCGAGCAACTGCTCGGCGCCGCCCTGGTCGATGATGGTCCGCGAGTCGATCTTGCTCGACACCTGGAATGCCATGCGGGTCGGGATGTTGGCCTTGATCAGGCCGGTGATCACGTCCACCGACGGTCGCTGTGTGGCGAGGATCAGGTGGATACCGGCCGCACGGGCCTTCTGGGCGATACGGGCGATCAGCTCTTCGACCTTCTTGCCGACGATCATCATCATGTCGGCGAATTCGTCCACCACCACCACGATGGTCGGCAGCTTGTGCAGCAGCGGCGCTTCGTCGTGGATATTCTCGCGGTGATACAGCGGGTCGCTCAACGGCGTACCGGCTTCCTCGGCTTCCTTGACCTTGGCATTGAAGCCCGACAGGTTGCGCACGCCCATCTTCGCCATCAGCTTGTAGCGGCGTTCCATCTCGGCAACGCTCCAGCGCAAGGCATTGGCGGCGTCCTTCATGTCGGTGACCACCGGGCACAGCAGGTGCGGGATGCCCTCGTAGATCGACAGCTCGAGCATTTTCGGGTCGATCATGATCAGCTTGGCGTCTTCCGGGCCGGACTTGAACAGGATCGACAGGATCATCGCGTTCACACCCACCGATTTACCGGAACCGGTGGTACCGGCCACCAGCAAATGGGGCATTTTCGCCAGGTCAGTGATGACTGGCTTGCCACCGATGTCGTGGCCCAGGGCCAGGGTGACCGGCGACTTGTGGTTGTCGTACTCCGGCGTGGACAGTACCTCGGAGAAGCGCACGATCTGCCGGTCTTCGTTGGGGATCTCGATCCCCACGGTGGTCTTGCCGGGAATCACCTCCACCACCCGCACGCTGGTCACGGCCAGGGAACGCGCCAGGTCCTTGGCGAGGTTGGCGATGCGGCTGACCTTCACGCCGGCGGCCGGCTGGATTTCGTAACGGGTGATGACCGGGCCCGGGTGAATCGAATCCACCGAAACCTCGACGCCGAACTCCTTGAGCTTGATCTCCAGCAAGTGGCCGACAGCCGCCAGGGATTCGGGGGAATAGTTGAGCTGTTTCTTTTCGGCCGGGTCCAGGATCGAGATCGGCGGCAAGGTGCCTTCCACCGCGCTGTCGACGAACAGCGGCGCCTGTTTCTCTTTCTGCACGCGCTTGCTCTGCTCCGGCGGCTTGGCCGGGGCCATGGTAATGACCGGTGGCACCTGTTTCTCGCGCTCGGACATGTGCTTGCTCAAGGCCTGCTCACGCTCTATCAGGCGCTCCTTGACCTTGGCCTGCTCGCGCTTGTCCGGCGTCGTCGGGGCCACCACATCGTGGACCCGGTCGTCTACTTCACGCAGTTGCGCCACCAGTTGCTTGCGCTCGGTGCGCGCCGCCCACCAGCGGTTCACGACACCCTGGATCAGTTCGATCAGGTCGAGGGTGATCTTGCCGGTGACGTCCATGACCTTGAACCAGGACAAGTCGGTGAACACCGTCAGGCCGAACAGGAACAGGGCGATGAACAGCAGCGTGCTGCCCTGGATATTCAGGGCGTTCCTGGCCAGGTCGCCGAGGCTTTCCCCCAGCGCACCGCCCGCCCCGGCCGGCAAGCCGGTGGGCGCATGGAAATGGATATGGGCCAGCGCGGCCCCCGACAACACCAGGAACACCAGGCCGATCAGGCGCCAGGAGAACAGCCAGCCGCTCCACTGCCACGGTTCGTGGCGCTGGCGGAAGATCTGGTAGGCCTTGATCGCCAGCAGCAACGGGAAGATGTAGGCGAAATAGCCCAACACCATGAACAGGATGTCGGCGCTGTAGGAACCGGCCGGGCCGCCGAAATTCTGCACGTCGTCGATCTTGCTGTTATGGCTCCAGCCCGGATCGTCCTTGCCGTAGGTCAGCAGGGCCATCATCAGGAACAGGCACAGGGCACCGATGGCGATCAACGCACCTTCCTTGAGCCGGTAGTGCAATTGCTGGCGCCAGAGCGGAACGACTGGTTTGGGTGCTGCGGTGGATTTCTTCAAAACGCTTCTTTTCCTGCGCCTACGGCGCGTCCATCTGTTGAATGACTATAAAAAACTGCCCATGACGAGCAGGTAAAAAAGTGAATGTGCACAACCGGTACTACTTTTACCACTGTGAGGTGCATCCAGAAAACCACAGGTGTTGCCGAAGATTTTGATCTTTAGCCCATCCAGCGCTCAAAACTCAAGCATTGTACGGGTTTGTCGACGCCAAGGCATTGCCTGACAGCATAGCCGGATTCAGGCTGCACACGCGCTAATTGGACCATGCATTCTCTTTTGTGACAAAGGCTTATGAGGTGTTTTTTATGAGCGAAGTGAAGCATTCACGCCTGATCATTCTCGGGTCCGGCCCTGCGGGGTACAGCGCTGCTGTCTATGCCGCCCGCGCCAACCTCAAACCTGTTGTCATTACCGGCCTGCAGGCCGGCGGCCAGCTCACCACCACCGTGGAAGTCGATAACTGGCCCGGCGATGTCGAAGGCCTGACGGGCCCGGTACTGATGGAGCGCATGCAACGGCACGCCGAGCGCTTCGATACGCAGATCGTCTACGACCATGTCCACACCGCCAAGTTGCAACAGCGCCCGTTCGAATTGATCGGCGACAGCGGCACCTACACCTGTGATGCGCTGATCATTGCCACCGGTGCCTCGGCCCAGTACCTGGGCCTGCCCTCGGAGGAAACCTTCGCTGGCAAAGGGGTTTCCGCGTGTGCGACCTGCGATGGCTTTTTCTACCGCAACCAGGTGGTGGCCGTGGTCGGCGGCGGCAATACCGCAGTCGAGGAGGCCCTGTACCTGTCGAACATCGCCAGGGAAGTACACCTGATCCACCGCCGCGACAAGCTGCGTTCAGAGAAAATACTGCAGGACAAACTTTTCGAAAAAGCCGCCAGCGGCACTATCAAGCTGCACTGGAACCAGAACCTGGAGGAAGTCCTGGGCGACGCCAGCGGCGTGACCGGCGCACGCTTGCGGCACAGCGAGACCGGCGAAACCAGCACGCTGTCCCTGGCTGGCGTGTTCATAGCCATCGGCCACAAACCCAATACCGAACTGTTCCAGGGCCAGTTGACGATGCGTGACGGTTACCTGATCGTGCGCGGCGGCAGCGAGGGCAACGCCACCGCGACCGCTATCGAAGGCGTGTTCGCCGCCGGCGATGTGGCCGACCACGTCTATCGCCAGGCAATCACCTCCGCCGGCGCCGGCTGCATGGCCGCACTCGATGCCGAGAAGTATCTCGATGACATCCCTGCCGTTTGACGGTTAACCTTCCAGGCGAGTCCTCGCTGATGCGCGAGGCCCGCCGCCTGCCGCCCTCCCCTTCTACTTAAGCCGGATACCAATGCTGACCTGGTTACAACGCAACAGCTTCGAATTCCCGCCACTGGCAAAAGCCATGCGCGATCCCAACGGGTTATTGGCCGCCGGCGGCGATCTCTCCGCCGACCGGCTGATCCAGGCTTATCGTCACGGCTGCTTCCCATGGTTTTCCGAGGGGCAACCGATCCTGTGGTGGTCGCCGGACCCACGTACGGTATTGTTTCCCGACGAACTGCACATATCCCGCAGCCTGGACAAACTGCTGCGCAAGCAGCGCTATCAAGTGACGTTTGACCGAGATTTCGCGGCGGTCATCCAGGCGTGCGCCGCGCCTCGGGACTATGCCGAGGGCACCTGGATCACCGACGCCATGCAAACCGCTTATCGGGAACTGCACCGACGCGGTTTTGCCCATTCGGTGGAAGTGTGGGACCAGGGGATGTTGGTGGGTGGCCTGTATGGCCTGGCCATGGGACAGCTGTTCTTTGGCGAGTCCATGTTCAGCCGGGCCGACAATGCCTCGAAATTCGGCTTCGCCACCCTGGTCCAGCACCTCAAGGCCGCCGGTTTCGTACTGATCGACTGCCAGATGCCCACCGAGCACCTGCACAGCCTCGGCGCACGGTCGATCCCACGCAGTGAATTTGCCGATTATCTAAAGGCACATCTGGACCAACCCAACCATGCGACATGGGTTTGCTGAGCGACATTCGCGCTCCTGGCTTACAATTAAATTCAAAGCTTATCCCGAGGGTCGATCATGACCGAGTTGGCGCGTTTGAAGTTCTATGCCACTCAGCCCCACTCTTGCAGTTATCTGCCCGAGGAGCAGGCCACGACGCTGTTCCTCGACCCTAGCCAGCCCATGGATGTGCATGTCTACGCAGACCTGTCGGAAATGGGCTTTCGTCGTAGCGGCGACCACCTCTACCGGCCCCATTGCCAACACTGCAACGCCTGCGTTCCGGCGCGTATCCCCGTCGCGCAATTTCTGCCCAATCGCCAGCAGAAACGCATTTTCAAGCGCAACGCCGACCTTCAGGTTCGCCCGGTCAAGCCGCAGTTCACTGAGGAGTATTTCGACCTGTACCAGCGCTACATCGAACAACGCCATGCCGATGGCGACATGTACCCACCCAGCCGGGATCAGTTCGCGACCTTCCTGGTGCGTGACCTGCCGTTTTCCCGTTTCTATGAGTTCCGCCTGGACGGACGGCTGGTAGCCATCGCCGTCACGGACCTGCTGCCCAACGGCCTTTCGGCGGTATACACCTTCTATGAGCCAGACGAAGAACGGCGCAGCCTTGGCCGGTTTGCCATCCTCTGGCAAATCAACGAAGCCCGGCGCCTGGGACTGGAAGCGGTATACCTGGGCTACTGGATCAAGAACTGCAAGAAAATGAACTACAAGACCCAATATCGCCCCATTGAACTGCTGATAAACCAACGCTGGGTTGTCCTGAGTTAGAACCCTTCGGCTTAAAAGCTAGAACCCCTTGGCTTGAACCCCCTTTTTCGGGCACAATGCACGCCGCTTTTGCCTGGCGCAGTTGCACCGGGCCATTCACTGGATACCGAGGGCTTTACTGCATGTCGAAAGAAGACAGCTTCGAAATGGAAGGCACTGTCGTCGACACCCTGCCCAACACCATGTTTCGTGTGGAGTTGGAAAATGGGCACGTCGTAACCGCGCATATCTCCGGCAAGATGCGCAAGAACTACATTCGTATTCTTACCGGTGACAAAGTGCGCGTCGAGCTGACGCCCTATGACTTGAGCAAAGGGCGCATCACTTACCGCGCTCGCTAACAAGTCAATACAAAACGCCCGGCTGATGCCGGGCGTTTTTGTTTGTCCGCCCCCACGATCACCTCACACCCCTGTGGGAGCGAGCCTGCTCGCGATGAGGCTGGCACATTCGGCATTACTGCCAACTGACCCACCGCTTTCGCGAGCAGGCTCGCTCCCACAGGAGATTTGTGGCGGATGCAAATCCTGCAGTTATCCAGCCCCCCCACAGGGACTAGGTATTGCTGAAATAGCAAAAAAGGCGCCTTTCGGCGCCTTTTGCTTTGTTGCGGGTAGTGATCAGGCCATTTCGGCCGTGGTTTCGAAGTCGAAGGTCAGTTCGCCGTCCTTGATGTCGATGTGAACCACACCGCCATGTTCGGCCAGTTCGCCAAAGAGGATTTCCTCCGCCAGCGGACGCTTGATCTTGTCCTGGATCAGGCGAGCCATTGGTCGTGCCCCCATCGTCACATCGTAACCACCTTCGGCCAGCCAACTGCGAGCCGCATCGGTGACCTCCAGCAAGACACGCTTGTCTTCGAGCTGCGCCTGAAGTTCGGTAAGGAACTTGTCCACCACGCTCTTGATGACTTCATGACTGAGGCGACCAAACTGGATAATGGTGTCCAGGCGGTTGCGGAACTCAGGCGTGAAGCTCTTCTTGATCACTTCCATCGCATCGGACGAGTGGTCCTGATGGGTGAAACCGATCGAAGCGCGAGCTGCGGTTTCGGCACCGGCGTTCGTGGTCATGATAATGATCACGTTGCGGAAGTCCGCCTTGCGCCCGTTGTTATCGGTCAGCGTACCGTGGTCCATGACCTGCAGCAGCAGGTTGAAGACTTCCGGATGCGCCTTCTCGATTTCATCGAGCAACAGCACGCAGTGTGGCTGCTTGGTAATCGCTTCGGTCAGCAGGCCGCCCTGGTCGAAACCGACATAACCTGGAGGCGCACCAATCAGACGCGATACGGTGTGGCGCTCCATGTACTCGGACATGTCGAAACGAACCAGCTCGATACCCATCGCCTTGGCCAATTGCCGTGCTGCCTCGGTCTTGCCGACACCGGTGGGACCTGCGAACAGGAACGAGCCCACTGGCTTGTCCGGCGACTTGAGGCCGGCGCGAGACAGCTTGATAGCGGTCGACAGCGAGTCGATGGCCGCATCCTGGCCGAACACCGTCAGCTTCAGGTCACGCTCCAGGTTACGCAGCAGCTCCTTGTCGGAACTGGTGACATGCTTGGGCGGAATACGCGCGATTTTCGCCACGATATCCTCGACCTGAGGCACTTCGATGCGCTTGACGCGTTTCTCCACGGGTTGCAGGCGCTGGTAGGCACCCGCCTCGTCGATGACGTCGATGGCCTTGTCCGGCATGTGCCGGTCATTGATGTAGCGCGAGGCCAGTTCCGCCGCGGCGCGCAGGGCTTCATCGCTGTACTCGATGTTGTGGTGCAGCTCGAAGCGCCCTTTCAGGCCGCGCAGGATACCGATGGTGTCCTCCACCGAAGGCTCCGACACATCGACCTTCTGGAAGCGCCGGGCCAAGGCACGGTCCTTCTCGAAGATCCCGCGGAATTCCTGGAACGTGGTCGAGCCGATGCAACGGATATCACCCGAAGACAGCAACGGCTTGAGCAGGTTGGAGGCATCCATGACACCACCGGAAGCAGCCCCGGCACCGATGATGGTGTGGATTTCATCGATGAACAGGATCGCTTGCGGACGTTTTTTCAGCTCGCCGAGCAACGCCTTGAAGCGCTTCTCGAAATCGCCGCGGTACTTGGTACCGGCCAGCAAGGCCCCCAGGTCGAGGGAATACACGACGCTGTTGGCCAGCAGGTCCGGCACCTGGTTGTCGACGATGCGCTTGGCCAGGCCTTCGGCAATCGCGGTCTTGCCCACGCCTGCCTCGCCCACCAGCAGCGGGTTGTTCTTGCGGCGCCGGGCCAGGATCTGCGCAACGCGCTCGACCTCGGCCTCGCGTCCGACCAGTGGATCGATGCGCCCCTGGCGTGCCAGTTCGTTCAGGTTGCTGGCATAGGCATCCAATGGGTTGCCTGAAGAAGAAGACTCACCGCCCTCGTCGTCCTGCATATCCTGCTCACCCTCGGAGTGATCGCCATGCCCCGGCACCTTGGAGATGCCATGGGCGATGTAGTTGACGACATCGATACGCGCAACGCTCTGCTGCTTGAGCAGGAACACTGCCTGGCTTTCCTGCTCGCTGAAGATGGCAACCAACACGTTGGCACCGGTGACTTCACGCTTGCCCGAGCTCTGTACATGGAAGACAGCACGCTGCAGGACACGTTGGAAGCCCAGGGTTGGCTGGGTTTCGCGATCCTCGTCATGCACGGGGATCAGTGGCGTGGTGGAGTCGATGAACTCCTGCAGATCATGCTTGAGTTTATCGAGGTTCGCGCCGCAGGCACGCAAAACGGTGGCGGCAGCCTCGTTATCCAATAGGGCCAGCAGCAGGTGTTCGACGGTCATGAATTCATGACGCTTCGAACGAGCCTCCTTGAAGGCAAGATTGAGGGTGACTTCGAGCTCGCGGTTTAACATAGCTTCACCTCATACCCAAGTGGTCGGCGTTAACCGTCCTTCTCGATTTCACAGAGTAGCGGATGCTGGCTTTCCCGGGCGTACTGATTGACCTGCATGGCCTTCGTCTCGGCGATGTCGCGGGTAAACACTCCACATACTGCCCGTCCCTCTGTATGGACAGCCAGCATGACCTTGGTCGCCAGCTCGCGGTTCAGATTAAAAAACAACTCGAGCACTTCGACGACGAAATCCATCGGTGTGTAGTCATCATTGAACAAAACCACCTTGTACATCGGTGGAGCCTGTAATGCAGGCTTTGCCTCCTGAACAGCAATGCCTGCGGAATCGTCGTCGTGTAGATCCGGGCGATCCTGATTGAATGTTAGTCGAATCTGGCTGACTGCATGCATGGAAAGAAAGGTTCGTTTAGTTGGCGAATACAGTGATGGGGGCGCTTGTGGGCGATTTCAACCACGACCACCCGGCCACCTTGACTATCGGCAAAACGGTGTTACAACCAATAGAGCCCATCGTGGGTTAAAAAGGTCCGTGGAATCTATCCTGTTTTCAAGATTAGCCTGCGGATGGACTGGATGATACTCCAGTGATGGAGTGCGTTGCAGAGGGAAATGGGTTATGTCGGTCGTCAAGATGAATGGCAAGGTGAAATGGTTCAACAATGCAAAGGGCTACGGCTTCATTATCGCGGCCGGCAGGGACAATGAAGACCTTTTCGCCCATTACTCGGCTATCAACATGGAAGGCTATAAGACCTTGAAGGCCGGACAGCCTGTGACGTTCGACGTCATCCAGGGACCCAAGGGCTTGCACGCGGTCAATATCAGGATTGTCACCGCCGAAGAGACACCCGCCCCTGTCAATGCCAGGATCACCGAGGCCCATTGACCGGCAGTCGCCACCCCGGACAAATGAAAATGCCCGGCTCGATCACCCGAGCCGGGCATTTGCGCTGAGCGCCGACTCGCTTACATGTGCGAAATCAGGGCATCACCGAAGCCCGAGGACGACACCAGCTTGGCACCCTCCATCAGACGTTCGAAGTCATAGGTCACGGTCTTGGCCGAAATCGCGCCGTTGGTGCCCTTGATGATCAGGTCGGCCGCTTCGGTCCAACCCATGTGGCGCAGCATCATTTCCGCCGACAGGATCAGCGATCCCGGGTTGACCTGGTCCTTGCCGGCATACTTGGGCGCGGTACCGTGGGTGGCTTCGAACATCGCCACGGTGTCGGACAGGTTGGCGCCCGGCGCAATACCGATACCGCCCACTTCCGCCGCCAGGGCGTCGGACAGGTAGTCACCGTTGAGGTTCAGGGTGGCGATCACGTCATATTCGGCCGGACGCAGGAGGATCTGCTGGAGCATCGCGTCGGCGATGGCGTCCTTGACGACCACGTTCTTGCCAGTCTTGGGGTTCTTGAACTGCATCCAGGGCCCGCCGTCGAGCAGGGTCGCACCGAACTCCTCGGCCGCCACTTCGTAGGCCCATTCCTTGAAGGCACCTTCGGTGAACTTCATGATGTTGCCTTTGTGTACGATGGTCAGCGAATCGCGGTCATTGTCGACAACATATTGCAAGGCCTTGCGCGCCAGGCGCTTGGTGCCCTGCTTGGAAACCGGCTTGACGCCGATGCCGCAGTCCTCGTCGAAACGGATCTTGGTCACGCCCATTTCTTCTTTCAGGAACTTGATGACCTTGGTGGCTTCGGCCGAACCTGCCTTCCACTCGATGCCAGCGTAGATGTCCTCGGAGTTCTCACGGAAGATCGTCATGTCCACGTCGCCAGGTTTCTTGACCGGGCTGGGCACGCCTTCGAACCAGCGCACCGGGCGCAGGCACACATACAGGTCGAGCTGCTGGCGCAGGGCGACGTTCAGCGAACGGATACCACCGCCCACCGGCGTGGTCAGCGGGCCCTTGATGGAAACCACGTAATCCTTGACCGCATCCAGGGTTTCCTGGGGCAACCAGGTGTCCTGGTCGTAGACCTGGGTCGCTTTCTCGCCGGCATAGACTTCCATCCAGGAAATCTTGCGCTTGCCGCCATAGGCCTTCTGAACCGCTGCGTCCACCACCTTGATCATGACCGGACTGATGTCGACGCCAATACCGTCGCCTTCGATGAAAGGGATGATCGGGTTGTCCGGAACATTAAGAGAATGGTCTGCATTGACGGTGATTTTGTCACCGACGGCTGGAACCTGAATCTTTTGATACCCCATGCTGAACTCCATTGCTTGGATTGAACATCTGGCTGCGTTCGAGCGTACCCCACTTGAATCGGCGCGCAAACCCTACGTTAGGCTCATCAGGGGCAAAGCGTTGCAGTTCGCCATGTACAACCCTGAAAACCAAGGGAAAAGCGCCAAACATGAGCATAGTCCGCTCCATGGGTAGTGCGACGTTTAGACCAATGGACGTGTACGGAAGTCTATGAACCATCGGCAGATCGCCAGCTACCTATGTATAATGCCGCCGCTGACCACAGGGTCACGACGGCTGACGGCTCTATCACAGGACTTTCCGCCAATTTAAAAGCCGGACCGTTACCGCGGCCCAACCGCTTGACGCTCGACTGATGCACCCAACATCACCGCGAAGAAACCTCGACATTCGGCTCACGGATGACTTTGAACGAACGCGCTTACCCGGCGCCCCTCGAGTTTCTGCGCATGCTTTAGCAAAGAAGAGAGTTAATCCGAATATGCCCACCCGCTCGAAGATCATCTATACCTTCACCGACGAAGCTCCCGCCCTCGCCACCTATTCGCTGCTGCCGATCGTCGAAGCCTTTACCGCTTCGGCCGATATCGCCGTGGAAACCCGCGATATCTCCCTCGCAGGGCGCATCCTGGCCAGCTTCCCCGAGCAACTGGGCGACAAAGACGTAGCCGACCACCTCGCCGAACTGGGCGACCTGGCCGTTACGCCTGAAGCCAACATCATCAAGCTGCCGAACATCAGCGCCTCGGTGCCGCAACTGCAGGCCGCGATCAAGGAATTGCAGGCCCAGGGCTACGCGCTGCCGGACTACCCGGAAACCGTGACCAGCGACGCCGAGAAAGACGCGCGCGCCCGCTACGACAAGGTCAAGGGCAGCGCCGTGAACCCGGTCCTGCGCGAAGGCAACTCCGACCGCCGCGCCCCGTTGTCGGTCAAGAACTACGCACGCAAGCACCCGCACAAAATGGGCGCCTGGGCAGCCGACTCCAAGTCCCACGTGGCCCACATGAACACCGGCGATTTCTACGGTAGCGAAAAAGCCGCCCTGATCGACGCTGCCGGCAGCGTGAAAATCGAGCTGATCGCCCAGGACGGCACTGCCACTGTCCTGAAGGAAAAAACCACCGTACAAGCCGGTGAGATCCTCGACTGCGCCGTGATGAGCAAGAACGCCCTGCGCGACTTCATCGCCGCTGAAATCGAAGACGCCAAGCAAAAAGGCGTCCTGCTGTCGGTTCACCTCAAGGCCACCATGATGAAGGTCTCCGACCCGATCATGTTCGGCCAGATCGTTGCCGAGTTCTATAAAGACGCCCTGGCCAAGCACGCCCAAGTGCTGGAGCAGATCGGCTTCAACCTGAACAACGGCATCGGCGACCTGTACGCCCGCATCAAGGCCCTGCCGGCCGAGCAGCAGGCGCAGATCGAAGCCGACATCCAGGCGGTCTACGCAGCGCGTCCATCCCTGGCGATGGTCAACTCCGACAAAGGCATCACCAACCTGCACGTGCCGAGCGACGTCATCGTCGACGCCTCGATGCCGGCCATGATCCGTGACTCCGGCAAGATGTGGGGCACCGACGGTCAGTTGCACGACACCAAGGCCGTGATCCCGGATCGCTGCTACGCCACCATCTACCAGGCGGTGATCGAAGACTGCAAGCAACACGGCGCCTTCGACCCAACCACCATGGGCAGCGTGCCGAACGTCGGCCTGATGGCCAAGAAAGCCGAAGAGTACGGCTCCCACGACAAGACCTTCCAGATCAAGGCCAACGGCGTGGTACGCGTTTCCGACAGCACCGGTCGCACCCTGCTGGAGCAGAACGTCGAGGCTGGCGACATCTTCCGCATGTGCCAGACCAAGGACGCGCCGATCCAGGATTGGGTCAAGCTGGCCGTCAACCGCGCTCGCGCCAGCAGCACCCCGGCGATCTTCTGGCTGGACCCGATGCGCGCCCATGACGGCGTGGTGATCGAGAAAGTCCAGGCCTACCTGAAGAACCACGACACCACCGGCCTGGACATCCGCATCATGTCGCCGGTCGACGCGATGAAGTTCACCCTGGCACGCACCCGCGAAGGCAAGGACACCATTTCGGTGACCGGCAACGTACTGCGCGATTACCTGACTGACCTGTTCCCGATCATGGAACTGGGCACCAGCGCCAAGATGCTCTCCATCGTGCCGCTGATGAACGGCGGTGGTCTGTTCGAAACCGGCGCCGGCGGCTCGGCACCCAAGCATGTTCAGCAACTGCTGGAAGAAAACTTCCTGCGCTGGGATTCCCTGGGCGAGTTCCTGGCCCTGGCCGCCTCCCTCGAACACCTGGGCGTGACCTACGACAACCCGAAAGCGCTGGTGCTGGCCAAGACCCTCGACCAGGCTACCGGTGAGTTCCTGGACCGCAACAAGTCGCCTTCGCGCAAGGTCGGCGGCATCGACAACCGTGGCAGCCACTTCTACCTGACCCTGTTCTGGGCCCAGGCACTGGCCGCCCAGGACGACGACGCAGCCCTCAAGGCTCAGTTCACTGCCCTGGCCAAGACGTTGACCGACAACGAAGAAAAAAATCGTTGCCGAGCTCAATGCCGTTCAAGGCAAGCCAGTGGATATCGGCGGTTACTACTTCGCCAACCCTGAGCTGACCAGCAAGGCCATGCGCCCGAGCGCCACCTTCAACGCGGCAATTGCTGCGCTGGTGTAAGGTTGTAAGGGAACATCACGAACCCCGGCCTGGTGCCGGGGTTTGTGTTTCCGGACACACCATACTTTCCCTCCTGACAACATATCCCCCCTGTGGGGAGCGAGCCTGCTCGCGATAGCGGTATAACATTCAACCCTGATGCTGACTGACACACCGCTATCGCGAGCAGGCTCGCTCCCACAATGGCCTGTTTTCAAATTGAAATTCCATGCACATTGATATCTAGGAAACCCCATGGACTGGAAACCCCACATCACCGTCGCCACCATCGTCGAAGACCACGGCCGTTTCCTGATGGTCGAAGAATCCAAAGGCGGACGAGCAGTGCTCAACCAGCCCGCCGGTCACCTGGACCCGGACGAAACGCTGATCGAAGCCGCGGTGCGCGAAACCCTGGAAGAAACCGGCTGGGACGTCGAACCCACCAGCGTGGTGGGCATCTACCTGTACACCGCCCCCAGCAATGGCGTGACCTACCAGCGGGTCTGTTTCGCCGCCAAGGCCTTGAAACACCGCCCCGAATATCAATTGGACGACGGCATTCTGGGCGCCAAATGGCTGACTCGCGACGAGCTGCTCGAACAGCGCGGGCACTGGCGCAGCGAGCTGATCATCCGCTGCATCGACGATTATCTGGCCGGCCATCGCCACAGTCTGACGCTGATCCGTCCTTCTCTTTAGCCTTGCGCGCCCGGGCCTGATAGAATCGCGTCCTTTTTCAAGACACTCATTGAAACTCCTATGCGTGATCCAGCTCCTTCTGACACATCCAAGCAGCGCGTCATTGTCGGCATGTCCGGCGGCGTGGACTCTTCCGTTTCCGCCCTTCTGCTGATCGAGCAGGGTTATGAGGTGGAAGGCCTGTTCATGAAGAACTGGGAAGAAGACGACGGAACCGAATACTGCACCGCCATGGACGACCTCGCGGATGCCCAGGCGGTGTGCGACAAGATCGGCATCAAGCTGCACACCGCCAACTTCGCCGCCGAGTACTGGGACAACGTGTTCGAGCACTTCCTGGCCGAGTACAAGGCCGGCCGCACGCCGAACCCGGACATCCTGTGCAACCGCGAAATCAAGTTCAAGGCGTTCCTCGACTACGCCATGATGCTCGGCGCAGACCTGATCGCCACCGGCCACTACGTGCGTCGCCGCGACATCGACGGCCGTACTGAATTGCTCAAGGGCCTGGACCCGAACAAGGACCAGAGCTACTTCCTGCATGCCGTCGGCGGCGAACAGATCGCCAAGACCCTGTTCCCGGTAGGCGAACTGGAAAAGCCCGAAGTGCGCGCAATCGCCGAAAAACACCAGCTCGCCACCGCCAAGAAGAAGGATTCCACCGGGATCTGCTTCATCGGTGAGCGCCGCTTCAGCGACTTCCTCAAGCAGTACCTGCCGGCCCAGCCAGGCGAGATCAAGACCACCGAAGGCGAAGTCATCGGCCGTCACCATGGCCTGATGTACCACACCATCGGCCAGCGCCAGGGCCTGGGCATCGGCGGCTTGAAAGACGCTGGCGAAGAGCCTTGGTACGTACTGGTCAAGGACCTGGAACACAACGAGCTGATCGTCGGCCAGGGCAACGACCATCCGTGGTTGTTTTCCCGCGCCCTGCTCGCTTCCGACATCTATTGGGTCAACCCCATCGACCTCAGCGAACCACGTCGCCTGACGGCCAAGGTTCGCTACCGCCAAAGCGACCAGCCCTGCACCCTGGAAAAAACCGCCACGGGCTACCGTGCCACCTTCGATGACCCGCAGCGGGCGGTCACGCCCGGCCAGTCCGTGGTGTTCTATGACGGCGAAGTCTGCCTGGGCGGCGGCGTGATCGAAGTCGCAGAACCCTGGAGCAGCAAGGCATGACCTCCATCCAGGAACAACTGACAGCATTGGGTGGGGTGTTTCTCGCCGCCGTGCTGGTGGACAGGATTGCCAAGACCGGCCAGGCCACCGAGGCGGGCGTGGCCTGCATGCTCGGCAGCCTGCTGGTTCGCGACCCCAAGGACACCCTGGAGGTCTACGGCGGTGACGACCTGAACCTGCGTGAAGGCTATCGCGCCCTGATCGGCGCCCTGGAACGCGATCCCAGCGCCCTGCAACGCGAACCGCTGCGCTACGCCTTGTCGATGCTGGGGCTTGAGCGCCAGCTGGCCAAGCGCGACGACCTGCTGGAGACCATCGGCAAACGCTTGCCGCAGATCCAGTCCCAGGTCGAGCACTTCGGCCCGTCCCACGAAAACGTCGTCGCGGCCTGCGGCGCGCTGTACCAGGACACCCTGAGCACCTTGCGCCAGCGCATCCAGGTGCACGGCGACATGCGCAACCTGCAGCAACCGAGCAATGCCTCGAAGATCCGCGCCCTGTTGCTGGCCGGGATTCGCTCGGCACGGCTGTGGCGGCAGTTGGGCGGCCATCGCTGGCAACTGGTGATCAGCCGGCGCAAATTGCTTAAAGAGCTTTACCCGTTGATGCGCAACGAATAAGTCGCCTCAACCCGTTTTTGTAGTTCGTTACGCGTAATACGCCGGTCAGTTGGCGACGGACCGGCGATTGTTTTCATGTATGATACGCGCCCCATTTCGTTGCCCGACTGTCCGAGAACACCCCATGCAGCTCTCTTCGCTCACTGCGGTTTCCCCTGTTGACGGCCGCTACGCCGGCAAAACCCAGGCCCTGCGCCCGATTTTCAGCGAGTACGGCTTGATCCGTGCCCGCGTCCTGGTTGAAGTACGCTGGCTCCAGCGCCTGGCCGCCCATCCTGCCATCAGCGAAGTGCCGGCGTTTTCCGCCGAAGCCAACGCGGTGCTGAACGCCCTGGCAGAAAACTTTGTGCTGGAGCACGCCGAGCGCGTCAAAGAGATCGAGCGCACCACCAACCACGACGTCAAGGCCATCGAATACCTGCTCAAGGAGCAGGCGGCCAAACTGCCAGAACTGGCCAACGTCAGCGAGTTCATCCACTTTGCCTGCACCAGCGAGGACATCAACAACCTGTCCCACGCCCTGATGCTGCGCGAAGGCCGTGATGAGGTGATGTTGCCGCTGATGCGTCAGACCGCCGAGGCCATCCGCGAGCTGGCGATCCGCTTCGCCGACGTGCCGATGCTGTCGCGCACCCACGGTCAACCGGCTTCGCCGACCACCCTGGGCAAGGAACTGGCGAACGTGGTGTACCGCCTGGAGCGCCAGATCGCCCAGGTTGCCGCCGTGCCGCTGCTGGGCAAGATCAACGGTGCCGTGGGCAACTACAACGCCCACTTGTCGGCCTACCCGGACATCGACTGGGAAGCCAACGCCCGCGCCTTCATCGAAGACGAGCTGGGCCTGAGCTTCAACCCGTACACCACCCAGATCGAACCGCATGACTACATCGCCGAGCTGTTCGACGCGATCGCCCGTTTCAACACCATCCTGATCGACTTCGACCGTGACATCTGGGGCTACATCTCCCTGGGTTACTTCAAGCAGCGCACCATCGCCGGCGAAATCGGTTCCTCGACCATGCCGCACAAGGTCAACCCGATCGACTTCGAAAACTCAGAAGGCAACCTGGGCATCGCCAACGCGCTGTTCCAGCACCTGGCGAGCAAACTGCCGATCTCCCGCTGGCAGCGCGACCTGACCGATTCCACCGTACTGCGCAACCTGGGCGTGGGCTTTGCCCACAGCGTCATTGCCTACGAAGCCAGCCTCAAGGGCATCAGCAAGCTGGAACTGAACGAGCAGAAGATCGCCGCCGACCTGGACGCCTGCTGGGAAGTCCTGGCCGAGCCGATCCAGACCGTGATGCGTCGCTACAACATCGAAAACCCGTATGAAAAGCTGAAAGAACTGACCCGTGGCAAGGGCATCAGCCCTGAAGCGTTGCAGACTTTCATCGATGGCCTGGACATGCCTGCCGACGCTCGCGCCGAGCTGAAAAAGCTGACGCCGGCCAGCTACATCGGCAACGCAGCGGCACAAGCCAAGCGCATCTGATCCACGGCTTTACCTTTGAGACGCCCGGCCGCGCCGGGCGTTTTTATTCGCGGCTGAAAAGTATATTTTTTCAATAGGTTACACATGAATCCTGATATTCCTCTGCAACTCCTGGGCGGCATTACGGCACGGGAGTTCCTGCGCGACTACTGGCAGAAAAAACCGCTGCTGATCCGTCAGGCGATTCCTGACTTCCAAAGCCCCATCGACGCCGACGAACTGGCCGGCCTGGCCCTGGAAGAAGAAGTCGAATCGCGCCTGGTGATCGAGCACGGCGAGCGCCCTTGGGAACTGCGTCGCGGCCCGTTCGCCGAAGACGAATTCAGCAAGTTGCCAGAGCGCGAGTGGACCCTGCTGGTACAGGCTGTCGATCAGTTCGTACCGGAAGTCAGCGAGCTGCTGGAGAACTTCCGCTTCCTGCCGAGCTGGCGCATCGACGATGTGATGATCAGCTTCGCCGCCCCCGGTGGCAGCGTGGGCCCGCACTTCGATAACTATGACGTGTTCCTGCTGCAAGGCCATGGCCAGCGCAACTGGAAAATCGGCCAGATGTGCGACTCCGAGAGCCCGCTGCTGCAGCACGCCGACCTGCGCATCCTCGCCGAATTCGAGGCCACCGATGAGTGGACCCTGGAACCGGGCGACATGCTCTACCTGCCACCGCGCCTGGCCCACTGCGGCGTGGCCGTGGATGACTGCATGACCTACTCGGTGGGTTTCCGTGCGCCTAGCGCCGCCGAAGTACTGACCCATTTCACCGACTTCCTCAGCCAGTTCCTGCCGGACGAAGAACGCTACACCGACGCCGATGCACGCCCTGTAGCCGACCCGCACCAGATCCAGCAGGACGCTCTCGACCGCCTCAAGGGCCTGCTGGCCGAGCACATGAGCGACGAGCGGCTGCTGCTGACCTGGTTCGGCCAGTTCATGACCGAGCCACGCTACCCGGAACTGGTGGTGGGCCCGGAGCTGGAAGAAGACGACCTGCTGGCCAGCCTGGAACAAGGTGCAGTGATCATTCGCAATCCGAGTGCGCGCCTGGCCTGGTCGGAAGTCGATGATGACCTGCTGCTGTTCGCCAGCGGCCAGAGCCGTTACCTGCCGGGCAAGCTGCGCGAACTGCTGAAAATGATCTGCGCCGCCGACGCCCTGCACATCGAGAACCTTGGCCCGTGGTTGGCCGATGAAGACGGTCGCGGCCTGGTCTGCGAGCTGGTCAAGCAAGGCAGCCTGGGGTTCGCTGATGAATAAAATTCACGTTCGTGTCGCAGACTGGCAAAAGGATAACGCCGAGATCCGGCGCATTCGTGAAACCGTGTTCATTGCCGAGCAGTCCGTTCCGCCTGAGCTAGAATGGGATGCCGATGACCAGGGCGCGGTGCATTTTCTGGCGTTTGAAGGCGACTTCCCCATTGGCACCGCTCGCCTGTTGACTGACGGCCATATCGGTCGCGTCTCGGTCCTCAAGGACTGGCGCGGCCTGAAGGTGGGTGACGCGCTGATGCACGCCGTGATCGCCGAAGCCGAGAAACGCGGGCTCAAGCAACAGATGCTCAGCGCCCAGGTGCATGCCACGCCGTTCTATGAGCGCCTGGGTTTCGCGGTGGTCAGTGAGGAGTTCCTGGAAGCCGGAATTCCCCATGTGGACATGGTTCGCCATTCCACCTGAAACCCTGTGGCGAGGGGATTTAGCGAAACGTCGCACCGCCCCGCTGGGCTGCGCAGCAGCCCTCAAGTCAGTCACTGTGGTGTGCCAGGTTGACGCAATTAGCTTGTTGGGGCTGCTTCGCAGCCCAACGGGGATAAATCCCCTCGCCACAAAGCATCATCAGCACCATAAAACGCCCCGCCATCCTCCGATGCCGGGGCGTTTTGCCGTCTACCATTCAACTTGCCCCATCCCGGGCCGACAAACTGGCAATATCAAGCCTTTGTCTCGCGGAGAAATGGACATGTCCTTACGCACCCTGCTTACCACTCTGCTGCTCGGTTGCAGCCTGTCGGTCATGGCCGACACGCAAGTCGTGCCGCTGAACTACCGCACCAGCGCCGACCTGCTGCCGGTGGCGCAGAATTTCATCGGCAAGGACGGCCAGGTCAGCGCCTACGGCAACCAACTGATCGTCAATGCCGAGCCCGGCAAAATCGAAGAACTCCGGCAATTCCTCGCCCAATTGGATACCGCTCCCAAGCGCCTGCTGATCACCGTCGACACCAACGAAAACAACCTGCAGGGCGACCAGGGCTATTCGATCAACGGTGCCGCCCCCAGCCAGACCCGCATCATCAATCGCAGCACCGCCAGCCGTGAAGGCGGCGTGCAGCAGGTACAAGCCAGCGAAGGCCAACCGGCGTTGATCCAGGTGGGCCAGAGCGTGCCGTTCACCAGCACCCAGACCGACACCTATGGGCGCATGCAAAGCCAGACCGAATACCGCAACGTCACCCAGGGTTTTTATGTCACCGCCAGCGTCACCGGTGAGACCGTTCATCTGAGCATCAGTACCAACCGTGACCGCATGAGCCAGGAACGTCCCGATGTAGTGAACGTTCAAAGTACCGACACAACCGTCAGCGGTCGCCTGGGCGAATGGATCACCCTGGCCGGGGTCAATCGCCAGAATCAGGCCGACAAACAGGGTCTGACCCGCAGCTACTCGACCCAGGGCCGCGATGACATGATTTTGCGGGTCAAGGTCGATACCCTGAACTGAAGCACCAAAAACTGACTGATGAGTCGTATTAGACCAAAGATGTAGTGCTACAAAAAAAGCACTACAAAACGTTTGACGAGCAAAAAAACCGAAGGCATGATGGCCTCGCTCCCGCTAATCAGGGGCCCTGGCAAGGGCCTTCGGGTCGACGCTTGCAACTACCCTGCGAGCCGATTCGTGTCTGTACCGCCCACAAGGTGTGTTTGACGAGGTTGCGACTGGAACGAAGTTGTCCCGAGGGACGGAAGCGTAACTAGGTAACCCGGCATCACTCTGAGTTCGTATTAAAGGCCCACGACGCCCGAATGCGCCCGCAGTCCGCCCCTACCTGCTCACTTTCCCCTCGAGCCCATCGTTCATCCCGTCGCCTCCCCGCCTGAACCGACTTGTACGCCAACCCCTGGTCGGCAGGAGCAGGAATTTTCCACCAAGACCTATGCGACGAGGTTTATCTCCATGGCACTGACACGCGAACAGCAAATTGCAGCCCTTGAAAAAGACTGGGCTGAAAACCCGCGCTGGAAAGGCGTGAAGCGCAATTATTCCGCTGCTGACGTCGTCCGTCTGCGTGGCTCGGTTCAACCTGAGCACACCTTTGCGAAAATGGGCGCCGAGAAGCTCTGGAACCTGGTCACCCAGGGCGCCAAGCCAGCCTTCCGTCCCGAGAAAGATTTCGTCAACTGCATGGGCGCCCTGACCGGCGGCCAGGCTGTGCAGCAAGTCAAGGCCGGTATCCAGGCGATCTACCTGTCGGGCTGGCAAGTGGCTGCGGACAACAACTCCGCCGAGTCGATGTACCCTGACCAATCGCTGTACCCGGTGGATTCGGTTCCAACCGTGGTCAAGCGCATCAACAACTCGTTCCGTCGTGCCGACCAGATCCAGTGGAAAGCCGGCAAGAACCCGGGCGACGAAGGCTACATCGACTACTTCGCGCCGATCGTGGCTGACGCCGAAGCCGGTTTCGGCGGCGTCCTGAACGCCTACGAGCTGATGAAGAGCATGATCGAAGCAGGCGCCGCTGGCGTTCACTTCGAAGACCAACTGGCTTCGGTGAAGAAATGCGGCCACATGGGCGGCAAGGTACTGGTTCCTACCCAGGAAGCCGTGCAGAAGCTGACCGCTGCTCGCCTGGCTGCCGACGTCGCTGGCGTGCCGACCATCATCCTGGCCCGTACCGACGCCAACGCCGCTGACCTGCTGACCTCCGACTGCGACCCGTACGACCAACCGTTCGTGACCGGCACCCGTACCCCGGAAGGTTTCTACAAGGTGCGCGCCGGCCTCGACCAGGCTATCGCCCGCGGCCTGGCCTACGCGCCATACGCTGACCTGATCTGGTGCGAAACCGCCAAGCCAGACCTGGACGAAGCCCGTCGCTTCGCCGAAGCGATCAAGAAGGAATACCCGGACCAGATCCTGTCGTACAACTGCTCGCCTTCCTTCAACTGGAAGAAAAACCTGGACGACGCGACCATCGCCAAGTTCCAGCGCGAACTGTCCGCCATGGGCTACAAGCACCAGTTCATCACCCTGGCCGGCATCCACAACATGTGGCACAGCATGTTCAACCTGGCGCACGACTACGCCCGCAACGACATGACCGCCTACGTGAAACTGCAAGAGCAGGAGTTCGCTGACGCCGCCAAGGGCTACACCTTCGTGGCGCACCAGCAGGAAGTGGGCACCGGCTACTTCGACGACATGACCACCGTGATCCAGGGCGGCGCTTCGTCGGTGACCGCACTGACCGGTTCCACCGAAGAAGAACAGTTCCACTGATCCACGCGGTAAACGGCCCTTGCGGACCGAATAAAAGCTAACCGCAAAGCCGACGATCTGACGCCCCGACTGGTTCGGGGCTTTTTTTCGCCTGCTGTTCCCCGGCAACGTGGATCGTCAAGCCCGGCTTTCACACTTTGAAGTGACTGACCAACTGCTGCAACTGGTTACCCAGGCGCGCCAGTTCGATGCTGGAGGCTGCGGTTTCTTCGCTGGCCGAGGCGGTCTGTTCGGATACATCGCGCACGTTCAGGACACTCCGGCTGATTTCCTCGGCCACCGAGCTTTGTTGCACCGCGGCGGCAGCAATCTGCTGGTTCATGGACTGAATGCCAGAAACCGCCTGGGTGATATTGCCCAGGGAGGCGCCGGCCTTGGAGGCCAACTCCACGCTGCTGTCGGTCAGTTCACGGCTGTTTTGCATGATACTCGATACCTGGCGCGTGCCGTTCTGCAAACCCGCCACCAGGCTTTCAATCTCTTCGGTGGAATGCTGGGTACGCTGGGCCAGCCCACGTACTTCGTCGGCGACCACGGCAAAACCGCGCCCCGCGTCACCTGCGCGAGCAGCTTCAATGGCGGCGTTAAGAGCCAGCAAGTTGGTCTGCTCAGCCACCGCCCTGATCACGTCCATGATCTTGCCGATGCGCCCACTTTCTTGCTCCAGCTCGTTCATGGCTTCGACCGAGCGCCCGACCTCACTGGCCAAGCGCTCGATCTGAACGATGGCCTGCGCAACCACTTGGTCGCCAATACGGGCTTGTGCATCGGCCTCTGATGCAGCTGCGCAAGCCTGTTCGGCATTACGCGCGACTTCATGCACGGTGACCGACATTTCGTGCATGGCGGTCGCCACCTGATCGGTCTCGATTTTCTGGCTATTGACCCCAGCACTGGTCTGCTCGGTGACAGCCGATAGCTCTTCGGCGGCACTGGCGATTTGGGTGACGCCATCGCGGATACCACCGATCAGGTCACGCAAGGTGGTACCCATGCGCTCGATACCTTGCTGCAAGACACCCAGCTCATCACGACGAGTCACGATCATGTGTTGCGTGAGGTCCCCTGCGGCAATGCGATCGACCACAGCCAATGTGTCCTGCAACGGCCGCGTAATCTGGCGCGTGATGATCAGGGCGGCAAAAATCCCCAGCAACATCGCCAAGGCGGTGCAGCTCAGTTGCAGGACGCGGGCCTGGGCGCTGTCTTCGTCACGGGAGACCAGTTGGCTGGCATACATTTCATCGGTCAGGCGGGTGATGGTTTCGCCCAAATCGATGGTGTCCTGCACGGCCCTGCCAATGGCCTGATTACTGGCAGTGAAGTCCTGCACCGAACGGCGGTAAGCAATCAACGCGGTTTCCAGTTGCTTGATGGTGTCGGTATAGGTGGGACCAAAAGCGCTCTTGAGTGTTTCGATGCTCTTGAACGCATTTTCGAGCTGGCGGGTGGCGGCTTGTTCGGTGGCGCTGTTGGGGTTGCCGGTATAGCCACGCACTTCATAACGCACCAGCGCCACGTCCTCCTTGGCCTTGAGGATGAGCTTATAAAGGTCAAAGCGCTCATCCGAGGCAGGCATCGCTTCTACGTCAGTGATGACCTGGGCAATCAGCGCCGCGCCCTTGACCGCATTGACGCCCATCTCCTTGCGCATGGCTGCGTCATTGCGATAAGCCTCGCGCATCGTATTCAGTGCCACTTGATACTGCGTGCTGGCCTGCTCGATCAGCGCAAGTTTGTTCAGGTTTTCAGGTTTCTTCAGCTCTTTTGCCAGGATTTTCTGCTGGGTGACGAACTGCTCCAGCGACGCCTGGATCAATGCACCCTTTTGTTCATCACCCCTGTCCAACTGGTACTGCAAGCGCGCCCTGCGCAGGTGATCGAGACGGTTGCCGAGCTCGGTGATGCTGGTCATTCGATCAGTGCGCTCGATCATTTTCCCCAGGCTGAACCAGCCGGTCGCGGCGACAATAGCGGTCAAAAGCAGCACAACAGCAAAGCCCAAAGCCAGCTTGAGCATAACGCTCATATTCGCGATCCGAGAGTTCATGACATTCCTTTGGTATCAGCCGCGAACGATGAAAACTGACGCGGCTATATAAGAAGGGAGCGGAAATCTAACCAACATTGATATAGATGATTAGATGAATGAACCACAAAGATAGCCATTTGATATCACTCGTTCAAGACCTTAAGCCAATCTCGTGCCAATTTTCGCTCGCAAAAACGGTGTCGCTTAATGCGCAAATCCCCTGGCCACAGGCGCGGGCCGACTGAGCAACATTGATCTGAGCACCCGGTTTTTTTCACCCGTTTTTTTTGAAGCGACCTACGCTGTAAGAGCAAGCCTGCAACTGTGGGAGTCAGGCTTGTCCGCGAAGAGCGAACGCAGTCTGCCTCGGGACCGCGTTGCCGGGATCGCGGGCAAGCTTGACTCCCACAGGAGCAGTCCCCATGCAGATCCGACCTGCATGGGCCCTCCCCGACAAAACTTCGGCGCACGGATAGAAAAATTGATCGAACGCAGTATTGGGCAGTCCGAAAAGGAGTAAAACGTCCGACGCTGACAACTGCAGTAGCGGCGATGTAAGACAGCCCCTCAGGCACGGCACTAAGTGCAGCGTAGAAAGGCCGCCACAAACAATAACAATTATCATTTGGAAGTCATTATCATTGTTGCATTCCGCACGAAATATTATTAATGAATAGTCGGCCAATGCCCATGGGGCCTGGGCTGCAGGGTCTTGGGGGCGCGCTATGTCCTTATTCCAATAAATAATTTCGCTATAGGAATTTTACTTGCCCGGTGTTTAGCCATAAAATCACCGCGATTGATTGCTGCGACATATCGTCACTGCGTTATTTCATTCAAGCTCAGAGACCTTTGCTCTCTGTTAAGGATTTCCAGCATGTCCGAAGCGACAGGACTCATGGCCCACAACTGGGGCTTTGCCATTTTCCTTCTGGGCGTCGTTGGCCTGTGTGCTTTCATGCTCGGCGTGTCGAGCCTGCTTGGGTCAAAAGCCTGGGGCCGCAGCAAAAATGAACCGTTCGAGTCCGGCATGCTACCTACCGGTGGCGCCCGCTTGCGGCTCTCAGCCAAATTCTATCTGGTCGCGATGCTGTTCGTGATCTTCGATATCGAAGCCCTCTTTCTCTTTGCATGGTCTGTGTCCGTCCGCGAAAGCGGCTGGACCGGATTCGTCGAAGCTCTCGTTTTCATAGCAATTCTGTTGGCAGGTCTTGTCTACCTTTACCGGGTGGGGGCACTTGATTGGGCTCCGGAAGCTCGGCGCAAGCGGCAAGCGAAGCTGAAACAATGAGGCTTTGGCAATGCAATACAATCTCACCAGGATCGACCCCGATGCTCCTAACGAGCAGTATCCGATTGGCGAGCGGGAAACCGTCGCTGATCCGTTAGAAGATCAAGTCCACAAAAACATCTTCATGGGCAAGCTCGAAGACGTGCTGAACAGCACGGTCAACTGGGGTCGCAAGAACTCCCTGTGGCCGTACAACTTCGGCCTTTCGTGCTGCTACGTGGAAATGACCACCGCCTTCACGGCGCCCCACGACATCGCGCGCTTTGGCGCCGAGGTTATCCGGGCATCACCACGCCAGGCGGATTTCATGGTTATCGCCGGTACCTGCTTCATCAAGATGGCGCCGATCATCCAGCGCCTCTACGAGCAAATGCTCGAACCCAAGTGGGTCATCTCCATGGGTTCGTGCGCCAACTCCGGTGGCATGTACGACATCTACTCCGTCGTTCAAGGGGTGGACAAGTTCCTGCCCGTGGACGTCTACGTGCCTGGCTGCCCCCCTCGCCCTGAAGCGTTCCTGCAAGGCTTGATGCTGTTGCAGGAGTCGATTGGCCAGGAGCGTCGCCCGCTGTCCTGGGTCGTTGGCGATCAAGGCGTCTATCGCGCCGAGATGCCATCGCAAAAGGAACAGCGCCGCGAACAGCGTATCGCAGTCACCAACCTGCGCAGCCCCGACGAAGTCTGATCCAGCTCTGCTCTGCATAAGAAACGAGAACCTGGCTTCATTCTTTACGTTGACCGAAAGCGATAAATAACCATGACTACAGGCAGTGCTCTGTACATCCCGCCTTACAAGGCAGACGACCAGGATGTGGTCGTCGAACTGAACAACCGTTTTGGCCCCGAGGCGTTCACCGCCCAGCCGACCCGTACCGGCATGCCGGTGCTTTGGGTTGCCCGCGCCAAGCTCGTCGAAGTCCTGACCTTCCTGCGCAACCTGCCCAAGCCGTACGTCATGCTCTATGACCTGCACGGCGTGGACGAGCGCCTGCGCACCAAGCGTCAAGGGCTGCCCGACGGCGTCGATTTCACCGTGTTCTATCACCTGCTGTCGATCGAACGTAATAGTGACGTAATGATCAAGGTCGCCTTGTCCGAGAGCGACCTCAGCGTGCCGACCGTGACCGGCATCTGGCCGAACGCCAACTGGTACGAGCGTGAAGTGTGGGACATGTTCGGGATCGACTTCCCCGGTCACCCGCATCTGTCGCGCATCATGATGCCGCCGACCTGGGAAGGTCACCCGCTGCGCAAGGACTTCCCGGCCCGCGCCACCGAGTTCGACCCGTTCAGCCTGTCCCTGGCCAAGCAACAGCTCGAGGAAGAAGCCGCGCGCTTCAAGCCTGAAGACTGGGGCATGAAGCGTTCGGGTGCCAACGAGGACTACATGTTCCTCAACCTCGGCCCGAACCACCCTTCGGCCCACGGTGCGTTCCGTATCATCCTGCAACTGGACGGCGAAGAGATCGTCGACTGCGTGCCTGACATCGGCTACCACCACCGTGGTGCCGAAAAAATGGCCGAGCGCCAGTCCTGGCACAGCTTCATCCCGTACACCGACCGTATCGACTACCTCGGCGGCGTGATGAACAACCTGCCGTACGTGCTGTCGGTGGAAAAACTGGCCGGGATCAAGGTCCCGGAGAAGGTCGACGTCATCCGCATCATGATGGCCGAGTTCTTCCGCATCACCAGCCACCTGCTGTTCCTGGGTACCTATATCCAGGACGTCGGCGCCATGACCCCGGTGTTCTTCACCTTCACCGACCGCCAGAAAGCCTACACGGTGATCGAAGCCATCACCGGTTTCCGCCTGCACCCGGCCTGGTACCGCATCGGTGGCGTTGCCCACGACCTGCCGCGGGGCTGGGAGAAACTGGTCAAGGACTTCGTCGAGTGGATGCCCAAGCGCCTGGACGAATACACCAAGGCCGCCCTGCAGAACAGCATTCTCAAGGGTCGTACCATCGGCGTCGCTGCCTACAACACCAAGGAAGCCCTGGAATGGGGCGTCACCGGTGCCGGCCTGCGGTCCACCGGTTGCGACTTCGACCTGCGCAAGGCGCGTCCTTACTCCGGCTATGAAAACTTCGAATTCGAAGTACCGCTGGCGGCCAATGGCGATGCCTACGACCGCTGCATGGTTCGCGTCGAGGAAATGCGCCAGAGCATCAAGATCATCGACCAGTGCCTGCGCAACATGCCGGAAGGCCCGTACAAGGCGGACCACCCGCTGACCACGCCGCCGCCCAAAGAGCGCACGCTGCAACACATCGAGACCCTGATCACGCACTTCCTGCAGGTTTCGTGGGGCCCGGTCATGCCGGCCAACGAATCCTTCCAGATGATCGAAGCGACCAAGGGCATCAACAGTTATTACCTGACGAGCGACGGCGGCACCATGAGCTACCGCACCCGGATTCGCACCCCAAGCTACCCGCACCTGCAGCAGATCCCTTCAGTGATCAAAGGCAGCATGGTCGCGGACTTGATCGCGTACCTGGGTAGTATCGATTTCGTTATGGCCGACGTGGACCGCTAAGCATGAACAGCACGCTTATCCAGACAGACCGTTTCGCCTTGAGCGAAACCGAGCGCTCGGCCATCGAGCACGAGCTGCATCACTACGAAGACCCGCGCGCGGCGTCGATCGAAGCCCTGAAGATCGTCCAGAAGGAACGTGGCTGGGTGCCCGATGGCGCGCTCTACGCCATCGGCGAGATCCTTGGCATTCCGGCCAGCGACGTCGAAGGCGTCGCCACCTTCTATAGCCAGATCTTCCGCCAGCCAGTGGGCCGCCACATCATTCGCGTCTGCGACAGCATGGTCTGCTACATCGGCGGCCACGAGTCCGTGGTCAGCGAAATCCAGAGCAAGCTGGGCATCGGCCTGGGCCAGACCACCGCCGACGGCCGCTTCACCCTGCTGCCGGTGTGCTGCCTGGGCAACTGCGACAAGGCGCCGGCGCTGATGATCGACGACGACACCTTCGGTGACGTCCAGCCTGACGGCGTCGCCAAACTGCTGGAGGGCTACGTATGACCCTGACTTCCTTCGGGCCCGCCAACCGCATCCAGCGTTCGGCCGAAACCCATCCCCTGACCTGGCGTCTGCGTGACGACGGCGAAGCGGTGTGGCTGGACGAATACCAGGCCAAGAACGGCTACGCCGCCGCGCGCAAGGCGTTTGCCGACATGGCTGCGGACGACATCGTCCAGACCGTGAAAGACTCCGGCCTCAAGGGCCGTGGCGGCGCGGGCTTCCCCACTGGCGTGAAGTGGGGCCTGATGCCCAAGGACGAATCCATCACCATCCGCTACCTGCTGTGCAATGCGGATGAAATGGAGCCCAACACCTGGAAAGACCGCATGCTGATGGAGCAACTGCCCCATCTGCTGATCGAAGGCATGCTGATCAGCGCCCGCGCGCTGAAGACCTACCGTGGCTATATCTTCCTGCGCGGCGAATACACCACCGCCGCCAAGCACCTGAACCGTGCCGTGGAAGAAGCCAAGGCTGCCGGCCTGCTGGGCAAGAACATCCTGGGCTCGGGTTTTGATTTCGAGCTGTTCGTCCACACCGGCGCCGGGCGTTACATCTGCGGTGAAGAAACCGCGCTGATCAACTCCCTCGAAGGCCGTCGCGCCAACCCGCGCTCCAAGCCGCCCTTCCCTGCCGCCGTCGGCGTGTGGGGCAAGCCGACCTGCGTGAACAACGTCGAGACCCTGTGCAACGTCCCGGCGATCATCGCCGACGGCGTGGACTGGTACAAATCCCTGGCCCGCGACGGCAGCGAAGACATGGGCACCAAGCTCATGGGCTTCTCCGGCAAGGTCAAGAACCCTGGCTTGTGGGAACTGCCATTCGGCGTTACCGGTCGCGAGCTGTTCGAGGACTACGCCGGCGGCATGCGCGACGGCTACAAGCTCAAGTGCTGGCAGCCTGGCGGCGCCGGTACCGGTTTCCTGTTGCCGGAACACCTGGACGCACAAATGTATGCCGGCGGCATCGCCAAGGTGGGCACCCGGATGGGTACCGGCCTGGCCATGGCGGTGGACGACAGCGTCAACATGGTCTCGCTGCTGCGCAACATGGAAGAGTTCTTCTCCCGTGAGTCGTGCGGTTTCTGCACCCCTTGCCGCGATGGCCTGCCGTGGAGCGTCAAGCTGCTGCGCGCCATTGAAAACGGCGAAGGCCAGGCCGGCGACATCGAGACCCTGCTGGGTCTGGTGGGTTTCCTCGGCCCAGGCAAGACCTTCTGTGCTCACGCACCGGGTGCCGTGGAGCCGTTGGGCAGCGCAATCAAATACTTCCGCCCTGAATTCGAGGCCGGCATCGCGCCAACCCGCGCCGGTGATCTCAATCAGGTGGTCACGCCGACCATGGTCGGCGCGTAACGACGCTTTAAAAGGCGAAGGGTCCGTGCCCTTCGCCTTTCGTCCGATGACGCCTTTTACCCAGGCTGTTTGGATTCGGACGAATAACAAGATTCCATTAGCCACGCCCGCTGACACCGGGCCAACGAAGAACTTTGAACCATGGCCACTATCCACGTAGACGGCAAAGAGCTCGAAGTCGATGGCGCAGACAACCTGTTACAGGCATGTCTGTCCCTGGGCCTCGACATCCCTTATTTCTGCTGGCACCCCGCCCTTGGCAGCGTAGGCGCCTGTCGCCAATGCGCGGTCAAGCAGTACACCGACGAAAACGACAAGCGTGGTCGGATCGTCATGTCCTGCATGACCCCCGCCACCGACGGCAGCTGGATCTCCATCGACGACGAAGAAGCGAAAGTGTTTCGCGCCAGCGTCGTCGAATGGCTGATGACCAACCACCCTCACGACTGCCCGGTCTGTGAAGAAGGCGGTCACTGCCACCTGCAAGACATGACGGTGATGACCGGCCACAACGAGCGCCGTTATCGCTTCACCAAGCGCACCCACCAGAACCAGGACCTCGGCCCGTTCATCTCCCACGAGATGAACCGCTGCATCGCCTGCTATCGCTGCGTGCGTTTCTACAAGGACTACGCCGGTGGCACCGACCTGGGAGTGTTCGGTGCCCACGACAACGTGTACTTCGGTCGCGTCGAAGACGGCACCCTGGAAAGCGAATTCTCCGGCAACCTCACCGAGGTCTGCCCGACCGGTGTGTTCACCGACAAGACCCACTCCGAGCGCTACAACCGCAAGTGGGACATGCAATTCTCGCCGAGCATCTGCCATGGCTGCTCCAGCGGTTGCAACATTTCTCCGGGCGAGCGCTACGGTGAACTGCGTCGCATCGAGAACCGCTTCAACGGTTCGGTGAACCAGTACTTCCTGTGCGACCGTGGCCGTTTCGGCTATGGCTACGTCAACCGCAAGGATCGTCCACGCCAGCCACTGCTGGCGGGCGGCGCCAAACTGAGCCTGGACGAAGCGCTGGACAAGGCCGCCGAACTGCTGCGCGGACGCAACATCGTCGGCATCGGCTCGCCACGGGCCAGCCTGGAAAGCAACTACGCCCTGCGTGAACTGGTCGGCGCCGAGCACTTCTACAGTGGCATCGAGGCCGGCGAGCTGGAACGCATCCGCCTGGTCCTGCAAGTGCTCAAGGACAGCCCGCTGCCGGTGCCGACGATGCGCGACATCGAAGACCACGACGCAGTGTTCGTCCTTGGCGAAGACCTGACCCAGACCGCCGCGCGCATGGCCCTGGCCCTGCGCCAGTCGGTCAAGGGCAAGGCTGAAGACATGGCCGACGCCATGCGCGTACAGCCATGGCTCGACGCCGCCGTGAAGAACATCGGCCAGCACGCATTGAACCCGCTGTTCATCGCCAGCCTCGCCGAAACCAAGCTCGACGACGTCGCCGAAGAATGCGTCCACGCCGCCCCTGACGACCTGGCGCGCATCGGTTTCGCCGTGGCCCACGCCCTGGACGCCAGCGCCCCGGCAGTCGACGGCCTGGACAGCGAAGCCGCCGCCCTGGCCCAGCGCATCGCCGATGCCCTTTTGGCAGCCAAGCGCCCACTGATCATCGCCGGCACCTCCCTGGGTTCCAAGGCCTTGATCGAAGCCGCCGCCAACATCGCCAAGGCCTTGAAGCTGCGGGAGAAGAACGGTTCCATCAGCCTGATCGTGCCGGAAGCCAACAGCCTCGGCCTGGCCATGCTCGGTGGCGAATCGGTGGACGCAGCGCTGCAAGCGGTGATCGACGGCAGCGCCGACGCCATCGTGGTACTGGAAAACGACCTGTACACCCGCACCGACAAAGCCCGGGTGGACGCCGCCCTGAACGCCGCGAAAGTGCTGATCGTCGCCGACCATCAGAAAACCGCCACCACCGACCGCGCCCACCTGGTGCTGCCGGCGGCGAGCTTCGCCGAAGGCGACGGTACGCTGGTCAGCCAGGAAGGCCGCGCCCAGCGCTTCTTCCAGGTATTCGACCCGACTTACCTGGACGCCAGCATCCTGGTTCACGAAGGCTGGCGCTGGTTGCATGCCCTGCGCTCGACCCTGCTGAACCAGCCGGTGGACTGGACGCAACTGGACCATGCCACCGCCGCCTGCGCCGAGAGCAACCCGCAACTGGCCCGGATCGTCGATGCCGCACCGTCGGCCTCGTTCCGCATCAAAGGCCTGAAGCTGGCGCGCGAACCGCTGCGCTACAGCGGTCGCACCGCCATGCGCGCGAACATCAGCGTGCATGAGCCGCGTACCTCCCAGGACAAGGACACTGCGTTCTCGTTCTCCATGGAAGGCTACTCGGGTTCGACCGAGCCGCGCTCCCAGGTGCCATTCGCCTGGTCGCCGGGCTGGAACTCGCCACAAGCCTGGAACAAGTTCCAGGACGAAGTCGGCGGTCACCTGCGTGCCGGCGACCCGGGCACACGCCTGATCGAGAGTCAGGGCGATGGCCTGAGCTGGTTCGCCAGCGTGCCGCGCGCCTTCAACCCGGCACCGGGTACCTGGCAGGTCGTGCCGTTCCATCACCTGTTCGGCAGCGAAGAGAACTCTTCCAAGGCCGCGCCGGTGCAGGAACGCATCCCAGCCGCCTATGTATCGCTGGCCAAGTCCGAAGCCGACCGCCTGGGTGTCAACGATGGCGCCCTGCTGAGCCTGAACGTGGCCGGCCAGACCCTGCGCCTGCCGCTGCGCATCAATGAAGAACTGGGCGCCGGCCTGGTGGCCCTGCCAGCTGGCCTGGCGGGTATCCCACCGGCGATATTCGGCAAAACCGTCGACGGTCTGCAGGAGGCAGCGCAATGAGCTGGTTCACCCCTGAAGTGATCGCTGTGATCCTGACGGTCCTCAAGGCCATCGTGATCCTGCTGGCCGTGGTGGTCTGCGGCGCGTTGCTGAGCTTCGTCGAACGTCGCCTGCTGGGCTGGTGGCAGGACCGCTACGGTCCGAACCGCGTCGGCCCGTTCGGCATGTTCCAGATCGCCGCCGACATGATCAAGATGTTCTTCAAGGAAGACTGGACGCCGCCGTTTGCCGACAAGGTGATCTTCACCCTGGCACCGGTCGTGGCCATGAGCGCCTTGCTGATCGCCTTCGCGATCATCCCGATCACCCCGACCTGGGGCGTGGCGGACCTGAACATCGGCCTGCTGTTCTTCTTCGCCATGGCCGGCCTGTCGGTGTATGCGGTGCTGTTCGCCGGCTGGTCGAGCAACAACAAGTTCGCCCTGCTGGGCAGCCTGCGGGCCTCGGCCCAGACCGTGTCCTACGAAGTGTTCATGGGCCTGGCGCTCATGGGCATCGTGATCCAGGCCGGTTCGTTCAACATGCGCGACATCGTCGAGTACCAGGCCCAGAACCTGTGGTTCATCATTCCGCAGTTCTTCGGTTTCTGCACCTTCTTCATCGCTGGCGTGGCCGTGACTCACCGTCACCCCTTCGACCAGCCGGAAGCGGAACAGGAACTGGCCGACGGTTACCACATTGAATATGCCGGCATGAAATGGGGCATGTTCTTCGTCGGTGAGTACATCGGCATCATCCTGATCTCGGCATTGCTGGTGACGTTGTTCTTCGGTGGCTGGCACGGTCCGTTCGGCATCCTGCCGCAACTGTCCTTCGTCTGGTTCGCCCTGAAGACCGCGTTCTTCATCATGCTGTTCGTCCTGCTGCGCGCCTCGATCCCGCGCCCACGCTACGACCAGGTGATGGACTTCAGCTGGAAATTCTGCCTGCCGCTGACCCTGATCAACATGCTGGTGACCGCTGCGATCGTTTTGATGAACGCGCCTGCGGCCGCGGTTCAGTGAGGATTTGACCCATGTTCAAATATATTGGCGACATCGTTAAGGGTACCGGTACCCAACTGCGAAGCCTGGTCATGATCTTCGGCCATGGCTTTCGCAAGCGCGACACCCTGCAATACCCGGAGGAGCCGGTCTACCTGGCGCCGCGTTACCGTGGCCGTATCGTCCTGACCCGCGACCCCGACGGCGAAGAACGCTGCGTGGCCTGCAACCTGTGCGCCGTGGCATGCCCGGTGGGTTGCATCTCGCTGCAGAAAGCTGAAACCGAAGACGGTCGCTGGTACCCGGACTTCTTCCGCATCAACTTCTCGCGCTGCATTTTCTGCGGCCTCTGCGAGGAAGCCTGCCCGACCACCGCGATCCAGCTCACGCCGGATTTCGAGATGGCCGAGTTCAAACGTCAGGACCTGGTGTACGAGAAAGAAGATCTGCTGATTTCCGGTCCCGGTAAAAACCCTGATTACAACTTCTATCGTGTTGCAGGTATGGCCATTGCCGGTAAGCCAAAAGGCGCCGCGCAGAACGAAGCCGAACCGATCAACGTGAAGAGCTTGCTGCCTTAAGGAAGAAAGATGGAATTCGCTTTCTATTTCGCATCGGGTATTGCAGTGGTGTCCACGCTTCGCGTGGTCACCAACACCAACCCCGTGCACGCCCTGCTCTACCTGATCATTTCGCTGATCGCCGTGGCCATGACCTTCTTCGCCCTCGGCGCGCCGTTCGCCGGTGCCCTGGAAGTGATCGCCTACGCCGGCGCCATCATGGTGCTGTTCGTGTTCGTGGTGATGATGCTCAACCTCGGCCCGGCCGCGGTCCAGCAGGAACGCTCCTGGCTCAAGCCCGGCATCTGGGCTGGACCGGTGATCCTGTCCGCCCTGCTGCTGGGTGAACTGCTGTATGTGCTGTTCGCTCACCAGAGCGGCCAGGCCATCGGCCACACCACCGTAGGCGCCAAGGCCGTGGGCATCAGCCTGTTCGGTCCGTACCTGCTGGTGGTCGAACTCGCCTCGATGCTGCTGCTTGCCGCAGCCGTCACGGCGTTCCATTTGGGCCGTAACGAGGCGAAGGAGTAATCACATGCCTGCTATCCCTCTCGAGCATGGTCTGGCGGTTGCCGGCATCCTGTTCTGCCTCGGTCTGGTCGGCCTGATGGTCCGCCGCAACATTCTGTTCGTGCTGATGAGCCTGGAGGTCATGATGAATGCCTCCGCCCTGGCCTTCATCGTCGCGGGCGCTCGCTGGGCGCAGCCGGATGGACAGATCATGTTCATCCTGGTGATCAGCCTGGCAGCCGCCGAGGCCAGTATCGGCCTGGCGATCCTGTTGCAGCTGTATCGCCGCTTCCACACTCTCGATATCGACGCTGCCAGCGAGATGCGCGGATGAACCTACTCTTTCTGACTTTCGTATTCCCCCTCATCGGTTTCCTGCTGCTGTCGTTCTCTCGTGGACGCTGGTCGGAAAACCTTTCGGCGCTGGTTGGCGTGGGTTCCATCGGCCTGTCTGCCATCGTCACGGCCTACGTGATCTGGCAATTCAACGTCGCCCCGCCCGAAGGCGGTGTGTTCGTGCAGGTGCTGTGGCGCTGGATGGCGGTGGAAGGCTTCACGCCGAACTTCGCCCTCTATCTGGACGGCCTGTCCCTCACCATGCTCGGCGTGGTGGTCGGCGTGGGTTTCCTGATCCACCTGTTCGCCTCCTGGTACATGCGCGGTGAAGCCGGTTATTCGCGCTTCTTCGCCTACACCAACCTGTTCATCGCCAGCATGCTGTTCCTGGTGCTCGGCGATAACCTGCTGTTCCTGTACTTCGGCTGGGAAGGCGTGGGCCTGTGCTCGTACCTGTTGATCGGTTTCTACTACAGCAACCGCAACAACGGTAATGCCGCACTCAAAGCGTTCATCGTGACCCGGATCGGCGACGTGTTCATGGCCATCGGCCTGTTCATCCTGTTCCAGCAACTGGGCACGCTGAACATCCAGGAACTGCTGGTCAAGGCGCCGGAACACTTCAAGGTCGGTGACTTCTGGATCGTCCTGGCGACCCTGATGCTGCTGGGTGGCGCCGTCGGTAAATCCGCGCAACTGCCGCTGCAAACCTGGTTGGCGGACGCGATGGCCGGCCCTACCCCGGTTTCGGCACTGATCCACGCCGCGACCATGGTCACCGCCGGTGTCTACCTGATTGCCCGTACCCACGGCCTGTTCGCCCTGGCGCCGGACATCCTGCACCTGGTCGGCATCGTCGGCGGCGTGACCCTGGTATTGGCCGGTTTTGCCGCGCTGGTACAGACCGACATCAAGCGCATCCTCGCCTACTCGACCATGAGCCAGATCGGCTACATGTTCCTGGCCCTGGGCGTCGGTGCCTGGGAAGGCGCGATCTTCCACCTGATGACCCACGCCTTCTTCAAGGCCCTGCTGTTCCTTGCCTCCGGTGCGGTGATCGTTGCCTGCCACCACGAGCAGAACATCTTCAAGATGGGCGGCCTGTGGAAGAAACTGCCGCTGGCCTACGCCAGCTTCATCGTCGGCGGCGCGGCCCTGGCGGCCCTGCCACTGGTCACCGCCGGTTTCTATTCCAAGGACGAGATCCTCTGGGAAGCGTTCGCCAGCGGTAACCAAGGCCTGCTCTATGCCGGCCTGGTGGGTGCGTTCATGACCTCGCTGTACACCTTCCGCCTGATCTTCATCGCGTTCCACGGTGAGGCCAAGACCGAAGCCCACGCCGGCCACGGCATTGCCCACTGGCTGCCACTGTCGGTGCTGATCGTGCTGTCGACCTTCGTCGGCGCCATGATCACCCCACCGCTGGCCGATGTGCTGCCGCAAAGCGTCGGCCATGCCGGCGGCGAAGCCAAGCACAGCCTGGAAATCGCCTCGGGCGCCATCGCCCTGGCGGGTATCCTGCTGGCCGCCCTGCTGTTCCTGGGCAAGCGTCGTTTCGTCACGGCCATCGCCAACAGCGGCATCGGGCGTTTCCTTTCGGCCTGGTGGTTCGCCGCCTGGGGCTTCGACTGGATCTACGACAAACTGTTCGTCAAGCCATACCTTGCGATCAGCCACATTCTGCGCAAAGACCCGCTCGACCAGACCATTGGCCTGATCCCGCGCATGGCCAAGGGCGGCCACACTGCCCTGAGCCGTACCGAGACCGGTCAACTGCGTTGGTATGCGGCTTCCATGGCGGCTGGCGCCGTGCTGGTTATCGGCGCCATCGTGCTGGTAGCGGTCTGATATGAACCTTGCGAACTTGCGAAAGGAAACGAGCCCGTCATGATTCTGCCCTGGCTAATCCTGATCCCCTTCATCGGCGGCCTGCTGTGCTGGATCGCGGAGCGCTCCAGCTCCACGCTCCCGCGCTGGATTGCGCTGCTGACCATGTCCCTGGAACTCGCGCTCGGCCTCTGGCTGTGGGCGACCGGCGACTATTCATTCGCTCCGGCCCCTGGCGCCGATCCGACCTGGGCGCTTGAATTCAAGCACGCCTGGATCGCGCGCTTCGGCATCAGCGTGCACCTGGCCCTCGACGGCCTGTCGCTGCTGATGATCCTGCTGACCGGCCTGCTGGGTATCCTCTCGGTCCTCTGCTCCTGGAAAGAGATCCAGCGCCACGTCGGTTTCTTCCACCTGAACCTGATGTGGATCCTGGGCGGTGTCGTCGGCGTGTTCCTGGCGCTGGACCTGTTCATGTTTTTCTTCTTCTGGGAAATGATGCTGGTGCCGATGTACTTCCTCATCGCGCTCTGGGGTCACAGTTCTTCGGACGGCAAGAAAACCCGGATCTACGCGGCGACCAAGTTCTTCATCTTCACCCAGGCGTCCGGCCTGATCATGTTGGTGGCGATCCTTGGCCTGGTGCTGGTCAACTTCAACAACACTGGCGTGATTACCTTCAACTACGCCGACCTGTTGAAAGTGCAGATGTCCAAGACCACCGAGTACGTGCTGATGCTGGGCTTCTTCATCGCCTTCGCGGTGAAGCTGCCGGTGGTGCCGTTCCACTCCTGGCTGCCGGACGCCCACGCCCAGGCACCGACCGCAGGTTCCGTGGACCTGGCGGGTATCTTGCTCAAGACCGCGGCCTATGGCCTGCTGCGCTTTGCCCTGCCGTTGTTCCCCAACGCCTCGGCGGAGTTCGCACCGATTGCCATGACCCTGGGCCTGATCGGGATTTTCTACGGTGCATTCCTGGCCTTCGCCCAGACCGACATCAAGCGCCTGATCGCCTTCTCCAGCGTTTCGCACATGGGCTTCGTACTGATCGGGATCTACTCCGGCAGCCAGTTGGCCCTGCAAGGCGCGGTGATCCAGATGTTGGCTCACGGCCTGTCGGCCGCCGCACTGTTTATCCTCAGCGGTCAGTTGTACGAGCGTCTGCACACCCGGGACATGCGTGAGATGGGCGGCATCTGGTCGCGTATCGCCTACCTGCCGGCCATCAGCCTGTTCTTCGCGGCCGCGTCCCTGGGGCTGCCGGGCACCGGCAACTTCGTCGGCGAGTTCCTGATCCTGATCGGCACCTTCGCCAGTGCGCCATGGATCACCGCCATCGCGACGTCCGGCCTGGTGTTCGGTTCGGTCTACTCGCTGATCATGATCCACCGCGCCTACTTCGGCCCGTCCAAGTCGGACGAAGTGCTGCGCGGCATGGACGGTCGCGAACTGATCATGGTGCTCGGCCTTGCGGTGCTGCTGGTTTACCTCGGCGTTTCCCCGCAGCCGTTCCTCGACACCTCTGCCGCCACCATGCATGGCGTGCAGCAGTGGCTCGGCACCGCCTTCTCTCAACTCGCTTCGGCCCGGTAAGAGCGCTATGGAATTCACGATTCAACACTTTATCGCGCTTGCGCCGCTGTTGATCACCAGCGCCACGATCATCGTGGTGATGCTGGCAATCGCCTGGCGCCGCAATCACTCACAGACCTTCCTGCTGTCGGTGGCGGGGCTGAACCTGGCCCTGCTGTCGATTCTGCCGGCCCTGAAAGTCGCGCCCCTGGCGGTCACGCCGTTGATGCAGATCGACAGCTTCGCCTGCCTCTACATGGCGTTGATCCTGGTCGCCACCCTGGCCTGCGTCACCCTCGCCCACGCCTACCTCGGCGATGGCGGTTCGGGTTACCCGGGCAACCGCGAAGAACTGTACCTGCTGATCCTGATGGCCGCCGCCGGTGGCCTGGTGCTGGTCAGCGCCCAGCACCTGGCCAGCCTGTTCATCGGCCTGGAACTGCTGTCGGTACCGGTCTACGGCCTGGTGGCCTACGCCTTCTTCAACAAGCGCTCCCTGGAAGCCGGCATCAAGTACATGGTGCTGTCGGCGGCCGGTTCCGCGTTCCTGTTGTTCGGCATGGCCCTGCTCTACGCCGAAGCCGGCACCCTGAGCTTCGTCGGCATCGGCCAGGCCCTGGCGGCCACCGGCCTGCCTAGCCCGATCGCACAACTGGGCCTGGGCATGATGCTGATCGGCCTGGCGTTCAAGCTGTCGCTGGTACCGTTCCACCTCTGGACCCCGGACGTCTACGAAGGCGCCCCGGCGCCGGTGGCGGCGTTCCTGGCCACCGCGTCGAAAGTGGCAGTGTTCGCGGTGATGGTGCGGCTGTTCCAGATCTCGCCAGTGGCCAGCAGCGGTGTGCTGAGCAACGTACTGACCATCATCGCCATCGCGTCGATCCTGTTCGGTAACCTGCTGGCACTGACCCAAAGCAACCTCAAGCGTCTGCTGGGTTACTCGTCCATCGCTCACTTCGGTTACCTGCTGATCGCTCTGATCGCCAGCAAGGGCCTGGCCGTGGAAGCCATCGGCGTGTACCTGGTCACCTACGTGATCACCAGCCTCGGCGCCTTCGGCGTGATCACCCTGATGTCCTCGCCGTACAACGGCCGCGACGCTGATGCCCTGTACGAATATCGCGGCCTGTTCTGGCGCCGTCCGTACCTGACCGCCGTGCTGACCGTGATGATGCTGTCCCTGGCCGGTATCCCGCTGACCGCCGGTTTCATCGGTAAGTTCTACATCATCGCCACCGGCGTCGAGGCTCACCAATGGTGGCTGGTCGGCTCCCTGGTGCTGGGCAGTGCCATCGGCGTGTTCTACTACCTGCGCGTCATGGTCACCCTGTACCTGATGGAACCGAACCTGCGTCGCCACGATGCCGAGTTGCACTGGGAGCAAAAGGCAGGCGGCGTGATGCTGCTGGCCATCGCCGTGTTGGCGTTCTTCCTCGGTGTGTACCCGCAGCCGTTGCTGACCCTGGTCCAGCAGGCAGGCCTGACGGGCTGATGCCTGGATGCTGTAGCCAATCGAAAAAGCCCGTATCGCGAGATACGGGCTTTTTTTTGGCTGATGAAAACCAAAGCCCTGCGCACCGAGCAACGTGGAATCCATCCAGGCGACATGACGTCCAAATGCTCCAGCAGGGCTATCCTTGAGACCAGCCAACTGGCACGTGTTGAAGGAGAGATGCGGTTGAAAGTCGATTTTGAATGCGTGGTCGTGGGTGCTGGCGTTGTCGGGCTTGCCGTGGCTCGGGAGATGGCCCGGGCTGGTCACGAGGTGCTGCTGATCGAGGCGGGTGAAGCCATCGGCATGGGCATCAGTTCGCGCAACTCCGAAGTCATTCATGCCGGCATCTATTACCCAACGGGTAGCCTCAAGGCGCAGTTGTGCGTCGAAGGTCGGCACAGGTTGTATGACTATTGTGAGCACCACGGTGTCGAGACCCGCCGCCTCGGCAAGTTGATCGTTGCCAAGGACGAGACGCAGAAGGCCGGGCTCAACGCCCTGTTCGAACGAGGCCTGGCCAATGGCGTGGACGACCTGCGCTTGCTCGATCGGCAACAGGCGCTGGAACTGGAGCCCGCCCTGGCGTGCGTCGCCGCGCTGTATTCGCCCTCCACCGGTATCGTCGATTCCCACGCCTTGATGTTGGCCTTGCAGGGTGACGCCGAAGCGGCCGGGGCGACTCTCGCGTTTCATACGCCTCTGTCGAGCGCACGGATCAGTGCCGATGGCTTTCTGCTGGAATTGGGCGGCACGGCGCAGATGAGCCTGTCCTGCCGCCGACTGATCAATGCCGCCGGCCTACAGGCACCCGCCCTCGCCCGCCGCATCGACGGCCTGGCGCCGCAAACGGTGCCCGACGACCACCTCTGCAAGGGCAACTACTTCAGCCTGGCCGGACGGGCGCCGTTCCGGCACCTGGTCTACCCCGCGCCGGAAGCCGCCGGCCTGGGCATCCATATGACCCTGGACCTCGCGGGCCAGGCGCGTTTCGGCCCCGATGTCGAATGGGTCGAGCGCGAAGACTACCGAGTCGACCCGGCCCGGGCCGAAGCCTTCTACCCGGCGATCCGCAATTACTGGCCAGACCTGCCGGACCAGAGCCTGCAACCGAGCTATAGCGGCCTGCGTCCGAAAATCTCCGGCCCGGGCGAGCCTGCCCGTGACTTTCTCATCAGCAGCCCAGCCGAACATCAGGTTCCGGGATTGATCAACCTGTTCGGGATTGAATCGCCAGGGCTGACCTCCTGCCTGGCGATTGCCACACGGGTCCGGCAACTGATTGCAAGCGTTTAGCCATAGCGCAAAGTGCAAGGCGTTTTCCCCAGCCTCTTGCAGCTTGCACGAACATAAAACCAGCGACAAATTCAACCAATTGTTTTTAAACAACTTTTTATTAAGGCCCAACTGGCACGGCTGATGCAATTTACCTCTTACACGGCGTTGGCGCTTGAAGCCAACCCGTAACCGTGAATTGCCTGGAGCTACTATGAACGCCATCGACCTGTTGAAAGCCGACCACGAACGCGTCAAAGCCATCCTGACTCAACTGAGCGAGTCGACCGACCGTGCCGTGAAAAAACGCACTGACCTGTTGGCGAAACTGGAAATGGAAATTTCCATCCATACACGCCTGGAAGAAGAAATTCTTTACCCGGCTTTCAAGCAGGCAGGGGGCAAGGACGAGGCCGAAATGTATTACGAGGCCAAGGAAGAACACCGCACCGTCGACTCACTGGTACTACCGGACCTGAAAACCACCGATCCAACCCAACCGGAATTCGCCGGTCGAGTGAAAGTGGTCAAGGAACTGCTTGAGCACCACATCGAGGAAGAAGAAAAAGAAATGTTCCCCCTCGCGAAAAAACTGCTGGGCAAGGCAAAACTCGATGCCCTGGGTGCAGACATGGAAACCATGAAAGCGCAGTACAAAAAAGAACTGAGTAGCGCCAACCTCGCCGCCTGATCGAAGCGCCGTGGATGCTTCAGCCGTCATGGGACGGCTGAATGCGTCGCGGCGCTTTACTGCATTTGTTCACGCAAGAATTCCACCAACGCCTGCACCGGGCGTGCACTTTGTCGGTGCTGGGGATATACCGCCGACAGCGCCAACGGTTCGGTCTCGAAGCCTTTCAAGACCTGGACGAGTCGCCCATCCTTCAAGGCATCGCCCAGGATGAACGTCGGCAGATAGGTGATGCCCATGCCGGCAATGGCCGCGTCCCTGAGCAAATCACCGTTATTGGCGCGCATGCGCCCTGTGACCTCCAAGGTCAGTAGTTTGCCAGCGCCCACGAAACGCCACTGCATCTGGCGGCTGTGACCATAGGGCAAACACTCGTGGTTGCGCAGGTCTTCGGGCCGCGCGGGTGTGCCTCGTTGTGCCAGGTAGGTCGGGCTGGCGCAATACACCCGTTCGATGGTCGCGATGCGCCGGGCAATCAGCGTCGAATCCTCAAGCACACCGATGCGCAGCGCCAGGTCATAGCCCTCCCCCAACAGGTCCACCGAGCGGTCGCTCAGGTCCACCTCGACGCTGACGCCCGGATAGCGTTGCAGAAACAACGGCAACAAGCTGCCCAGGTGCGCCATGGCGAAGGACAGCGGCGCGCTGAGGCGGATGGTGCCGCGAGGCTCGCTGGTTTGGCCGCTGATGCCCTGCTCCACTTGTTCGACTTCATTGAGCAGGCGCAGTGCCGCTTCGTAGTAGCGCTGGCCCAGGGGCGTCACGTCGAGCCGGCGGGTCGAGCGATTGAGCAGGCGCACGCCCAGGCGCTGCTCCAGCTCCATGAGCTTGCGACTGACGAACTGCTTCGACAGCCCCAGCTTGTCCGCCGCAGCGGTGAAACTGCCCGACTCCATGACCTGGGCAAAGATGCGCATTTCTTCGAAGGGGTTCATTGTCATTCCAGGGTGGACAGTCAAGGTGAACTGTTGGGCATTGTGGTTGGGATGAGACAGGTTGGGAAGGTGTCGCATGTGCTGCTGTCATCGCGAGCAGGCTCGCTCCCACAAGGGGTTCGTGGTGAACATGGAGCCCGAGAACACTCGATGACATTGTGGGAACGAGCCTGCTCGCGATGACGGCAGATCAGTTTGCCGAAACGTTGATGGCTGGCACAAAAACGCCCGCACAAGGCGGGCGTCGTCCAGCAGTAACCGCCATGCTTACTTGGCCGTCAGCGCCGAGTAGCTGTTCATCAGGTTACGGTAGTTCGGAATGCGCTGGGACAACAGGTTGCCCAGGCCTTCGATGTCGTTGCGCCAGTCGCGGTGCAGCTCACAGGCCACCGAGAACCAGTTCATCATCTGCGCGCCGGCAGCGGTCATGCGCACCCAGGCGGCCTGTTGCACGGTTTCGTTGAATGTGCCCGAGGCGTCGGTGACGACGAATACATCGAAACCTTCGGCCAGTGCCGATAGGGTCGGGAACGCCACGCAGACATCGGTCACCACGCCGGCGATGATCAGTTGCTTGCGGCCGGTGGCCTTGATCGCCTTGACGAAATCTTCGTTGTCCCAGGCATTGATCTGGCCTGGACGCGGGATGTACGGCGCGTCCGGAAACATTTCCTTGAGTTCCGGCACGATCGGGCCGTTGGGACCTTTTTTCGAAGCTGGTGGTCAGGATGGTCGGCAGTTCGAAGAACTTCGCCAGGTCGGCCAAAGCCAATACGTTGTTCTTGAACTCGTTCGGCGAGAAGTCCTGGACCAGGGAAATCAGGCCGGTCTGGTGATCGACCAGCAGGACGACCGCGTCGTCTTTGTTCAGACGGTTGTAGGCGGGAACGTTGCTCATGGGATGACTCCTTTGGGATGGATGTTTCAAAAACTGTGGGAGCGGGCTTGCTCGCGAAAGCGGTGTGTCAGCTTGCTGACGTTGTCGGATGTGCCGACGCATTCGCGAGCAAGCCCGCTCCCACAGGAGGATCTGTGTGTAATCAGTCAGAAGGCAAAGCAGGAGCAGCCAAACGCGCCCCAGAAGCCTTGGAAATCGCTGACCGGCACGTTCGACAGCCGCGCCCGTTCATGGCTGTGGGCGTGCACCGTGCACGGACCGCTGCACTGGTGAACCTGCGCCTGCAACGGGGAAGTCGGGCGCCAGTGGCCCGGGACCTTGACCACCGGGGACCAGTCCGGCAGCACCGGGACGCTGGCCGGGCCGAGTTTTTTCGAAGTCGCCGGCGGCGTACACCACCTTGCCGTCCACCACGGTCAGCACCGACTCGATCCACTTGATGGCTTCTTCCTCGACGCTGAAGAAGTCCGCGCTCAGGGCCGCCAGGTCCGCCAGTTGGCCAACCTTGATCTGGCCTTTCTTGCCCTGCTCCGAGGAGAACCAGGCGCTGCCATGGGTGAACAGTTCCAGCGCGGTCAGGCGCGGCAGGCCTTCTTCGTGCAACGAGAGGCCGCCGACGGTGCGGCCGCTGACCATCCAGTACAGTGAGGTCCAAGGGTTATAGCTCGACACCCGGGTAGCGTCGGTGCCGGCACCCACCGGCACGCCCTCGGCGAGCATGCGCTTGATCGGCGGCGTGGCTTCGGCGGCCTTGGCACCGTAGCGGTCGACGAAGTATTCACCCTGGAAGGCCATGCGATCCTGGATCGCGATACCACCGCCCAGCGCCCGCACGCGCTCGATGTTCTTCGGCGTGATGGTCTCGGCGTGGTCGAAGAACCACGGCAGGCCGTTGAACGGAATGTCGCGGTTGACCTTCTCGAACACGTCGAGCATGCGGCTGATGGATTCGTCATAAGTGGCGTGCAAACGGAATGGCCAGCGCTGCTCCACCAGATGCCGGACCACCGGCTCCAGGTCCTGCTCCATGCCCGGCGGCAGGTCCGGACGCGGCTCGAGGAAGTCCTCGAAATCCGCCGCCGAGAACACCAGCATTTCCCCGGCGCCGTTGTGCCGCAGGAAATCGTCGCCCTGGTGCAACTTGACGCTGCCGGTCCAGTTCTTGAAGTCGCTGAGTTCTTCCTTGGGCTTCTGAGTGAACAGGTTGTAGGCGATGCGCACCGTCAACTGCTGCTCGCGGGCCAACTGCTCGATCACCGCGTAGTCGTCCGGGTAGTTCTGGAAACCGCCGCCGGCATCGATGGCACTGGTCAGGCCCAGGCGATTGAGTTCACGCATGAACTGGCGCGTGGAGTTGACCTGATATTCCAGCGGCAGCTTCGGCCCTTTGGCCAGCGTCGAATAAAGGATCATCGCGTTAGGCCGTGCCACCAGCATGCCGGTGGGCTCACCCTTGCTGTCACGCACGATCTCACCGCCTGGCGGGTTCGGCGTGTCACGGGTGTAGCCGGCCACCCGCAGCGCGGCACGGTTGAGCAAGGCGCGGTCATACAGATGCAAGACGAACACCGGGGTGTCGGGAGCCGCCTGGTTGAGTTCTTCCAGGGTCGGCATGCGTTTTTCGGCGAACTGGAATTCGTTCCAGCCGCCCACCACGCGCACCCATTGCGGCGTCGGTGTGCGGTCGGCCTGGTCCTTGAGCATGCGCAAGGCATCGGCCAGGGACGGCACGCCTTCCCAGCGCAGTTCGAGGTTGTAGTTCAGGCCACCGCGGATCAGGTGCAGGTGCGAGTCGTTGAGCCCGGGGATGACGGTGCGGCCCTTGAGATCGATGACTTGGGTGCCGCTGCCGCGCAGGGCCATGGCCTCGGCGTCGGTCCCTACCGCGACGAAACGCCCCTGGCTGATGGCGACCGCACTGGCGCGGGGCTTTTCACGGTCGACGGTATGGAACTGGCCATTGAACAGAATCAGATCGGCGTTCATCGGATTTCCTTCTGGATGAGTAGAGGCAAGGGACAGCCGCGGCCAGAAAGCCGCCGCAGCACTGAGCAAGGACCCGGCGGCGAGCAATTGGCGGCGCAGCGGATCAGTTGGGTCGTCCTTATTGGCCATGGCCGGGCTCCAAATGTTCGTGGGCTTTGGAGGCCTCAAGCCAAGGTGCGAACAAACGGGTCGCCAGCGGCATGCACACGTACACCACCGAGAGCACGATGGTCAGGGTGATCAGGAACGTCGCCACCACGTAGTTGGAAAGAAAGGCGTTGAGTTGCAGCAACGGCCCCCAGATCAGCGGCACCAGCAAGGTGTGCGGCAGAATCACCAGCAATGTCACCACGGCCTGCTTCCAGCGCGGCGGCGGTGTGGCCGCATCGGCCAGCGGGGTGAACCAGAATTCCTTGTGCGCCCCGACTTCGGTCTGATCACCGTCAGCCAGCAACGGCGTGGCCTCCTCCACCAGCTCGCGGCGCTCCGGGGAATCCAGCCAGCGTTGCATGGCCTCGGTGGAGCAGAAACGCAGCACGCAAGTGAATAGCGCCAGCCCGCCCTGCTTGCCGCGCACCACATCCACTCCCAAGTGCCCCGGCCACTGGGCGGCGACACGCACCGTGCGACGCAACCAGGCCTCGTAGGCCGCGTCCTGGCCGGCCTTGATCCGGTGCTTGACCACCAGGGTCACGATTTCATCAAAGCCAGGTCTGGCCGGGCTCGCGGTGGATTCAACGGTTTGAGATTCAGACATGGCGAAGCACTCCAACAAAACGCGTGTTCATCGCCAGGCGTCCAGGCCCGGCAATCAATACGCTGGTAAATACGATCAGCAACAACCAGCCGAACTGCCCTTCTTCCAGGCTCCATTGCGGGTGCACCACCAGCAGCGCCACGGCCAGCAGAAACAGGATCGGCAGGCACGCCAGGCGCACCAGCACACCGGCCATGATCAGCAGCGGACACAGCACCTCGGCAAAAATCGCCAGGACCAGGGTCGGCGCCGCGCCAAGGTGAAACGGGTCTTCGATGCGGGTCAGCTCGACGCTGTAATGCAACAGCTTCGGCAGCCCATGGACCCAGAGCAAAAACAGCGCACCACTCAGGCGCAGGAACAACAAGCCCAGATCCTGCAGGGAACGTTCGTCAGAGGTATTCATCGGTGAGCTCCGACCGGGTCCGCCAAGGCGGCCGCCGGCAACGGTTGGGACATGTGACTGGCAATACGCGAGCGCAACCAGCGCTCGGCCGGGTCGTTGTCATGCACACCGCTCCAGACCATCGACAACTCAGCGGCATTGATCTCGAACGGCGGGTCCTCGGCCCGCAACGCGCAGCCTTCCACCAACGCGCAGGCGGCGTAGTCGGGCACGGTGGCGATCAGTTCGGTACCGGCCAGCAAAGCCCGCAACCCGCTGAACTGCGGCACCGCCAGCACGACTTTGCGGGCCCGGCCGATGCGGGCCAGGTCCAGGTCGATGTTGCCGCTCAGGTCACCCGAGAACGAGACCATGGCGTGGGGCCGCGCGCAGTATTCGTCCAGGGTCAGTGGCCCCGGGCGCTTGTCGCCACGCAAGACCTTGCAAGGGATGTCCCGCAGTTTCTTGCGCTTGGCGTTGGCCGGCAGGTCGGTGGTGTAGCTGACCCCTACGCTGATTTCACCGCTGGCCAGCAGCGACGACATCAGCAGGAAATTGGCCCGGCGCACCACCACGATGATCCCCGGCGCTTCTTCGCGCAGTTGGCTCAGCAACGGAGGAAACAGGCCGAACTCGGCATCGTCGGACAGCCCGATGCGAAACACATCGCAGCTGGTGGACGGATCGAACGCCTTGGCCCGGCTGACCGCGCTGGAAATCGTGTCCATGGCCGGTTGCAGTTCTTGCAGGATCGCCAGGGCCCGTGGGGTCGGTTCCATCCCGCGACCATGGCGGATCAGCAACGGATCATCGAACAGATCCCGTAAGCGTCCCAGCGCCGCGCTCACCGCCGGCTGGCCCATGAACAGCTTTTCGGCGACGCGGGTCAGGTTTTTCTCGAACATCAGTGCCTCGAAGATCACCAGCAGGTTCATGTCGAGACGGCGTAAATCGTTGCGGTTCATGGGTGTTATTCCTGTTGAATGCCGATCCTGTGGGAGCGAGGCTGCTCGCTCCCACAGGTCTGCGGCTTGGTCAACCCTGGATGAACGCCAGCAGATCCGCGTTCAATCGGTCCTTGTGGGTGTCGGTCAGGCCGTGGGGCGCGCCGGGGTAGACCAACAGCTGCGAGTTCTTGAGCAACTTGGCGGCGGCAATGCCGGCGGTTTCGATGGGGACCATCTGGTCGTCATCGCCATGGACCACCAGGGTCGGCACGTCGATGTTGCGCAGGTCTTCGGAAAGATCGGTCTCCGAGAACGCCTTGATGCAGTCGTAGGTGTTCTTGTGGCCGGCGAGCATGCCTTGCATCCAGAACCAGTCGATCATGCCTTGGGAGACTTTGGCGCCTGGACGGTTGGCACCGAAAAACGCGCTGGCCACATCTTTGTATAGCTGAGAACGGTCGGCCAGGGAGGCCTGGCGGAAGCCGTCGAACACTTCGATGGGCAGGCCGCCAGGGTTGGCCGGGGTCTTGAGCATCAGCGGCGTTACCGCCGAGATCAGGCCGAGTTTGGCGACACGGGCGGAGCCATGACGACCGATGTAGCGCGCCACTTCACCACCGCCGGTGGAGAAACCCAGCAGCACCGCATTCTTCAGCTCCAGGCGTTCGATCAGCTCGGCCAGGTCATCGGCGTAGGTGTCCATGTCATTGCCGTCCCAGGGCTGGCTGGAGCGCCCGTGCCCACGGCGGTCATGGGCGATCACCCGGTAGCCGTTGGACGCCAGGAACATCATCTGCGCCTCCCAACTGTCCGAGTTCAACGGCCAGCCGTGGCTGAAGACCACCGGTTGACCACTGCCCCAATCCTTGTAGTAAATCTCGGTGCCGTCGCGGGTGATGAAGGTGCTCATGACATGACTCCTTGAGGTGGGTGGATCGCTTTATGGTCCGATCAGGAGAGGCATCTGCGTGAGTTAAACGTTGTTAATTTTTTTTGGAACTGGGAGCTTTTGTGGCGAGGGAGCTTGCTCCCGCTGGGCTGCGCAGCAGCCCCAGGACTGTCACCTCGGTGTGCCAGATTGATGGGAGATGCGGCCTTTTTGGGGCCGCTTCGCGACCCAGCGGGAGCAAGCTCCCTCGCCACGAGGCTCGTCGACTGGAAGGCTGGGAGTAGAGCCTGCGCCGTTGCGCTTGAAGCCAAACCTGAGGAATATGCTCGGGTAAAGCCCAGGCATCGGGACCAGAACATTGAGAGCACCATGAGCCAATACCTCAGCTTGCCCGTCGAACAGACGGTGCATTTCGGCCCTTATCGGGTCCATCCGCGCCAGCGCCTGGTATTGGAGGGTGGGCAACCGTTGCGCCTGGGACGGCGGGCCGTGGAGATTCTGCTGGTGTTGCTCGAACACGCTGGCGAGGTGGTGAGCAAGCAGCAATTGATCGCCCGGGTCTGGCCCAGGAGCGTGGTGGAAGACACTAACCTGCGCGTGCACGTCGCGGCACTGCGCAAGGCTCTCGGGGATGGCCAGGCCGGGCAGCGCTACATCGTCACCGTGGCGCAGCGCGGTTATAGCTTTGTCGCGCCGCTGTCATTCGAACCCCTCGACCAGTTGGCGCATATCCCCCATCCGTCGTTGGCGCGCAACCTGCCGTTGCAGCGCACGCGCATGATCGGACGCCAGGCCCTGGTGGAAAACCTGGTGGCCCAGTTGCCACGAAAGCGTTTCATTACCCTGGTCGGCACCGGCGGCATCGGCAAGACCACCGTCGCCCTGCGGGTCGCTGAACGGCTGATCGGCCACTATCGTGACGGCACTCATCTGCTGGACCTGGCGTCGCTCAACGATGCGGCCATGATCGCCCCAAACCTGCGTGCATTGCTGGACCTGCCACTGCAGGACGGTGATCCGCTGGACGCCATCGCCCGCCAGCTCAAGGAGCGGCATCTGCTGCTGGTGATCGACAACTGCGAGCACCTGATCGACGCCATCGCCCAGCTCAGCGAAACCTTGCTGCGTGGCGCTCCCCACCTGCACATCCTGGCCACCAGCCGCGAAGGCCTGCGTGCCGAAGGCGAACACGTACAGCGCCTGGACGCCCTGGCGTTCCCGCCCCGGGAAATGCCCATCGAGGGTTATCCCGCCCTGGAGTACCCGGCGCTGCAACTGTTTGCCGAACGTGCGATGGCCAGCCGTGACGACTTCGAACTGACCGACCGCGAGGTGCCGTTGGTGATCGACATCTGCCAGCGACTGGACGGCATTCCCTTGGCCATTGAACTGGCCGCCGGACAACTCGGTCGTTTCACCCTGGAGGAACTGCACCGGCAATTGCAAGACAGCGTCGCCCTGCTTCACAACGACACCGACGCCGCACCGCGCCAGCAAACCTTGCGCGCCACGCTGGACTGGAGCTTCGCGCTGCTCACGACGTGCGAGCAAACCTGTTTGCGCCGGCTGGCGGTGTTCATGGGCAGTTTCAACCTGGCCTCCGCCGCCGCGGTGATCATTGGCCAGCATGTCGCGCCCGACCAGGTGCTGGTGTCGATCAGCCAGTTGGTCGCCAAATCGTTGCTCAATGTAGAGATCGGCGATGAAGAGGTGCGCTATCGCCTGCTGGACACCACCCGCAGCTATGCCTTGGAGCGACTGACCGAAGCCGGGGAGCTGGCAGTGAGCCAGGAACGCCACGCCGAGCGCTGCCTGGCGCTCATGGGGCAGGCGGAAAACGATTGGGACAACACGCCCACCCGATTGTGGATCGCCCGCTACGCCGACTATCGCGACGACATCCGTGCGGCACTCGACCGAGGCCTGGGTCCGCAGGGTTCACACGCCGTGGCGATCCGCTTGACCGCCCGCACCCTGCCCCTCTGGCAGGAGCTGTCGCTGCTCAAGGAACATGGCCTCTACGTCAACAAGGCGTTGCAATTATTGCGGGCCAGCCCCGCTCCCTGCCCACGCTTGACCCTGGCCCTGGAACTGGCCCACGCCAGTTTCAACTACCACACCGAGGGCGGCACGCCGGCAACGGTCCGAGCCTTTGCCACCGCCCGGCAGTTGGCCCGGCAATGCCAGGACCTGGCCGGTGAGCTGCGGGCCGTGTCCGGGCAAATGACCGTCGACCTCAGCTGCGGCAACTACCAACAGGCCCTGGCACACAGCCTGGATTTCGACCGATTGGGCTTGCAGGGCGACCCGATCCTGTCCTTGAGCACTCAACGCCTGCGGGTGCTGGCGTTGCATTTCATCGGCGACCAGGGCGCGGCGCGGCGCGATGCCGAACAGGTGATCCAGCGCCTGGCCCAGAGCGGCCACCTCAGCCGTTTCAGCCACGGTTTCGGCGTGCAATACGACCAGAGCGTGGCCGCGCTGACGATTCTGGCACGCATCCTCTGGCTGCAAGGTTTTGCCGAAAAAGCCCGACGCACCGCCAACCTGGCGTTACAGATCGCCTTGCAGATCAACCACGGCATTTCGATCTGCTACACCCTGGCGCTGACCGGTTGCGTGATCGCCCACTACAACGGCGATCATTCGACCGCCCGGGAAAGGCTCGAGCTGTTGAAGCAGCAGGCCAAGAAACATTCGGTGATGCTGTTCCATGACTGGGCTTGCCATTACGCCTGCGCATTCGATGGCCAACCCCTGGCAACGAGCTCGACGAGCGGACTGATCCAGGACATCGCCGTCACCCTGCGCAGCGACTTTGTCGTCCCGGCGCAAATCGAACGGGCGCGCAGTGGCGCCGCGGGTTGGTGTTCGGCGGAGATCCTGCGGGCCGACGCTGAAACCCTGCTGGCGCAGAACGAGCCGTCCCTCGTGAAGCCAGCCGAAGCACAACTGCTGGCTGCCCTGGCCGTGGCCCGTCGCCACAATGCCTTGGCCTGGGAACTGCGCAGCGCCACGTCCCTGGCGCGCTTGTGGCAACGCCAGGGGCAAGCCCACGCCGCGCAGGCGCTGCTTGGGCCCGTCTATCGACGCTTCACCGAAGGTTTCGACACCCCCGACTTATTGGAAGCCAGCGCGCTGCTCCAGGAGCTGACCCGCCGGTTGGGGCCTTGAAGGCCGGGCGCCCCAAGCACCTTGCAACACATAACGCCGATGAAACACAGGCCACTGACCACTGCGCCGCAATTTGTCCATGGCATAGGTGCGAATAGTGTGGAGCAGATAGAAGCGAACCCCTTCGGCGCGCGGCTCGACCATCAGCAGTGATACGCTCGCCAGCCTCGACAGCAGGCCGGGCAATGGTCCGACACTCAGTTCAGCGCAACTGATCACGGCCAGCGCAGCCTTGAGCGTGAACGGCCCCTCGAACACCGCCAGGCGCTGGAATACGGTTCGTTCGTCAGCGCTCAAACGTTCGAAACTCGAGTCCAGCACCGCTTCCAGGCTTCGGTGTCGAGCCACCGCCGTACGCCGCCCGTGACTCAAGAGTGACAAACCGTAATCCAATTGCTCCAGGACCCCCGCCACTCCCAAGGCATCGACCTGGGCCGCCGCCAGTTCCAACGCCAGTGGCAACCCGTCCAGGCGCTGGCAAATCTGTGCAAGGATCGGCCAGTCGCGACTACCCGGCTTGAACCCCTGCTGCCGGGCGCCCACCCGCTCGATCAGTAACTGCACCGCCGGGCACGCCTCGATCTGGTGCTCAGGTTCCTGGGGCGACGCCACGGCCAGCCCCGGCAGGGACACCAGCCTTTCATCCGGCAAGTCCAAGGCTTCGCGACTGCTGAGCAACACCGACACCCCAGGCGCCGCTGCAGCCAGTGCCTGGACCAGTTCCCGACAGCCATCGAGCACCTGCTCGCAACCGTCGAGCACCAGCAACATCCGACAGGGTTCGAGGCAGCGGACCAAAGAACCGTGCCCCAGGCCCAGCACGCCGGCCACCTGCGCCATCACTTGCGCGGGATCGCCGGCAGCCACCAGGTCAACGAACCAGGCACCGTCGTCAAAATGCTCGAGCAGCAACTCCGCCACCCGCAACACCACGGTCGTCTTGCCAACCCCGCCCGGGCCGACCACGGTGGTCAGGGGTTGATGGGGTACTTGCGCCAGTAGCCGCCCCAGGACTTTGTCACGACCGACCACCGGGCTCAGGCGGGCGGGCAGGTTGTGCCGTTCGACCCGGCAGCTGAAAGGCGACTCGACGCCCCCTTGCGCCGCCAGGGGCAACGCAAGGCAATAGCCTTGCCGAGGATGATTGAGGATATAGCGAGCGCCGTCCCGGCCGTCACCGAAAGCCCGCCGCAGCGCCGCGATGTGCACCCGCAGGTTGATGTCCTCCACGACGCTGTCAGGCCACACCTGTGCAATGAGTGTCTGCTTACTGACATAGCGGCCGGCATGCTCCACCAGCACCTGCAAAACATCCAGGGCGCGGCCGCCCAGCGCGATGGGCTGGCCGTCACGGGTGACCAGCCGCTGCTGCCGGTGGAAGACGAACGGACCGAAGCTCAGCGCCGGCTCGCTGTCGGGTTTGACGAAACTGTTCATGGGCGATCCAGCGCCGGATAACCGGTCCGGGCATCAGTGTGCGGATCAACGAACACGTCTGCCCCGGCTCCCGCGCATCCTTTCCAAAGGGTTCGCCGTTATCTTGGCAGGCACAGGCTTCAGGACAATGCTGGCACAGGGAGCACCACGGACATCACGGTGCCCTGGACGGACACCGATGGCTCAACTGAACTGCTGACGATATTGCACCGGGGTCAGGCCGAGCTTTTCACTGAACAAAAAACGCATGTGCCGGACACTGCCAAACCCACTGCGAAACGCCACAGTCTTGAGGGGCAGGTCGGTGGTCTCCAGCAACTGACGCGCCCGGTCGATGCGCGCGCCCTGCAGGAACTCCATGGGCGTCATCTTCACTTCACGGGCGAAGACCCGGGCGAAATGCCGCGCGCTCATGGCGGCCAACGCGGCCATGCGCTCGATGGTGAAGGGTTCTTCCAGATGTTCCATCACATGATTCTGCACCCGGGTAATGGCCGACTCCTGCGTCGACACCGCCGCCACCGAGGGGCTGAACTGCGCCTGTCCGCCCTGGCGTTTCATCACCACCAGCAACACCTTGGCCACGTCCAACGCCACTTTGCGGCCATGGTCCTGGGCGACGATGGACAGGGCCAGGTCGATCCCGGCGGTAACGCCGCCAGAGGTGATCAGGCGCCTGTCCTGCAGGAATATCTTGTCGGTCTCGACCACGGCCTTGGGGAATCGTTGGATCAGGCGTTCGGTGTAATGCCAGTGGGTGGTGACGCGATAACCGTCGAGCAAGCCCGCTTCACCGAGTACGAAGGCCCCGGTGCAGATGGAGCCGTAGCGCGTAGCCCGCTGCGCCGCGGCCCGCAGCCAGGTGTGCAATCCCGGGTGCTGGTCGTTATAGGCCCCCGGCCCGCCCGGCACCAGCAACACGTCATAGGCCGCCCATGCCTGGTCGATATGGATATCGGCCAGCACCGTCACGCCGTTGGACGCCCGCAACGGCCCGCTCTCGGTCCCCAGGGTCAGCAGTTGATAACGCTGTTCCGCTGCCAGGTAGCGATTGGCGATGGAAAACACCTCGAGAGGCCCGGACATGTCGAGCAGCAGAAAATCCGGGAACAGCACCATTGCAACGGTTTTCATCGAGAAAGACGCCAAAAAATCCAGAAACTGTAAATACCCCCCTGTGGGAGCGAGCTTGCTCGCGATAGCGGTAGGTCAGTCGCACTGGTGCTTGGCTGATCCAACGCCATCGCGAGCAGGCTCGCTCCCACAGGTTTTGTGTAGCTCAAAAACCTCAGCATTATGTCGAAGCGAAGCATCTGCCGGTAGGCATTCTCTATTGTCTACTCAAACAGGACAGTCTTTCGTTTTTCACCTGCTTATTGAATATCCTGATAAACATTAACCTTCTTCTGAACTCGGCGAACGGCCCCAGCCGTCGCCCATAAACATCAGGAGAAATCATCATGCTGACCCTTCGCAAAGCTTCGGACCGCGGCATCGCCCGTCACGGCTGGCTGACCTCGTTCCACACTTTCTCTTTTGCCAGCTACCGCGACCTCAACCAACAGGGCTTCTCCGACCTGCTGGTCATCAACGATGACCGGGTCGCCGCGGCCAAGGGCTTCGGCCAGCATCCCCACCGGGACATGGAGATCTTTTCCTATGTGCTCGAAGGGGCGCTGGAACACAAGGACACCCTGGGCACGGGCTCGGTCATTCGCCCCGGTGACGTGCAATTGATGAGCGCCGGCAGCGGCGTGGCCCACAGCGAGTTCAACCACAGTGCGGACGAGCCGGTGCACTTCCTGCAGATCTGGATCGTGCCCAACGTCAGCGGCGCCACGCCACGCTATCAACAGGAGCATTTCAGCCGTGAGCAGAAACAGGGTCGCCTGCAATTGATCATCTCCCCGGATGGCGCCGACGGCTCGCTCCAGGTGCGCCAGGATGCACGGGTCTACGCCGGGTTGTTCGATGGCGAGCAAAGCGCCACCCTGACCCTGGCCCCGGATCGCTATGCCTACGTGCATGTCGCCCGAGGCACTGTCGAGCTCAACGGCGTGCCGTTACAGGAAGGTGATGGCGTGCGCGTGCGCGAGGAGCAGGTCCTGGCCTTGAGTAACGGCCAGGATGCCGAGGTGCTGGTGTTCGATCTGCGGCCGCAGGAACTGCCACAGATGCCATGACAGCCGTGTCTATGCCTGCCCCCCACTGTGGGAGCGAGCCTGCTCGCGATAGCGGCCTGTCATTCAATATCAACGCTGAATGACCCTACGCCATCGCGAGCAGGCTCGCTCCCACATTGGACCTCATGACCGCTTCACTCATTCTCCAGCGCAAACACCTCGACAATCTCATCGATTACCGCCCGCACCCGTGCGGTATGGCGCAGGTCCGCGTGGGTGACCAGCCATACCTCGTAAGGCAGCGGGCGCGTGCGTTCCGGCCAGATCCTCAGCAGCCCGTCACGCTCCCCCATATACACCGGGATTTCCCCCCACGCCGATGCCCGCGGCAATCGAACGGCGCACCAACAGGCTCGAACTCAGGCTTGCCACGATCCGCCCGCGGTTGATCGGCTCGCAGACCAGGGTAAAGTCCTTGCTGCCCTGCAAGTAGGGCTGGTAGACCACCAGGTCATGGCCTTCGAATTCACTGCCGGGCGACGGCAGGCCATGGGCATCGACATAGGCCCGGGACGCGAACAGCCCCACCGGCCAACGCGCGATCCGCCGGGCGATCAGGTCAGGGTTGTCGGGCCGGGTGTTGCGTACGGCAATGTCCGCCTCCCGCTTGACCAGGCTGAGTATCTGCGTGGAAGCATCCAGCTGCACGCGCACATCAGGGTGCCGTCCATGCAAGCGGGCAATGGCGGGAATCAGGAAATCGATGGCCAATGAGTCGGTAGTGGCAACCCGGACATTGCCAATCAGGCGATCATCCAGGCCCTGGATCCGGCGCTCCAGTTCCAGCGCCGAATGCTCCATCTTCTCCACCGCCTCGAGTGCCGCCTCGCCGACGGCTGTCAATGCGTAACCGTCAGGGGTGCGCAGGAACAACGCGGCACTCAGGGATTTCTCCAACGCCGTGATGCGCCGCCCCACAGTCGCCTGATCCACCCCCAATGCCCGCGCGGCACCACGCAAGGTCGACGCCCGGCAAACAGCAAGAAACACCCGCGCATCATCCCAATTCATCTGCCTCTCCAGTGATGCAAATCTGCATCGCATTGCCGCGAAATCGCTGCATAAACGCAGCAACGATAGCCGATATGCTGGGCGCCATAAACCCTTCACAGGATCGCTGTCATGACCACTCCATCCGCTGCGCTCGACTCCGCGCCCACGGGCATCTGGTTACCCATCTTCGCCGGCCTCTGTGCCAGCCTCGTCAGCATCGGCCTGGCGCGTTTCGCCTACACGCCGCTGATCCCTTCGTTGATCGAGGCCCATTGGTTTTCGGCCAATGACGTGGTCTACCTGGGGGCAGCGAATCTGGTCGGATACCTGGTCGGCGCCCTGCTCGGCCGTCCCATGGCCCACCGACTGACCAACAGGAACGCCTTGCGGCTGATGATGCTGGCCGTGACCGGCGCGTTTTTCGCCTGTGCTTTCCCGCTTTCGGTCACCTGGTACTTCGCCTGGCGGCTACTGTCGGGAATCGCCGGCGGCGCCATCATGGTACTGGTGGCGGCGACCGTATTGCCCCATGTGCCGGCGGCGCGCAAAGGGTTGGCCAGTGGTGCGATTTTCCTTGGCATCGGCCTTGGCATCGCCGGTTCGGGAACGATTGTGCCACCGCTCTTGAGCCTCGGCTTGCAAGCCACCTGGCTGGGGCTCGGCGCCCTGTCACTGGTACTGACCGGGCTGAGCTGGTTTGGCTGGCCCCAGGACACGGCGCATGTGGCAGCCAGCGCTGCGCCCGACGCCCCCATGCCTGCGGCTGTCTTCCGATTGTTCGCCCAGTACGCCTTCATGGCCGCCGGGCTCGTGCCTGCGATGGTTTTTTTGGTGGACTACGTGGCCCGCGGCCTCGGGGCCGGGGCACATGTCGGGGCACTGGTCTGGGTCATGTATGGCCTCGGGGCGATTATCGGGCCGGTGAGCTATGGCTTTCTCGCCGATCACCTGGGTGCGCGCAGGAGTATTCGACTGGTGCTACTCGTGCAGGCAATTGCCCTCGGCTTGCTGGCGATTTCACAAACCTTCATGGCGTTGGCGCTACTGGCGGTAGTCATTGGTTCTTTCCCACCGGGCATTGTGCCTTTGGCCCTGGCCCGGGTGCATGAACTGATACCCAACCATCATCGCCAACAACTCGCCTGGAGTCGTGCCACGGTTTCATTCGCGACCTTCCAGGCGGTCGCCGGGTTTGCCTATTCAGCACTGTTCAATGCCAGTGGCGGACATCACGCTTTGCTTTTCCTGATTTCCGCAGGGGCCATTCTTGTTGCACTGACGCTCGACTTCACGCCATGGGGCAATTCGAAAGTGCTGAACTCGTAAGCATTGAAGCCATTCAGACGAAAAACTTCTAAAAAAAGTCGGGTGACTTGGCGAATTCAAGCTTTGATCTATGGAGCGGCGAAGCATCTTGGACTGGCTTCACTCTCAGCCTGAAATGTGCTCGCCTGTTGCCACGAGGCATGGGGGCCTATAAAGTTCCCAAAAGGATTTTGTTTCTGACCGGCGGTCATGATCCTACCCAAAGCAAATTGACCCGATGCACGAGCCCAGGCAATAATTTCATTTTGCCATCAACTCCTGACTTGCTTATTCACGGAAGAAAGCATGAAAACCCTTATATCCCTCGCTTTAATCTCGATTGCGTGCAGTGCGGCTGCGGATGTCCAGAACATCAAATACATTTACGATGATTCGGATGCCGTGTACTCCATCGTCTCGTCTGTCGATAGTGGTTCAGCCATCCAGGCCACCGTGCAGAGAACGGGCACCTACTTCACCAACTACACGAAACTGGAACTCGACTGCGCCAGCCGCAATGTGCGGCATATGGGGATGTACAACAGTCTCGCAGGGTTGGAGAAAGCCGAGTTCGACCAGATGCAAGGGCGAATCATCGACGGCTCGATCGCCGACGAAGTCGGAAAGGTGTTGTGCAAGGAGACGACCTTGACCGCATCGCAAGCCACCCCGCAAACCGAAGACCTGCCCACCGAAACTCAGACAGACGATAACAGCTGATTTTTTGTCCGTAACACCGCAGCCTGCTCCCGCAAAGTTGCACGGCCCCCTTTGCCCATCACAAAGTTCATCTCTGATTTTGCGACGGCTTCATCGCAAGGTTTGTCTGCGTTCCGATTTCGAACGGTAACTGCCAGGCGGCACACCAAAGAAATCCCGGAAACGACGCTGGAAGTGCGGGGAACTGACGAAACCCGTCGCCACGGCGATTTCAGTCACGGACCGATTGGTTTGCTGGATAAGCTGGCGGGCACGTGTCAAGCGCAACTCCAGGTAATAGCGTGTTGGGGTGGCACCGAGAAAACTGCAGAACCGTCGTTCCAACTGCCGCTTGGAAATCTTGACGCACGCCGCCAGCTCATCAATGGTCAGAGGCTCTTCTACGTTTTGCCACATCAGCTCCAAAGCCAGCTTGAGGCTTTCCGGCAGCGTCGGGTCGGTCTCGACGAAGACCGGAGGCAAGTCCGTCGCATCATCGCCCGACTCATCACAGCGAAGAATTTCCTCGATGGCGCCCACCAGTGCCGCCCCACCCGTCTGGCGAATCAACTGGAGCATCATGCGCAGCGAACTGTTGGCACCTGCGCAACTGACCCGCTCCCGATCAACGACATAGGCCCGGCTGGACACCTTCACATGGGGAAACACCTCCGCCATCATGGCGCGGCTTTCCGGGTGGACAGCGCATTCGAAACCGTCCAGCAGATTGGCATCAGCCACAAAGAAGACACCATTCCACAGCCCTCCCAGTATCGCCCCGGACGCCGCATTGGCGCGCAGCTTGCGCCGCAGCAAGGGGTGGCCTTGCAACTTCACCCGAAAGCCGCCGGCAACGATCAGCACGTCCTGGTTTTCCGGCATCTGTGCCAGCTCGATGTCGGTCGAGATGACAATGCCCAGGTCGCTCGTCACCTGTCCTCCTGAAACCCCCACCGTCAGCACTTCATAGAGGGGCATGTCGCTCATCAGGTTGGCGGTCACCAGCGCATCCACCGCACCGGTGAAGGACATCATCGAGAAGTTGTCCATCAATATAAACGCGACGCGAATCGGCGACTGGCTGGCGGGTGCCGCTCCGAGTGGTCGATAAGCCATGTTCTTGTTTTTGAGTACGCTCTCGAATGCGCTTGGCATAGGGCCTCGTTAATACCTTAAAGACGATGAGGGTTTGCTGCAGGTGGGTGCCGTTAACCACAAGGCAAAGAGACAGAGCAAACCACGCTATCTTCCAGGCTAGTCAAACCGGGTGCAATCGCACCGACGCCCTCTACTGATCGACCCGCGCCAAAACGGACGGCCTCAAGTGCCTACGACTTTGGTCGATACATTGGCTGTAGGCATGGGCGCTTTTCCCTTCCAGAGACTCGCAACGCCAACCACTGCTGTTTCCGCCGTTCCAACACTTAAAAAATTCCGCGGGAGAAGTCATGAATATCAAACAGAAGCTGACATGGGCGTTCGCGGCCATCGCCTGCCTCCCGGTTATCCTGGTGGCGGTGCTTGTCGTGCTGAACCTGCGCGACGCCGCGAAAGCCAACTTCCTGGACAGTAGCGGTCGTGAAATCCGTCAGATCGACAACGGCATGAAGCAGTTCTTCGATGGCATCAGCCAGAACGTCGAATACATCGCCAAGGATCCACGGATCATCGCGGCCAAGGGTTTGAAAAATTACTCCCTGGCCGATGCTGCACAAACACCGCTCCCCGAAATCAATCAACAGCTTCTGGAAGTATTCGACCGATTCGCCAAAAGCCATCCGACCACCGCCTACCTTTCCGTGGGGATGAGCGACGGTGGCTACGCCAGTTGGCCTGACGACCCCAAGATGACCAACTACGACCCACGCGTGCGCCCCTGGTACAAGGCCGCCCTGGCCAAACCAGGCACCGTGGCGCGTACAGATGCCTATTACTGGGCGCCGGACGATGTGTCGCTGATCGGCACCGTACACACCGTCGCCGACGCCAGCGGCAACGTCGTGGGCGTGGTGGGCCTGGACGTGTCGCTCAAGCAACTGACCGAACTGGTCAAGAACATCAAGTTGGGCGAGAGCGGCTACCTGATGCTGGTGGAAGCCAACGGCAACGTCCTGGTGGACCCTGCCGATGCCAAGCACAACTTCAAGCCGCTGGCCGACCTGGGCCCCAACTATGCCGAGCTGGCCAAAAGCAGCGATGGCGTGACCCAGATCGAGATCGAAGGCGTGCCCTACATGGCCAACGTGGTCAGCTCCAAAGGGTTGGGCTGGCGCTTCATCGGCCTGATCAAGCGCGACGAAGTAATGGCTGAAGCCTCGAGCCTGACTTGGCTGATCGCCGCCATCGCCGCCGCGCTGGCCGTGGTCTTCGCCGTGGTGGGCGCCAGTTTCGCCAGCGTAATCGTGCGGCCGATCCGCGGGGTTGCCAACGGTCTGCAGGAAATCGCTGAAGGTGAAGGCGACCTCACCCGCAAACTCTCGGTACAAGGCAAGGACGAAACCGCCACCCTGGCAGGCTGGTTCAACCAGTTCCTGGGCATGATCGCGCAACTGATGCAGCGCATCGGCAGCGCCTCTTCCGACCTGCAAACCGCCGCAGCCGATACCAGCCACGTGGCCCAGAACATGAACGACGCCGCCGGGCGCCAGCGCCAGGCCGTGGAGCTGGTCAGCACCGCGTTCAATGAAATGGTCGCCACTGCCAACGAAGTTGCCCGCTCGTGCAGCCAGGCGGCCTCCAGCGCGGACGAAGGTTATCGCGACGTGCATGACGGCCAGCATCACATCGGCGAAGCCACCGGCAGCGTGCTGAAACTGAGCGAGGACCTGCAGCAGTCGACCCAGACCATGCAGGCGCTGGAACAGGACAGCAAGAACATCAACACCATCCTCGACACCATTCGTTCCATCGCCGAGCAGACCAACCTGCTGGCCCTCAACGCCGCCATCGAGGCCGCGCGGGCCGGCGACCAAGGTCGCGGGTTCGCCGTGGTAGCCGATGAAGTCCGCGCCCTGGCACGGCGTACCGCCGACTCCACGGGCGAGATCGACAGCCTGCTGGGCAACCTCGCGCGGCGCACCCAGGAAGTCACCCAGCAGATGCAAAGCAGCCTGCAGGTGTCGCAAACCAGCGTGGAACGCATCCAACAGGCCCGCGACAGTTTCGACAAGATCCGCAACTCGGTGGATTCGATTCGCGACCAGAACACTCAGATCGCCACGGCGGCAGAGGAACAGCACCAAGTGGCCGAAGACATCAACCGGCACATCGCGCAGATCCATACCGATGCACAGCTGGTGGAGGAATACGCCCACTCGGCGCAAACCGGTTCGGGGCGTTTGACGGATATTTCCGGGCAGCTCAAGGGTTTGGTGGGACGGTTCAAGTTCTAGATTGCTTGAGGGGCGAGCCAGGGATGGCTCACTCAGGACGATACAAACGAAAAGCCGCAATCGAGCGCACGGCGTTCATATTCCAGCAGACATTCATAGTCCGCCTCACTGGCTGGCAGCACTTCCCTGATAGCCAGCGTTCGAGAAACCTCCGGCAGTTGGCTCAAGGCTTCATTCATTGCCTTCCTGATTGAGTCTGCGTCCGCAGGCGTTCGCCGAATCGAGGTTACATAGGGCAGGCAGGGACTGCGCACACTTCGCGCCAGGACTCTCAGGCCTTCGATCTCATCACTGTTATCCCTCGCAAGATAGTCGTAGGTGACGCTGTCGACAGAAGCCAAATCACCGTCGCCATCTTTCAGCCTTCGCATGCTCTCTCTGTGCGATCCGGTGAAGGTTAGTCTTGAGAAAAAACCACGGTCGCTGATCCCGGCAAGTGTATGACGCAATAGATTCATTCCTGAATTGGAATCCTGAGCGTTGATCAGTCCATGGCTGCCCTGGAAACCCGCCAGATCAGTCACGGCCGAATCAGCTCTACAGAGCAGCAAACTGCAATGGTCACCGCCCGAGCTATGGGCAAGCTCATAGCTTGGGCGCCCGATCAGCCTCACCCTTCCCCGCAGCGATGTGACTAACGGATAGCCGCAGGTCTGGGACAACAAGAGGTCCGGGGAAAGCCAATGGGCCGCTGGCTCAACAATTTGCTCTTGCTCGCGGTGCTCGCCCAAAATCGCCAGGACACGTCGAAGCCAGGCTTCCTGTGCCTGTAAAACCCTTGCGGGAGCGAGGTACATGGAGAGATCGCTGGTCATATGAAATCCAATTAAAGGACTGTTATCGGCGCTTGGCGCTGATCACAGCAAGAAGCTGTTAGCCGGTTTTTTCAAGCCCAAGCGGTCCCTTAGCGTCCCGGGTTCATATTCCTTGCGGAAAATCCCTTTGGCTTGCAGCAAAGGCACCACGCCACGCGTGAATGCTTCGAAGTCCGTCGGCAAAAACGGGAACATGAGGTTGTAGCCATCGACGGCATTCGACTCGTATAACGCTGAAAGCTTATCGGCTATATGTTCCGCCGTTCCGATCAGTAGCCAGGTACTGGAGCTCTTGACCAAGCGGCGCCCTATTTCGCGGATAGACAAGGAAGGATCGTACTTCTTGAGCAGGGCCAGCTCAGTTCGAATGCCATCAAACTCAGACTCATCTGGCAACGCTGGCAGGGGGCCGTCCGGCGAGAGCCCCGTCAAGTCGAGGCGGGTGTAGCTGGAGACCAGATCAATCGCCACGGCATCGATAATGAGACTGTCCTCCAGTTGCCGACGTCGCTCCTCCTCAGTCTCATCCTCCAGAACCACCGGAAGCACACCGGTAATGATTTTCAGATCACTGGAATGCCTGCCCTTCAACTCGAGCCGGCGATTCAAATCGGCCCTGTACGCCAGTCCTTCTTCAACCGTATTGATGAAACAGAAATGCACGTCCGCGTGGGCCGCGGCCAGGTCCTTGCCCGCTTCAGAAGACCCCGCCTGGGCCAAGACCGGATGCCCTTGAGGTGGACGCGGCACGTTAAGCGGCCCTCGCACGCTGAAATGCGTCCCTTTGTGATGGATCGGATGGATTTTCGATGGATCGGCAAAATCGCCGGTGCCCTTGTCGAATTCAAGCGCCCCGTCCTCCCATGAGTCCCAAAGCTGTTTGACGACACGAATGAATTCATCGGCCCGCAGATAACGATCGCCGTGTTTCGCCACGCCTGACAATCCGAAATTCGAAGCCTCCTCTTCCAGCCAGGAAGTCACGATATTCCAACTGCCTCGCCCTGAACTGAGATAGTCCAGCGATGCAAAATACCGCGAGATGTTGAAGGGCTCGTTATAGGACGTTGAAGCCGTGCCCATCAGACCGATGTGCTCGGTCACAGCGGCCAGTGCGGACAAGAGCGTAATGGGCTCAAGGCGGGCATTGGCATAGTGCCTCAAGCCGCTGGCCACGGAGTCCCAGACCGCCACGTGATCGGCGACAAAAACCGCATCGAACTTCGCCGCCTCGGCCGCCTGCACCAGTTTTACGTAGTAGCCCAGCGTCAATATTTCCTGGGTCGGTGACAACGGGTGGCGCCAGGAAAAACGATGGTCCCCTTGGGGATTAAAGAAGAACAGATTCAGGATCATACTTTTATTGGACATAACGCCTCCGCGACCTCACCAACATCGCATTCATGTTCAGTTGGCCGTCTTGACGGTATTTTCGGCGACCCACTGCGCCGCGACTTTTGCCGGATCCTTGTGATCGATATCAACAAGGCGATTGAGTTGCTTGAGATCGTCATCGGTCAGCTTTGCGGAAACTTCGTTGAGCACCTTGGTGACTTCCGGGGTTAGCAGTGCCTTGCGCCCCAGTGGCGTGATGTTTTGCAGGGGTTGTTGATGCTTGTCGTCCTCGAGCACAACCCAGGGGTCTTTCGCCAGGATGCCTTGCGTGGAGACGACGGTGGCGACGTCGATAGCGCCTGAATTCAACGCCAGCCGCGACAAGGGCCCGCCCATGTCCAGGGATTTGACGCTCTTGAAATTGATGCCGTAGACCGCTTTCAGCCCAGGCAGGCCCAAGGCAGAAGTGGCGACTTCCGGTGGTCCGCCCAACGTTAAATCAGCTGAGACAGGCGCCAGGTCGGACAAGGTGTGCAAGTTGTACTTTTCTGCGGTCTTTTTAGTGACGGCCCAAGCCGTAATAGAGCCCGCCGCGGAAGGCTCAAGCAACTGCAGGCCCGCCGGTAACTTCTGTTGCAAAGCGCTGACGATCTCCTTTTGGCTGGTCAGGGCTGTCTTGTCATCATAAAAACTCAGCAGTGATCCTATGTATTCGGGTACAACGTCGACATCCCCATTTTCCAAGGCCTTGGCGATGATCTGGCGATTGCCCAGATTGAGCCGGGTCTTGACTTCTATCCCTTCATTTTTCAAGGCTGACGCATAAATGTTTGCGAGAATCGTCTGCTCGGAAAAATTGGCCCCGCCTATGGTGATGGACTGAGCACTGGCAAACGTGCTGCCCACCAGCAAGCCTAACCCCAGCAACAATGAAACCGATTGCACTGAGCGAGCCTTCGAACGTTGTTTGTTTTTCATTTGGACTTGTACCTCTGCAAAATTAATAGGCACTTTCAAATGCCCTGATCATGTAGCGCTCAGTTCAACATTCCCTGTTCGCCATTTTCGAACCATGAGTGTTTCTATCGTCGAGCAGAGCCACTCGCTGACAATCGCAAGGGCCGACACCACCAATGCGCCGCCAATAATTTGCGGTGTATCGTTGCGACCCAGTCCGTCGATGAGAAACCTGCCCAACCCACCGAATCCCGCATAGGCGGCGATAGTTGCCGTTGCAATAAGTTGCACCAGGGCCGATCTGAAACCGGAAAAAATCAGCGGAAAGGCCAAAGGCAGTTCAAGTTGAATAAACGTTTGCCATCTACGCATGCCCATGGAGGTGGCCGCACTTTTCAACGACGAATCAACCTGATCGATACCGACATAGGTGTTGGTTAATATCGGCGGTATGCTCATGACAACCAGCGCGATAATGACCGTGCTGGTTTCATAGCCAATGACCATGATTGCCAGTATCACAATGCCGAGAGAAGGCAATGCGCGGCCAAGATTGAACACCCCTATCGCCAGGTTTGCGCCCTTGCGGTAATTAGCCATGAATACGCCGAGCGGCAACGCTATCGCACAAGCAATAGTGATACTTAAAGATACGTAATAAATATGCTCCGCCAGCCGCGTCAGTATGCCGTTTTCTCCCAACCAATTTTCAGGAAGAGAAAACCAATGGTAGACACTTGCGATCATGTTCATTAGCGCACCCAAGGGACCAGCCATTTATTGATTGAATAAAACAGAAAATCAAAACACAGCGCCAACATCACCGTCAGGACCAAGCTGACCACTACAGGTGTAGTGAAACTTTGCGCCAACCCGGTAATGAACAGCTGGCCCAACCCACCTTGACCAATTAACGCAGTAACAGTCACCAACCCGACCAAGGTAACTGATGTCGTTCGTAGCCCTGCCAATAACGAAGGCAAGGCCAGTGGAAGTTCAACACCCAGAAACCTCTGCATGCGCGTATACCCTAGCGCGCGGGCTTCCTCCAGGACGTCCGGGGGGTTACTGGCAAGTCCCGCCAAGGTGTTTTGTAGAATAATCAGCAAGGAATACAGACTCAGGCCAATAACCGATGTGGTCTTGGACAAACCGGTAAAAGGCATTATCAAAATAAACAGTGCCAGGGAAGGAATGGTGAACAGTATTCCGCTGACATAAATCATGGGCCGAGCCAAGACAGGCTTCCACAGTGTCAAAAACACCATTGCGCCCGCCACCAGCATGCCTATACACAGGCCCAGTGTGACCAACTGAATGTGATCCAATAACAACTGAACAATCGCTTGCCAATTATCAACAATCCACGCCCCATCCATCATTGCAGGCTTCCAGGTCGGGATCCGCTCAAGGCGTTATAAAGGGACTCGATCGAGATGCAACCTTCGTAACCTCCTGCCTCATCCACCCGCACTACAACACCGGTTGGGGCACTGAGGATTTTCACCAATGCGTGATGCAATGAGTCATTTATCGTAACGGTTGCCAGCTCTGGAGCGGGTACAGTGGATTCACCGTCAATTTCCGCCGGAAGATCGGCGACTTTCATCAGCGTAAGTCTTTTCAATAAAGGGTCTTTCCCAATAAACCCCCTCACGAAATCGCTAGCAGGATGGGCCAGGATATTGTGAGGAGTGTCGAACTGAACAAGCCTCCCTTCCCCCTCAAATATTGCAATCCGGTCGCCGACCTTGATCGCCTCCTCCATGTCATGCGTTACCAGAATGATGGTCTTGTGCAAACGCCGCTGGAGCGCAACCAGTTCATCCTGCAATCGCTCGCGTATCACCGGATCAAGCGCGGCAAAGGGTTCGTCCATCAATACAACCGGTGGGTCCGAGGCCAAAGCCCTCGCCAGGGCGACACGGCTTTGCTGCCCGCCCGACAGCTGATTCGGGTATCGGTCAAGAAACTCCGGCTGAAGTCCGACCAGGGAAATGAGCTCGCTCACGCGCTGGCGGATTTTAGACTTACCCCAGCCCAAGAGCCGCGGTACAGCGCCGATATTTTCTGCAACGGTCTGGTGAGGAAATAAAGCCGAGCTTTGCATCATGAAACCAATGCCACGGCGTAACGTAACGACGTCAAGCTCGTCGGTCGCAACCCCATTTACACAGATGCGGCCACTGTCCTGGGTATCGAGCCTATTGATCATTCGCAAAATGGTGGTCTTGCCGCAACCGCTTGGCCCGACAAACACGCAGATCTCACCCTCCCGGACATGAAGCGTCAAATCGCTCACGGCCATTCGCGGGCTGCCCTTATGAGTTTTCTTGACGGCTTCAAAACGTATCATTTTCCAACGCCTAGATTAGCTTTCATTTTTTATTGCTCGGCAGGATGGCGCGGACAATCCACTGGACTGAGCAGATGTCTATGCAATAACTGGAAATAGCCATGAATGACGTAGCCATTGTTTCGAGCTATCCATTGTTCACGCCTGGCCCTATACACCTGTGGCAAGTAAAACCAGGGCAGACCGGGAAGATCGTGATGAACCAGATGAAGGTTGAGATTCAGAAAAAGCCAACTCAATAGCCCTGACGATTCATTGATAACCGTGCGGTGTTCTGGAAGCGCTGACGGCCGATGCTCGTAAAACGACCTGATCATTGCAATGGATAACGCTGGAAGCGAAACAAAGAAGATGTACTGGATCGCGCTGATGGCGCTGTATTGCTCAACCAGTCCCAGCAACACGGCAACACTTGATAGATGCGTAGCCCACATCCGCCAATGGCTTCGTCCAGTATGAAACAGCCCCTTTATCTCGGCTTCCACAAGTGAAATGACTGCCAGCGGAGCGCCGATGATCAATCGCCCGCCCAAGGTCTTATTTACCCATAGCAACACCCTCGTATAACCAGGTGAGCGCAACCAAAAGGCACTTGTGACATAACGACTTTCTGGATCTTGACCAGGCACCGTCAGCACCTCGTCGTTGTGATGCGCCAGGTGCGTGTCCCTGTAAATATCGTAGGGATACCATACGGCGAACGGCAGATATCCCAGGGCTTTATTTATGGCTGGCCAGCGCGTTGGATGACCGTGGATAAGCTCATGCTGAATCGACATCCAGAGCACGACCAGCGGAATCAACAAGACGATGGTGAATACTTCGCCCAGCGCGTCCCCATAAAAAACAACGAAAGCCCAGGCCAGGTAGAATCCGACCAACAAAAGCCAGGTTGGCCATTCCGTTTGACTGGTGAATGTCGTGTTCAGCTTAACGATTTCAGCTCGATGAGCTTCATCCAAATAATTTGGCATTGTTGTAAATCGCGTAGATATTGCTTTGAACAGGCGCCCATTCGCTCACGCATCAAGTTGCGGCCCGCAGGACCGGCATTACCTGAAGATGGCTGGCTAGACTAATGGTATGGAAGTGCCCAACAGCGACGATTCACATGGCGTAGAGAAGAAATGCCAAGCCTTCGCTGATTGCACTGCAGGCTTCGCTGTTGGCCTGACACGGGAGCGGTTTACCGGTCACGAATGGAACGGTAATGGAGGCAGAACTAAGGCGGATATTGCCGGAGTGAGAAATCGCTCCTTGGGTTCGGTCACAGGACAGAGCCTCAAGGCTGATTTGGAAGATTCGGGCGCCGGACATAGTCGTACCATAAAATGGGATTGAACATATCCGGTTGTCCGGTAGGAACAATCTAGCACGATGGCTAATACGACCAAGGAATATATTCTATTATGCTTATGCCTATAGCGAATAAGAGGCCTAACCTTTCACCTTGATCGCATACAGCCCACCGGCAATCACCATGCATGCTCCCACCACTGTCCATGCGTCGGGAAGCTCGCCAAACACAAACAGGCCTATCAACGTGGCAAACACCAGAAGCGTGTAGTTGAAAGGCTGGAGCGTAGCCGCTGTTGCGTACCTGAGCGCTTGGATAAGTAAAAGCTGGGCCACTACGCCTGTGATCGAAAGGACCCCGATCAGGGCCCATTGCTCCGGGCTTGGAGACACCCAGCCCGCAAGACCTAGCAAGGTGATGGCTATCGCGCCAAAGAACCCCATGTAGAGCATGTTCGTGGCAAACGAATCACCTTGACTGATGCGTCGGGTCAGCACGCTGAAAACAGCGAACCCCAGGGCCGACAACAATGGGATAAGCGCCGCCAGTTCAAAAACACCGGTGCCCGGTCGAAGGATGACCACCGTGCCCAGGAAACCGACAGCGGCGGCAATCCATCGGCGAACTCCAACGTACTCACCCAAAAATGCACCAGCCAAAGCCAGGGTCATCAAGGGAAACACGGCGTATAGGGCATGCATCTCAGCCAGGCCCAGGTAGCGCAGCCCTATTCCAAACAGAGCGATTTCACCGACGCCGATCAGCGCACGGATGACCTGCAGAAAGGGATGCTGGCTTCGACATGCGGTTCGCAAGCTACCTTGGTAAACGCTGTAACCGACAGCAAAGGCCAGGAATACCCAATAGCGCACCATGACGAGTTGCGCGATGGGCAGATCCTTGACCAGCACCTTGGTGATCCCGTCCTGGCTCGCAAAGATCAGCATCGACAACAGGCACAAGATGATTCCAAGTTGAGGCCTGGGAACCTCGTAGTGACGCATGGCGCTTTCCAGCTGATTGCTCATATATCCCCCATTTCGAGTGTGATTCTGCCCTTCACGACGACATCATTCACGCCCGGCACGCCACTCACGCACACGTAAGTCGGCTTTCGAGAGCGATCAAAGGCTCAAGGGCGGCCTTTAGCACGGCGATCTTCTCAGCAGGCAGACGCGCCAACGGTCGGCGAGGGTTACCCGCGCCATAGCCGGTGATATCGGCACCGGCGTAAACCGATTGCACGTAATCACCCTGCCAGATCAATGACATCACCGGCTCGATCGCCCGCCAGATTTCCCGGGCACGTGCCCAATCCTGCTCAATGGCGGCCTTCACTACCGCCACACAAGAACGCGGCGCCATGTTCGCCCCGCCCCAGATCAGGCCCGCCGCACCGGCAAAGAGCGCGTACGGCACCAGTGGGTCGGCGCCGTTCATTGTCGGCAGGCCCGTGCGGATCAGCGACGCCTGCGCGGCCAGATCGCCGCTGCTGTCTTTGACCGATACGAAGTTCGGAATCTCGCTCAACTGGCGAAGCAGCGAAGGAGTCACTTCTACCCCCACCGCCTGAGGCACGTTGTAGCCGATGATTGGCAACCCGGCTTCGGACACCGTGGCGTAGAAATCGATGATGCTCTGGTCGTCGGTTGGACCTTCGAAAAACGGTGGCAATACCATGACGCCATCGGCGCCACATTCGGCGGCATGGCGGGTGCGCTGCACCACTTCATCCGCCAATAAGGCAGACGTTTGCACGATGACGCGAGCGCGCCCCTTGATAACCTGAGTGCCAAAGGCCACCAGTTGCCTGGACTCTTCCTGGCTCAGGTAGACATGCATGCCTGTCCCTGAGCTCAGGACAAAACCCTCTACGCCAGCAGTCAGATAGCGCTCGAGCAACGTCTCGAAGCGTGGATAGTCGATCCTGCCTTGGGCATCGAACGGCGTGGTCACGGCCAGGTTGAGACCGGAAAAAGCGAATGCGGACATTGAATCGAGCCCTTTCTTGTTCTTCTCCAGCGGACGCACCAACCGCCCTTCCCGGGCTGTTTGCACGCCGTAGTAGCGATGACCAACGCCGAAAGCGCCGGCCATCGTTGCAAGGAAATCAATCCACCGATTTAAGTGGAATCTGGGCCTGGAGGCGCGTCAGCATGGTTTCGCAGTACCAATCGTCAAACTGGCATACGCCATTTTCCGCGATGTCCGAGAAGGGTCCCGGCTCGTAAGTCGGTGAGGTCACACCTGCCTGCGTACCTTCCACCAAACGACGGTCTTGATCGTTGGTGGCAAGCCAAACCTTGGTCAGCCGGTCAATCTCGTAGTCAACACCTTCAACGGCGGTACTGGGCACAAGCCATTTGGTCGTCACAAGCGTTTCGCCAGGCCCGATCGGGAGTACCCGGAAGCTCAATGCGTGATCGCCGAGAAAGTGGTTCCAGGTAGACGGGTAATTAAAGTAGAGCAAGGCGCCAATATCCGGCTCGCCGCTTTTATCCAGGCGCCCCGTAACAGCAGGTTTACCATCCATTGTGTAACTCACGGCGCCCGCGGAAAGTGGAATGCGTGTCATACGAAAACGGCCATTCGGGTCCATGACAAGCTTGCTGGGCATGCCCGCGATTTCGCAGCGATTCCAGTGCGCGGTCAATTCAGGATCATCTTCGCCCCCCACCCCGGCCACCGAAAGATTCTCGACAAAAGAATTCATCAATTCGGGATGCGTACCGTCACAATGGAAGCATTCGCGATTGTTTTCAAATACGAGTTTCCAGTTACCCTTTTCCACGAGGTTGGACTCGAAAGCAACCTTGCAGTGATCCAGGAAATGGGGGGCGATGAAAGGACTTACAGAATGCCTGAAACTTTCGAACTCAGGCGCCTCGTCAGCGACGCATACATAAATGTACGTATGGACAATTTCACAATGAACGGGTTTCAGGTTGTATTGAGACCTGTCGAAATCGGCCCCCATATTACCGGCAAACAAAAGACTGCCGTCCAGCTCGAAAGTCCATTTATGATAAGGACAAACCAGCTTCGCAACTTTGCCTTGGGCGTGCTCACAAACTTTAGAGCCACGATGACGACAAGCATTGTGAAAAGCACGGACCTGACCACTTTTATCCCTGATGATTAAAACTGGATAGTCACCAATCTGCAACGTCAAGTATTGCCCGGGCTTTTCAAGCTCAAAGGTATGCCCGGCAAAAATCCAATCCTTGTGCCAAATCTGCTCAAGATCCTGACGAAAAACCTCAGGTTCAATATACAGCTCACGGGGAAGCGCGTGGCGCGCCTTACGCTTTTGAATCAGGTCGATCACGGATGCTTTGATATTCATTATTATCCTCTACGCATCAACCTGACGGTTAATGGTAAGTACGCCCAGAAAACGGTGTCATGGCCCAACGGGTCCTACGCGGAGCATTGCCCAACGCAACCGCTGAATACGCATGTTTTAGCCATATTTAACACAAAGGGTACGACAGCCTATCCTGTCGGCAAAACTACATTTTCGTCGTTCAACTGATAACTTAGCGTTATGACCCACCGATTCCAGGCAAGACTTTACTTACAATCGCTGTACCGACCGAGAAGATTTAAATGAAAAAAAACTCATATGCTCCATCTGGAAAACTTAGAAAGAATCCAGTCCCGGACTCGCCGACAGGCATCTTCGTATTCAGTCCTTTCATTGCAGGCTACATAATGAAGACTGTTTCGAAGCGTCACCTGATGCTCGACAGGGCGAACGAGCTGCCCTCTCTCGACCATTGCCCCGACAAGCTGGTTCCAGCCCAGCGCAACGCCTTGATGGGTCAAGACCATGTTCATGATCAGGTTGTAATCATTCGCATGAAAAATAGGCGGACAGTCGGCAGGACGCTCATCAATATCAACGTTCAGAAAAGCCAGCCACACCCCCCAGTCCACATGTTCAGCCACACCCGACCGTCCATAGGGGCTTAGATTAAGTAGCGAAGAATCGCGCACCCCTTCAAGCGAGTTCAGTTCGGGATGTGCGTCCAAAAACGCTGGGGAGCAAACAGGATAAATAATATCGTGGCACAACTGATAACTCTTATACCCATCCCCCACCTTGCGAATCTTTGAGATGATGATGTCCGGCTCTATGCCAGGTTCCATATTCACAAAGTTCTGAGTGGTAATCAGATTGAATTCAATATCCGGGTTAGTCGCCCGAAACTCTGGAAGATACTCGGACAGCCATAATGCAGAGAATGCGGGTGAGCAACAAACAGTCAGGATATGCTTCTGCGTCGGAGCGGTACGAATCCTTTCAGCCGCTTGTGCGATATTAACGAACGACAGTTGCGCCGCCTCAAAAAATATCTTTCCCTCGGCGGTTAGTTCTACCGTGCGCCCGGCACGCATGAACAGTTGAGCGCCCAACGAGTCTTCAAGCTCTCGAATCTGCCGACTGATCGCGGCTTGCGATACGCACAGGGCCTCCGCTGCCCGAGTGAAGCTTTCATATTTAGCGGCGGCGACGAATGCCCTGACAGCCCGAAGGGAAGGCATTCTAAGCAGTAATGTATCGGGGTCAACGTGTCTGCTGAGCATGGTAAGCCCTCACACTCCTATCATCCGCGAAAGCGGCGGAGCGTAACTCAATAGCCTAGCCCAGGCCATACAAAAGCGTCGTGATTGCGCAAAGGCGGTCGTTTTAGCGCGTCTCGATAACGTTAGGTTATCCATAAAGCCCTGTAAATGTTGTTGGATTTAAAATCGGGATACTTATAGATTGAAAAAAAGCCCGACCCCAAGGGCAAACAATAAAAAACAGGTACATGTCATGCGCAGATCTATCTTTTATTACTGCCCGCCTAAATTACCAACGCTCGAGCTCAATTCGATTTCGCGCGCTTGTAGGGTTACACGCAAAGGAGGGACGCGATGACTAGCCCAGACGAAATCATTTCTGTTAAGAACGTTTTTAAGATATTTGGCGCGCAACCTGACACGGCGATGAAAATGCTCGCCGCCGGGGCAAGCAAAAAAGAAGTCTTTGAGAAAACAGGTCAAGTTATTGGTGTTTTTGACGCCAGCTTTGCTGTTAAGCGCGGTGAAATATTTGTGATCATGGGACTCTCAGGTTCTGGGAAGTCCACGATGGTGCGATTGTTCAACCGCCTTATCGAGCCCACTTCAGGCAGTATTTATCTGAATGGTCGAGAAATTACGGGCCTGGCTGATAAAGCCCTTCTTGATGTCCGCCGTAAAGAGATGGGCATGGTGTTCCAGTCCTTTGCCTTGATGCCGCACATGAGCGTTCTGGAAAACACCGCCTTTGGGCTGGAAATTTCCGGCATTGGTGAAAAGGAACGGCATAGCCGCGCCAGGGAAGCCCTCGCCCAAGTCGGTCTTGCTGGACAGGAGCACAGTTATCCACATCAACTTTCCGGCGGCATGCAGCAACGCGTAGGCCTGGCCCGCGCGCTTGCCAACGACCCGACCATCCTGCTGATGGACGAAGCCTTTTCCGCTCTGGACCCGCTTATCCGCAGCGAGATGCAGGGAGAACTCATTCGCCTGCAAGCCGAGCAAAAGCGAACCATCATCTTCATTTCCCACGACATTGAGGAAGCTGTTCGCATCGGTCACCGCATCGCGATCATGGAGGGGGGCCAGGTGGTACAGATCGGCACACCTCAAGAGTTGATCAGTCAGCCGGCCAATGACTATGTACGCACGTTCTTCAAAGGATTCGATAGTTCCCGGATTCTCAAGGCAGGCGACGTGGCCAGGCTCAATCCGGAATCGGTTCGTAAAGCGAATGGCCAAGCGCCACATTTCAAGGCCGGCCTGCCATTTGGTTACTTGATCGATGAACTTGGACAACTACTCGGGGTGGTCGATATCGATACCAGCGGCGCGGGTGGCAACACGCATTACACCCAGCACAAACAGCAGCCTGTCTTTACCGATACCCCCCTGCACGAAGTACTGGAGATCGCCGCCAACCTGCCCTACCCGGTCCCTGTACTCGACCGTTCGGGCGCTCTCACCGGGACCCTGTCAAAGAGCGAGTTACTGCAAACGCTGAGCCGCCATTAAACAGCCGCGCCCATCTACGCTGGCGCGTCCCTGACCTGAAGTACCTGCGGCCTCCATGACGTCGCAGCGGTGAAGATGAAGAGGTAAGCCCTAATGTCCGAGTTCAGTTTTCTCGACCCGTTTCAAGTCCTCACCCTTCCATTGGGTGACTGGGTGGAAAGCACCCTCAATTTTCTGGTGCACAACTTTCGCGATGTGTTTCGCGCCATCCGCTGGCCGATCGACCAAGTACTTAACGGCGTCGAATACATTCTGCAGAGCATTCCACCCAGCATCGGGATCATCCTGTCTTCATTGCTGGGATGGCAACTAGCCGGTAAACGCATGGCCTTGCTGTGCTTTGTGACGCTCACACTGCTGGGCCTTATCGGTGTCTGGTCCGAGTCGATGACCACCCTGGCGCTCGTACTGACTTCGGTATTCTTTTGCGCCCTGCTAGGTATCCCACTGGGGATTCTCTGCGCCCGCAGTGACAATCTGGAAAAGGTCCTACGGCCCGTACTCGATGCCATGCAGACACTGCCGGCGTTCGTTTATCTAGTGCCTGTCGTCATGCTGTTCGGCATCGGCAACGTGCCGGGCATCCTTGTGACCATTGTCTTCGCCCTTCCCCCTCTGGTGCGCCTGACGAATCTGGGCATTCGCCAGGTACCGGAGGACAAAATAGAAGCCGCCCGCGCTTTTGGCTGCACACCGCGGCAGATGCTGACCCGGGTTCAGTTGCCACTGGCGACCTCAACCATTATGGCTGGACTCAATCAGACCCTGATGCTGTCGCTGTCGATGGTGGTGATCGCTTCGATGATCTCGGTGGGCGGTCTTGGCCAGATGGTCCTGCGCGGCATCGGCCGCCTGGACATGGGCTTGGCCACGGTCGGTGGGACTGGCTTGGTGCTGCTTGCCATCTTCCTTGACCGCTTGACCCAAGCCATGGGCGCGCGCACCGGAGCCGACCCGAGCCTGCGCTGGTATCACACCGGTCCCGTAGGCCTTCTGCTACGCCTGTTCGGCGCAAAACAGCCTGCGGGGCGAAGCAAGACCGCTTGAACCCTCTTATTCGATCTGCCGCACTTGAAGATAAAAACCCAAAAAAGGTACGTGAAGATGTCTGAATTCAAGCTTTCCCGTCGCATTCTCAATTGCGCTACAGCTTTCGCCATTGCGGCTACGTCCCTGTGCGCAAACGCCTCGGCGAACCAACCGGGGGACGGTGTAAAGGTCACCCCCATCTTCCCCTCTATCGCTGAAGAGCGATTCCGTGGCGAAGTAGCCATGGAAGGCCTCCGAGAGCTGGGCTACAAGGTGCAGGAGCCCAAGGAGACCGAGTACGGCGTCATGATGATGGCCTTGGGTAGCGGTGATGCGGACTTTACCGTGCACTTGTGGGACAAGCTGCACGATAAATTCTTCCAGCAGGCCGGGGGCGATAAAACCATGGTCAAGGCGGGCGACATCATGCCCGGCGTGCTCCAAGGTTATTTGATCGACAAGAAGACCGCTGAAGCCCATGGCATCAAGTACCTCACTGACTTGAAGAAACCGGAAATCGCCAAACTGTTCGACACCAACGGCGACGGCAAAGCAGACCTGACGGGCTGCAATCCTGGATGGGGCTGCGAGCTGATCATCGCCCACCACATGAAGGCCTATGACCTGGATAAAACAGTCACCGTCAACCAGGGCTCCTATTTCGCACTGATGGCTGACACCATTACCCGTTACAAGGAAGGGCAACCGATTCTCTACTTCACCTGGGTCCCACAATGGATCGCCACTGTTCTGGTAGAAGACAAGGATGTGGTATGGCTGGAAGTACCGAAAACCGACCTGCCTGACGGCAAGAATGATGTCGACACGATGTACAAGGGCAAGAATCTCGGCTTTGCGGTAGATAAGGTCGAGGCCGTGTTGAATAAAGACTTCGCCGAGAAGAATCCGGCGGCCTTGAAGTTCCTTTCGGTGATGCAAATCACCACGGCTGACGAAAGTGCCCAGAACTTGAAAATGCAACAGGGCGAGAAAAAACCCGCAGATATCCGCCGTCACGCCAAGGAGTGGGTAGCAGCCCATCGGCAGCAATTTGATGCATGGTTGCAAACAGCTCGCGCTGCGGCGACACAAGCTAATAATTAATAGCCGTACCAAGGTGGGGCAAGTCGATGACTGCCCCGTCCTTTAATGGTTTTCCGTTCGATGTAAGCCGATAGATTCGATACCCCAAGCAATGCAAACGCACTTCGATACCGCCTGATCACATCGTTAATTGAAACTGCAAAGACTTAACATTTACGTCCGTTGGATTCTCAGCACACGTGAAATGACCAAGCACCCTTTTTTGCATGACTGACGTCGGATCGGTTGAATGAACAGGATCTTGAAATGTTAAAAGTATCTTCGTTACCTGCCGATGATCCATCTTGCGGGTGGTACCACTTGAGCAAGGGGCGCCAGATCAAGCCCGCCCATCAAGGCCATAGCAGCGCACGCTGGGTGATTGTCGGTGCTGGCTTTACAGGGCTTGCCGCCGCCCGTCAGCTAGCGGCTCATTTCCCCGACGATTCCATCCTGTTGATCGACGCTCAGGAAGTGGGCTTTGGCACTTCCGGTCGCAATGCCGGGTTCGCTATCGATTTGCCGCATGACATCGCCGCGGAGGATTACATAGGCGATATCGCCACGGCGAAAACCACACTGAAACTTAATCTGAGTGGCCTGGGTTATTTAAAAGAGTTGGTTGAACGCCACAACATCGATTGCCAAATGAAGCATTGCGGCAAATATCAGGCAGCCGTTGAACCAAGAGGCATCGCCGTCCTGGAGGCCTACCGTCGCGGACTCGATAAACTGGATCAGCCCTACCAGATGATCGAGGCTGGCGAACTGCCCGAACATATCGGCACGCATTTCTACCGCAAGGCGTTATTTACACCAGGGACTTCCTTGCTTCAGCCTTCGGCGCTGGTCAAAGGTTTGGCCGACAGCCTCCCCAATAATGTGACGCTGTATGAAAACACCGCGATCACTCATGTGGAGTACGGCACGAAGACGGTGCTCAAGCACGCCGCGGGTTCAATCACCGCCGACAAACTGATCCTGACCAATAATGCCTTTGGCATGAGTTTCGGCTTCCTGAAAGGGCGAATGCTACCGGTGTTCACCTATGCCAGCCTGACCCGCCCCATGACCGAACAAGAGCAGGCTCGCCTCGGCGGCCGGCCTTATTGGGGTGTCATTCCTGCGGATCCATTCGGTACCACGGTACGTCGTACACCGGACAACCGTCTTTTGATCCGTAACAGTTTCAGCTTTAACCCCGACGGCCGCAGCGATTCAAAATATCTGAAACGCTTTGTCGCCAGGCATCAGGCATCTTTCGAGCAACGCTTTCCCATGTTGCCTGAGATGACGTTCGAATATACCTGGGGAGGCGCACTGGCTCTTTCACGTAACCATATGGGTTATTTCGGCGAGCTGTCGCCCAATGTCTATGGGGCACTGTGCTGCAATGGGCTAGGTGTTACCCGCGGCACCGCCACCGGCAAACTCTTGGCGGATTGGCTGGCTGGGGAACACTCTGAACTCATCGATTTCGTCTTGAAATCACCAGGCCCATCTCCTAACCCACCCGCCCCACTGGTTTCAGCAGGCGTCAATATAAGTTTGCGCTGGGGGCAGTACCGAGCCGGTAAAGAAAGTTGACCCGCCCCGACAAACTTGAAGAAGTTGAAGACCACTTGCTCGATCTTCAGCACGTGGTCTCCCTTGGTTGAAAAACTGGCTGCGCTGACTCTATCGAGCCAGCGCCGCTTGATAGGCAGTGACATTAACTGGAGCGAGATTAATGAAATTTGAAGGCATTTACACACCGGCCGTTACTCCACTGACCTCTGACGGCAGTATCGATAAGACAGCCTTCGCCGAAGTCCTGGAGTATCTGGTCGACTCCAAGGTGCACGGCATCATTATCGGTGGCTCAACCGGCGAATATTATGCCCACACCGCTCAGGAGCGTTTCGACCTGGCCGCCCAGGCCAAGGACGTGCTGCGCGGTCGTCTACCGCTGATCGTGGGTACCGGCGCCATCCGCACTGAAGACTCGGTCGCCTACGCCGAAGCGGCGAAAGCCATCAAGGCCGACGCGCTGTTGGTTGGCTCGCCGCCCTACGCACTGCCGACGCAAAAAGAGATCGCACTGCATGTCAAGGCGGTGGACCGCGCCGCCGCTCTCCCCATCATGCTTTACAACTATCCAGGTCGGATGAGCGTGAGCATGGGCGAGGAATTCTTTGACGAAGTCCGCGATGTGAAAAACATCGTTGCCATCAAGGAAAGCTCCGGCGACATGGCTCAGATGCACCGTTTGGCCTGCAAATACCCGCACATCGCCCTGTCTTGCGGCTGGGACGATCAAGCCCTGGAATTTTTCGCATGGGGCGCCCGCAGTTGGGTGTGTGCCGGTTCCAACTTCATCCCCCGCGAGCACGTCGCGCTGTACGAGGCCTGTGTTGTCGAAAAAAACTTCGACAAAGGCCGCCGCATCATGACGGCGATGATGCCGCTGATGGACTTTCTGGAAGGCGGAAAGTTTGTCCAGTCCATCAAGTACGGGTGTGAACTGAACGGCTTGCGCACCGGTGGCCTGCGCGCCCCTCTGCACGGCCTGGACCCTGATGAAAAGCAGGCGCTGCAAGGCGTCATCACCGAGCTCAAGCGCAACATTGCGCAGATCACTGGAGGTGCCTGAAATGGCTGATCTACTGACCAAAGAACAGTACGCGGCCATCGCCGCCCAGTTGAAGTTTCCTACCCAGGCGTTCATCAACGGCGAGTTCCGCGATGCCCTCTCTGGAAAAACCTTCATCACGACGAACCCTGCCACGGGTGAAACGCTTGCCGAGATAGCGGCGTGCGATACCCGTGACGTCGACGTTGCCGTGGCTGCCGCCAAGCAAGCGTTCGAGGATGGTCGCTGGCATAAGCTGTCACCCGGCGCACGCAAACAGGTACTCCTGCGTTTCGCCCAATTGCTGGAAGACAACGCCCACGAACTCGCCGTGCTGGAAAGCCTGGACAGTGGCAAGCCTGTCAGCGAATGCCAGAACGTCGATGTGCCCGACACGATCCATACCCTGCGCTGGCATGCGGAGTTGATCGACAAGGTGTACGACAGCACCGCGCCGACCGGCCACGGTGCGGTAACCATGGTGGTACGCGAAGCGATCGGCGTCGTCGGACTGGTTCTGCCTTGGAACTTCCCATTGTTGATGCTGGCCTGGAAGATTGGTCCCTCCTTGGCCGCTGGCTGTTCCATCGTGGTCAAACCGGCCAAGGAAACCACCCTGACCGCGCTGCGCGTTGCCGAACTGGCACATCAGGCCGGTATTCCGGCAGGCGTATTCAATATTACCCCTGGCGGTGGCCGGGAAGCGGGTGAGGCAATCGGCCGGCACATGGATGTGGCGATGGTCAGCTTCACCGGTTCTACCGACACGGGCCGGTTGTTTCTCAAGTACGCGTCCGAGTCGAACCTCAAGCGCGTGGTGCTGGAACTGGGCGGTAAAAACCCCGCCGTGGTGATGAATGACTGCGAAGACCTTGATCAGGTTGCCCAGTATGTGACGGCCGGCGCTTTCTGGAACATGGGCGAGAACTGCTCGGCGTCCTCACGGCTGATCGTCCATAAAGACGTCAAGGATGAGCTGCTGCAACTGATCAGCAAGCATCTGCGCGATTGGAAAATGGGTGACCCACTGGATCCTGAAAATCGCCTCGGTGCGATGATCAGCAAAACGCATTTCGAAAAGGTGCGTTCTTATCTGGACTATGCCGCCGAGCAGAAACTCAATGTGATGCAAGGTGGAGAGACCGAGTCCGGCGTGTTCGTACAGCCGACGATCATCGACGGAGTCGAACGTGATAGTCGCCTGTTTATCGAGGAGATCTTCGGGCCGGTACTGAGCGTCACCAGCTTCAGTACCCTCGACGAGGCCATTGAACTGGCCAACGACACGGTCTACGGCCTGGCGGCATCCGCCTATACCGGCAGCCTGCGCAATGCCTTGCGCCTGTCGCGGGAGATTCGTGCGGGCGTGGTCACGGTCAACTGTTTCGGTGAAGGCGACGCCTCCACGCCGTTCGGCGGCTACAAAGAGTCTGGCTTTGGTGGTCGCGACAAATCCGTCTGGGCACACGATCAGTACACCGAGCTGAAAACCATCTGGATCGATGCTTCGTAACCTGATCGAACACGTGCTGTATTGACAGCGTTCAGCACACCGATCACCGCTCCACGCAAGCGGTGATCGGGTTATCAAGTCCCCCGGCTCGATAGTCGCTTGGTCGCGCAGAGCCTTTCAGCAGATTGAAACTGGACGCCACCATGACAACCTCACCTTTTTCGATTCCAGACAATGCTCGGCGCATCGACCCGACCAGGCAGCGTGCAACTGCATTAAAAAAAGATGGCTCGGTCAATGACAACGACCGTGTCGAAATAGGCCCCACTCTCCTGGCTTTTGCGGAGTGGGAGCGTTTGGGCCTGGAGCCGCCCCATTTGCCCACCCTGCGTACGTACCGATTGCAACGACTCGTGGATCAGTTGGTCGCCCGTGACCTGGGCGGCATTCTGTTATTCGATCCACTGAATATCCGCTACGCGACCGATACCACCAACATGCAATTATGGACGACCCATAACCCCGCACGGGCATGCTTCGTCGCCGCCAGTGGGCATGTTGTTCTGTGGGACTTCCATGGCTGCGATCACCTTTCTGCTCACTTGCCGCTGGTGACGGAATTACGCAGCGGCGCGTCTTTTTTCTTTTTCGAGACCGGCGAGCATACGGATCGACACGCCAGGCATTTCGCCGCGCAAATCGACGAGTTGCTGCGCCTACACGCCGGCGCCAACCGCCGGCTGGCGGTGGATCGAATCGAAGTCGCTGGTGTGCGCGCATTGGATGCCTTGGCTATCGAAATGCACAGCGGCCAGGAAGTGACCGAATTCGCCCGCATGATCAAGGGCCCTGACGAGATCAAGGCAATGCGCTGTGCGGTGGCCTCGTGCGAAGCCTCAGTGACTGAAATGCACCAGGCAATGCGCGCCGGCGTGACCGAAAATGATGTCTGGGCCGCACTGCATGCCGGCAACATCCGCCGCGGCGGCGAATGGATCGAGACGCGAATCCTCAGTTCCGGTCCTCGCACCAACCCCTGGTTCCAGGAGTCTGGACCACGGGTGTTGAGCGACGGCGACCTGTTGTCGTTCGACACGGATCTGATCGGCACCTACGGCATGTGCGTGGACATGTCCCGCAGCTGGATTTGCGGGGGGCTGGAACCTACGGCCGAACAGAAGCGCCTGTATCGAATTGCCCATGACCATATCACCCATAACAGCGAGCTGGTCAAGCCAGGCGTGCGCTTCACGGAACTCACCGCCAAGGCGCATCGACTGCCAGAGTCCTACCGCGCCCAGCGGTACGGCGTGCTGTTTCATGGCGTGGGCCTGTGCGACGAGTACCCCAGTATCCGCTACCCGGAGGACCTGGAATCCTACGGATACGAGGGAGAGCTGCAAGCAGGCATGGCCCTGTGTGTCGAAGCGTACGTGGGTGAAGTGGGTGGCCGCGATGGCATCAAGCTGGAGAACCAATTATTGGTCACTGAAACCGGCTATGAGTTGCTGACGCATTACCCCTTCGATAACAGCTTTCTACAGATATGAAGCTTGATTGATGAACCAGTTAATCGAGGGTCATAAAACATCAAGCATAGGTTTTCTCTTGCTTGAGAACTTCTCCCTGACGTGTTTCACGCAATGCCTGGACGTGCTGGTGACCGCAAACCTCATCCAGCCTGGGGCGATAAAAGTGCATACATTCAGTCGCAACGACTCCGAAGTCATGAGCGACCTGGCCATCCCCATCAGACCGGATACCCCCCTGACCGACATCAGAATCGCCGCCCTGGATCTGATGATTGTCTGCGGAGGGTTACGCACGCCTAGAGTCGTGCCTGAGGCGTTGGTGAAGCTATTGAACAAACTCGCCAGCATGCCCATCGCGCTCGGCGGGCTATGGAATGGCGCCTGGTATCTGGGCAAAGCCGGATTGCTGGATGGCTACCGCTGTGCCATTCACGCAGAACAACGGATCGCTTTATCCGAGTTTTCGCCTAACACGAACGTCACGTTGGACGCCGTGGTATTTGATCGAGACCGGCTCACGGCGGCGAGCCCCGCAGGGGCTTTTCAAATGATGATGAAGTGGCTTTATAAAGCGCTTGATCAGAACGTCGCGAACGCAGTTTTTGACCTGTTGGATCACGACCAGTCCAGGTTCCGTACTTCAGTTCAGGTTCAAGATGGCAAGGTCAGCGCCCCGCTACGAGAACTGATCACGTTGATGGAGTGTAACTTGGAGGAGCCGTTAAGCCCGGATCAACTCGCCGAGTGCGTTCAATTATCAAGACGTCAGGTGCAACGTCTTTTCCAGGAGCAATTGGGGGTCCCTCCACAGCGCTACTACTTGGAATTACGACTTAAAGGCGCCCAGCGCCTGATACAGAACTCAAGCCTGACGATCATCGATGTCTCAATCGCCTGCGGCTTTGTTTCAACACCTCACTTCAGTAAATGCTACAGCTCTTTTTTTGGTTATCCACCGTCGAGGGAACGTCGCCACGAACTATGAGAGCTGCACGGGTACGCAACATCCAAAAGGAGCGCAACACAGTGTCCACTTCGCAGCCCCCTGCCCCACGATCCGTCGGATTCCTTCTACTGGATGACTTCACCTTCATCTCCCTGGCATCGGCAATAGAACCCTTGCGCATGGCAAATCAGCTATCCGGCAGAGAGCTATATCGATGGTTCACCCTGGGCAAGAACGCAAAACCGGTGCGTGCCAGTGCCGGCTTGTACATAACGCCCGACGCCAAAATGGAACAGGCCTCGGCGTTGAATACCGTGATCGTGTGTGGCGGGATGAATGTGCAGGACTGCGTGAGCCATGAACATATGCGTTGGTTGCAGCACCAAGCCGACCTGGGCCTGCAACTGGGTGCTATCTGCACAGGAAGCTGGGCCCTGGGCAAGGCCGGCCTGCTGGACAGGCATAAGTGCAGCGTCCATTGGCAATGCCTGGCGCAAATGCGCGAAGCGTTTCCTGGAGCGGACATCACTTCACACCTGTTCTCCGCCGGTACGAATCACCTGACCTCTGCCGGCGGCACGGCACCGATGGACATGATGTTGCACTTGATCAGGCGCGAGCACGGTCGTGAGTTGGCAGCGGCGATCTGCGATATGTTCATGTACGAACGCATGCGCGATGATCAGGATCACCAACGGATACCGCTCAAGCATACACTCGGCGCAAATCAACCCAGGCTACAAGCGGCTATCGTGTTGATGGAGGCCAATCTGGATGTCCCCCTGGAGCTCAACGCGTTGGCATTCAAGGTCGGTATTTCACGTCGACAACTGGAGAGGCTGTTTCATAAGTATCTGGACATCTCGCCGTCGCGCTATTACCTCAAGCTGCGGTTAGTCCGGGCACAACAGTTGTTGAAGCAGACCTCATCACCCGTCCTGAAAATAGGCGCGCTCTGCGGCTTTGGTTCAAGTGCGCACTTCACCAGAAGCTATCGTGGCTATTTCGGTGTGACACCGCGTGATGAACGCGCTTCGTCAAATACCTATGGGTAACCCCAACGCCTCCCGGACAGTCACCGTCTCCCTGTAGACGGTGACCGGGTTCTGCACCGCGCCTTCATCCGTCAGACGGCTTCGAACGCCTCCTGCAGGTGGGTGTAGCTGGCGACAAAGCGACTGTATTTGTGTTGGCCGCAGGTGTAGGGCGCATATTTGGCCGGGTTGCTGACGCTGATGCACGTCGCCACGGTCTCGACCGTCGCGTCGAAGTCCAAGTCAATGAAGAATGGAATGGAATACCGTTCAACACCGCTGGTATTGATGACGCGGTGCATAGTCGAGGTATAGCGATCATTCGTCAGGGTTTGCACCAGGTCACCGATGTTGACGATGAACGTATCTTCCACCGGTGGCGCGCTGACCCATTCACCCGCGCGATTGCGGACTTGCAAGCCACCAACCTTGTCCTGGAAAAGGATCGTCAGGAAACCATAGTCCGTGTGCGCTCCGATCCCGATTTCCTTTTGTGAAATCTCGCCACTCTGCGAGGGGTAGTGCAACAAGCGCTGGATGGTGATCGGTTTGCGTTGCAGTTTTTCAAAGTAGTTCGCTGGCAGATCCAGGCTCAGCGCAATGGCGCTGATGAGCTTACGGGCCAGCTCAAGCATCGCTTTATGGTAGGCGTCACAGACACCCGAAAATTTCGGAAGCTCGGTCGGCATCAGGTTTGCCCCGAAAAAAGGAGACACTTGCTCATCGTGCGCGCCGTAGTCGAAGCACTCCTTGAAATCACGGGTATTTTCCGGATCGACGTTTTCCGCGTACATGGGTATGTAACCGCGCAGCGTGGGACCTGAATTGACCACGTTCAGTTTATTCTTTTGATTAAACGGCATGGCGAAGAAGTTTTTCGTTTGCGCATACATCGCGTCGATCAAGGCGCGAGATACTCCATGATTCCTAATATAGAAAAAACCAACTTTCTCGCACGTCTCGCCAATCTGGCGAGCAACTGTCAGCGGGTCGCTCCCTTCGAGTAAGGGTGCGATATCGATAAAAGGTATTTCTTCGAATGCGGTCTGTTTGCTAGCCAGCCGGGTATCGGTCATCTGAATCATCGGTCGATCCTCAACGAAAACGCCGTTCTTTTAATTATCCTGAAGCACGCTGTAGCTTTTGGAATCAAGCGTGTTCATCCTGATCCCGTTTGCTGAAGTCATTGTTCAGGACTGAACGGACACGAACAAACCATTTTTCATTCAATACTCATGAGAAAATATCAATCATATGAACAAGCCCCTGCCTATATATTTCGACGTTATAGGCAGGGCATTTAATAGTTTGTTCAAGTCAGGCTTTGTCAATTATCTTCCGATCTGATCCATCATCAAGTCAATTCAAGTCATCAATACTGCAGTCCTTGCAAAGCCGTCGTGCGATGCTGTGGCGCCTGGCATCTTTCTCCAGAAGTTCGGTCGCTACAAGTTCTTCAATGCCGGCTCCGGCTTCAATTTTTTCAATAAAGTTCAGAATTGCCTTTTTCATGAACCAATGGGAGGTACGGTCCAACCTGGCCGCCGCGGACTTCAGCCTGGCCTGCGTGTCTTCGTCCAACTTGATACCTTGCGTGGTAACCGCCATGTCTCATCCTCTCAATCACTACCCGAGTTCATCTACTCTTATAACGAGGCACTAATGCATCAGGCCCCACAGTGCCAGAAGTGGAACATCCATCGACTTCATTGCATGGACGCATGACGGGGAGTTGAAGACTAGACCGCCTGGTCCAGGGCTCCACCAACCCACGTCCTCCCGGTACCAGTCGCCCGGCGAAAGAACCAGGTAGAACTCGGCAGGCGGGTGTTGGTGATAGGGGTAGCAGGTCTCGGGCATCAGGAGCGCCAACCCCAGGGTCAAGGTGGAACATTCGAATAGCCCTCCGGGACCGGCGATCATTCCGTGACGATGCCGCTCCACGAAAGCGCTGTCCTGGTCAGCCCGGGCTTGACGGTTTATCCAGGTGACATGGGGCAAGAGCGTGCCGAGCGCAACCAGTATCGCTACCAGGCCGTCATCGGTCCGCGGCGCAGCGTCCAGTGCCGCGGATAAATGGCCCTGCAAAAAAACGGGTAGCGCATTTGAAGTTTGTGCAGTCTTGCTGATAGTCCATTGGGCGGTATTCAGAGACGCGCTATGTGCTGGCGCCTCATCGCAAGCGCTGCCCGACAGGACGTTCTGAAGCGAGCGCCTGAGCAGGTCCCCGTTGCGGATGATGTCCTGAGCCCACGCTGGATCTTCAGTGCTGTTTATCATCGTTTTCGATCCCATTTATCGAGCAATGTGTCGAACTGGCTTACAGGTGACTCAGCTGTTCCAGCAGGTCAACGGGAACACTGATCCCATCATTCTGCGCATTGACCGTTGCGTGTTGCCGTTCCCACCCCGGCCTGTGGACGTCCATCTGCGTCAGGCGGGTCAGTTGACTTGAAAGACGCTGCTCAAATCCCGTTGAGAAGAACGCCGGCGCCAGGAGCAGGATCAACAGGCCACAGCCAGGCGTCTGGGTCCCCTGGTTGAACGCCGGCGAATCCAACGACCAATTGGCCCCCGTGAGCCCCGCAGCCAGGACCTCGACCATCAGCATCAGATTGGCCCCGCGATGACCACCAAAAGGCAGCAGCGCACCGCTCAACGCCGACAGTGCATCACGTGTTCCGTTGCCATCGCGATCCACCGCCCACCCCTCAGGAATATCGCTACCCGTCGAGGCGGCGTGGGCGATGTTCACGAATGCGGCGGCACTGCTCGCCTGGTCGAACAACAAGGGAATGCCATCGGCTGAAGGCGCTGCAAACGAGAGCGGATTGGTCGAGTAGGTCTTGCCCTTGGCGCCAGGAACCGCAACCAGCGCCGGCCCGTTTGCGACCGCCAATGCAATAAGCCCGGCCTGGGCAAACCGCAACGTGTAGTCACCCAGTTCACCGCTGGTGAAACTGTTGCACTGGCTCAGCGCGGCCACGCCATTGGCGTGCGCGGCATGGCATAACGAATCGAAGCAGCGATCCACGCCAAGCTGGGCAATTCCGCCACGGGCATCAGACTTGAGAATAATCGCACCGGCGCAGGAGATTCGCGGCTCGGCACGTGGATTGATTCGCCCCGATGAAAAACCCGGCAAGTAATCGACGAGATGGCAAAACCCCACGGCCTGGTTACCCCGCGCTTGCGCAGCAACGGTGGCGTGGGCCAGTGAGTTGGCAACCGCTGGAGAGCAACCCTTCGATTGGCAGAGATGCTTCACCCAGTCGACCGCATCATCAAGGGTAAAGCGACGATAGGCTGTGGTCTTCAAGGGTATCGCCTGAATGTTCGTTCGATGAGCCCGGTGCCCTTCAGCAAGGGCACCGGACGGCGACACAGCTACTCAGTAGCAATGGTCATTACTGGGACGGCGTCGCGGAGGCGGTCTGGCTGCCAAACATGGCCTCGAAGCGGGGCTTGTTCGCGGCGTAGTACTCTGCAACGACCTTGTCTGCCGAGCTGTCACGGGCGCTGGCCATCAACTTCTCCAGGTCAGCCTTGGGAATCTTGAAGTTGGCGAAGAACCGCGCGACATCGGGATGCTCGGCGCTGAAGCCTTTACGGGCTACGGCGTGAATTTGTTCGGCACCACCGAAAATCTGCTTCGGATCATCCAGGTAGCGCAGCGGCCACTTGGCGAACATCCAGTGCGGGCTCCAGGCGTTGATCAACGACCATTTGTCACGCTTGAGGTTGCGATCCAGCTCGCTCAACATCCCGGACTCCGAAGAGGCGACCATCTTGTAGCCATCGAGCTTGTATTCTTGAATGGCCTTTTCCGTCAGTTTGTATTGGCCATTGCCCACTTCCGACGTCAGGATCTTGCCACCAAGCTTTTCCCGCACTTCAGGCTTGTTAAGGTCTTCGACACTGGCGATCTCGCTAGTGGGAATGGACGTTGGCACGGCCATTCCGATCCGACCTTCATACAGCACACCGAGGTCTTCGAGCTTGTCTTTGTATTTGTCATAGAACGACTTGTGAGTGCTCGGCAGCCAGACCATCGGAATCAGGTCGATATTGCCGTTGGCCAGGGCCTGGAACTGAATACCAATATCGGCGAGCACCAATTTGACCGGTTGCTTCAAATGGTCGCGCAATGCCGTATCTGCCAGCTTTACAGCGATTTCCGTATCCGACCAGTTCACCCATCCAATACGGATAGGCGTGGGTTCCTCGGCGTGAGCCATCAGGCTAGCGACGGCCATCGCCGCGCCTGCAAGCCAGCCGATACAAGTTTTACTGGATAACGTAATCATGGTGCATCTCCGCGTACTGTATTAATAGTTATTGGCAGGGCAGCAGAAGAAAGAACTTCCCTCATAAAAGCAGAGTGCCATTACACCCTCAAGGGATTTTATGTTATGCGTGGATAAGTTTTAGTTATGCGAAAGCCGTTAGATATTCAGGTGGTTCGGCCCTCCTCCGCCATTTTGGCGGAGCTTATATATCTATCTTTGATGGAGTCATCCGCTCACTCACAACGCTTTTTCAAGCGCCGGTAATGCCTCGAACAAATCCGCCACCCACATGTAATCCGCCACCTGGGCAATCGGCGCCTCAGCGTCCTGGTTGATCGCGACGATGACTTTTGAACCACTCATGCCCGCCAAATGTTGAATGGCGCCACTGATACCCGCAGCGATGTATAGCTCTGGCGCGACGATTTTCCCCGTCTGTCCGACCTGCAAGTCGTTAGGGGCAAAACCCGAATCCACCGCTGCACGCGATGCCCCTACGGCACCGCCGAGCTTGTCGGCCACGCGCTCGATCAAGGCGAAATGTTCCTTGGCCTGCATGCCGCGGCCACCGGACACGACGACCCGAGCGCTCGACAAATCCGGCCTTTCACTGGCCGTCAGTTGCTCACTGACGAAACGCACGTTGCTTGCGCTCTGCCCGCCCTGGACCGTCACCACTTCGCAACGACGATCATGGGCCAAGGCCTGGGCGAACGCCGAGGCGCGGACGGTGAGCAACTTGATCGGATCGAGGGATTGAACCGTGGCGATGGCATTACCGGCATAAATGGGTCGCTGGAACGTGTCTGCCGAGACGATCCGGGTGACGTCGGACAGCATGCCGACATCCAGGCTGGCCGCGACCCGTGGCAGCACATTGCGGCCCATGCTGCTGGCGTCGGCAACGACATGCGTATACCCATCGGCCACCAGTGAAGTGACCAGCGGTTGGACATTCTCGGCCAGGGCATTTTCGAACATCTCGCCCTGGGCGAGCAGCACCCGATCCAGGCCCTGGGTCAGCGCGGCCTGTTGCGCCACTGCGCAGGCGTGCGTCCCGCCCAGCACCAGTAAATCCGTTTCAGCACCCAGGGCCAGGGCGGCGGTCACGGCACTCCACGTACCCGCCGTAAGCTGCCCTGCACAGTGCTCGGCGATTACCAATGTGCGCATCAAATCACCCCCGCGACGTTTTTCAGTTTATCCACCAGTTCGGCCACCGAACCGACGTTGATCCCCGCTTTGCGCACCGCCGGCGGGACAACCCCTAATAATCGAGCGTGCTCCTTCACGCTCGCACCCAAGGTGTCAGCGGCAATGATTTCAAGCGGTTTTTTCTTGGCTTTCATGATGTTCGGCAACGAGGCGTAACGCGGTTGGTTCAGGCGCAAGTCACAGGTCACCACGGCGGGCATGGCGAGAGCGACCACCTGGCTACCACCGTCGACCTCGCGCTCGACGACCCATTGCCCGTCGACATGATCGACTGCCGAGGCGTAAGTGGCCTGGCCGCTGCCGATCAACTGCGCAACCATCTGCCCAACCTGGTTGTTTTCCTGGTCGATCGCCTGTTTGCCGAACAGGATCAGTTGCGGCTTTTCCTGATCGATCACTTTGCTCAGGTACTTGGCGACGTTGAGCGGCTCGAGTACCGCGTCGGTTTCCACCAGCAGTGCGCGATCCGCACCCAACGCCAATGCCGTGCGCAGTTGTTCCTGAGCGGCCGAAGTGCCCACCGAGACCACCACCACTTCGGATGCCAACCCCTTCTCCTTGAGGCGAATCGCCTCCTCCACCGCGATTTCGCAGAACGGATTCAAGGCCATCTTCACGCCATTGAGTTCGACGTCTGAACCGTCGGCTTTCACCCGGACCTTCACATTCGGATCGATGGCGCGCTTTACCGCAACGAGCACTTTCATAGTTCCTCGCATAGCCCCCTTGCACTCTGGATCGATGCGGGATGGCCGGCCGCACGAGCCGGCCCACCCCCTTGTTTCGGCTGGATGTTAATACTGGTTTTTCCACCGCGCAAGAAAAATGTACACCTGTGTCTCAATCGTTGACACACATGAACATTCAACATACCGTTATGTCAAAACCAAGCCTGATGTTCTGTTCCCGGAGCGCAACACCATGTCCAGCGATCCTCTGCTGCAGCCCTATAAGATCAAACACCTGACCCTCAAAAACCGGATCATGACCACCTCCCATGAGCCCGCGTATCCTGTCGACGGCATGCCGAAGGACCTGTACCGCGCCTATCACGTTGAACGGGCCAAGGCCGGCGTGGCGTTGACCATGACCGCAGGTTCCGCTGCCGTTTCCCGTGACAGCCCGCCGGTGTTCAACAACGTGCTGGCGTACAAGGATGAAGTGGTCAAATGGATGAAGGACCTGACTGACGAATGCCACGAACACGGCGCGGCGGTGATGATCCAACTGACCCACCTGGGGCGGCGCACGCGCTGGGACAAGGCTGACTGGCTCCCGGTCGTATCGCCGTCCCATCGCCGTGAAGCGTCCCACCGGGCCTTCCCGAAAAAGATGGAAGACTGGGACATCGACCGGATCATCAAGGATTACGTGGATGCCGCCGAACGCATGAAGGCCGCCGGCCTTGATGGCTTGGAGTTACAGGCTTACGGGCACCTCATGGATCAGTTCTGGTCGCCGTTGACCAACGACCTCGACGGCCCGTACGGCGGCTCGCTGGAAAACCGCCTGCGCTTCACTTTCGATGTGTTGCGGGGCATCCGCCAGCGTTGTGGCGAAGACTTCCTGCTGGGGGTTCGCTACACCGGCGACGAGGACCTGCCCGGCGGCTTCGGCGCCAAGGACGGCATCCAGATCTCCCACATGCTCAAGGACAGTGGGCTGGTGGACTTCCTCAACGTCGTTCGCGGACACATCGATACCGATGCTGGCCTCACCGACGTGATTCCAATCCAGGGCATGCGCAACTCGCCGCACCTGGATTTTGCCGGCGAGATTCGCTCGGCCACCGGTTTCCCGACGTTCCATGCAGCCAAGATCCCGGACGTGGCCACGGCACGCCACGCCATCGCCTCGGGCAAGGTGGACATGATCGGCATGACCCGGGCGCACATGACCGACCCGCATATCGTGCGCAAGATCATCGAAAAGCGTGAAGAAGAAATCCGCCCCTGCGTCGGCGCCAACTATTGCCTGGACCGCATCTACCAGGGCGGCGCGGCGTATTGCATCCATAACGCCGCCACCGGCCGCGAAACCACCATGCCCCATGAGATTCCCAAGGCGTCGGTCAAGCGCAAGGTCGTGGTGATCGGCACCGGCCCGGCGGGCCTGGAAGCGGCACGGGTGGCCGGGGAACGCGGGCACGACGTCACGGTGTTCGAAGTGGCTGATCAGCCCGGTGGGCAGATCCGCCTGACTGCCCTGAGCGAGCGGCGTCGCGAGATGATCAGCATCATCGATTGGCGCATGGCGCAATGCGAACGGCTGGGGGTGAAGTTCCATTTCAACACCTGGGCCGAAGCCGAGACCGTCATGGCCGAGGAGCCGGACGTGGTCATCGTCGCCACCGGCGGCTTGCCCCACACCGAGGTGCTCAAGCAAGGCAATGAACTGGTGGTGTCGACCTGGGACATCATTTCCGGCGACGTCAAGCCCGGCCAGAACGTGCTGATCTTCGATGACGCCGGCGACCACGCGGCGCTACAAGCGGCCGAGGTCATCGCCAACAGCGGCGCAAAACTGGAGATCGTCACGCCGGACCGCTCGTTTGCGCCGGAGGTGATGGCGATGAACCTGGTGCCTTACATGCGCAGCCTGCAAGACCTGAACGTCACCTTCACGGTCACCTATCGCGTCGACTCCGTAGAGAAGCGCGACGGTCAGTTGGTGGCCAGCTTCGGCAGCGATTATGGCCAGGTGCACAAGCAGCGCGTGGTCGATCAGGTGGTGATCAACCACGGCACCCTGCCCCTGGACGATCTGTACTTCGACCTGCGCCCGCATTCGAGCAACAACGGTGCGGTTGAACAGCACGATCTGATCGCCGGGAAAACCCAAAATATCGTGACCAACCCCGAGGGTCGTTTCCAGCTGTTCCGGATCGGCGACGCGGTGTCGGCACGCAATACCCACGCCGCCATCTACGACGCGCTGCGGCTGGTCAAGGACATCTGAAGTCATGCCCCTGGTCCTGGGATCAGGGGCAATTTTTCATATTCAACACGAGGCTCTTCCATGTCAGCACAGACCTTGAAGTCCAGGGCTGCGGTCGCGTTCGCGCCCAATGAACCACTGCGACTGGTCACTATCGATGTTGCACCGCCCAAGGCCGGCGAGGTGCGAGTTCGCATCATCGCCACCGGCGTTTGCCACACCGACGCCTTCACCCTTTCGGGAAGTGATCCAGAAGGTATTTTCCCCACGGTGCTGGGGCATGAAGGTGGTGGCATTGTCGAGTCCATTGGCGAAGGCGTGACCTCGTTGCAAGTCGGCGACCACGTGATACCGCTCTATACCGCCGAATGCCGTCAGTGCAAATTCTGCCTCTCTGGCAAGACCAACCTCTGCCAGGCCGTCAGGGCTACCCAGGGCAAAGGCCTGATGCCCGATGGCACCTCGCGTTTTTCCTACGAAGGCCAGCCGCTGTTCCACTACATGGGCTGCTCGACCTTTTCCGAGTACACGGTGCTGCCGGAAATTTCCCTGGCGAAGATTTCAACGGAGGCCCCGCTGGAGCAGGTGTGCCTGCTTGGCTGCGGGGTGACCACGGGGATTGGCGCGGTACTCAACACTGCCAAGGTCGAGTCTGGCGCCAGCGTTGCGGTCTTCGGGCTGGGCGGTATCGGCCTGGCCGCGATCATCGGCGCAAAGATGGCCAACGCCGGACGCATCCTTGCCATCGATATCAACCCGGCCAAGCGCGATGTCGCCCTGTCGTTGGGCGCGACGGACTTCATCAACCCCAAGGATTATGACCGGCCCATCCAGGACGTCATCGTCGAACTCACCGACGGTGGCGTGGATTACTCGTTCGAGTGCGTCGGCAACGTGCAACTGATGCGCGCGGCACTGGAGTGCTGCCACAAGGGTTGGGGCGAGTCGATCATCATCGGCGTCGCCGGTGCCGGCCAGGAAATCAGCACCCGCCCGTTCCAGCTCGTCACCGGTCGCGTATGGCGCGGCAGCGCCTTCGGTGGCGTGAAGGGCCGCACGGAGCTGCCCAGCTACGTCGAGAAGGCTGGCCGCGGGGAGATTCCGCTGGAGACTTTCATCACCCACAACATGCCCCTGGAAGAGATCAACGAAGCTTTCGAGTTGATGCATACAGGGCAAAGCATTCGTACCGTCATTCACTTCTGAGAGTCGGTCGGAAAACCCCATTACCCCACAGAAAGGAAACCAAGATGTCCGTTTTTACCCATGTCACCGTCGGCACCAACAACCTGGCAAAAGCACGTGCGTTTTATGACGCCACCTTGAAAGAGATCGGCCTCAAGCGCGTTGCCGATCTCGACGAAGCCGGCTCCATCTGGGGCGTCGACAAGCCTTCGTTCTTTGTACTCAACCCGGCCAACGGCGGTCCGGCGACCATCGGCAACGGTGTTACCGTGAGTTTCGAAGCACCGAATCGCTCTGCGGTCCTGGCGTTCCATACTGCCGCTTTGGCAAACGGTGGCGTATGCGAAGGCCTGCCAGGCCCTCGTAACTGGGCTGATAACGCCTACGCGGCTTATGCTCGGGATCTGGACGGGAACAAGCTGGCGGTGTATTGCTTCAAGGCTGAATAGCACACGTTGCTCATCCAAGCCCCTCTGCTGAGGTGGTTCCGCTCCCACAGTTTTTCCGGGTCATGCGCAGAAGTTGTGTCTGGCTCCACTCCCCTGTGGGAGCGAGCCTGCTCGCGATAGCGGCGTTACCGTTACCGCAGCAACGGATACACATTGCCTTATCAGGCCTGAAGGCCCTTGCGAGCAACCGCGGCGCCTGACTGCAACGCCCTTCCAATCTGCTCTTCGAAATGCCCCTGAATCATGGTTTGCAAGGCAGCAGCCGTCACCCCACGGTAGGCCACCAAGGCGTCGATCATCTGTTGAGCATCGTGACTGGCCAGCAGTTGACTGCTGTTGACCACGACATTCTTCGCGGCGAGCTGTGCGATGTCGGGGGGAATGCCGGCAGCCATCGCCTGATTGGCCAACGCCGTCATCAACAAGGCAGGAAAAGCCGGGCCCGTACCCGAAAGCGCCGAGAGGTAATCGATGTAGTCTTCTTGCTGAACCTCTGCCGCCGTACCCACGCATTCGAACAATCGCTGCACGAGGCTTTTCGTCGTTGCCGCTGTCTGTGCAAAACAATACCAAGGCGTAAAAGACTCCCCGATCTCCACCGCCGCATTGGGCATCGCCCGCACCACCGCCGAAGCCTGGGTCTGTGCGGCAATCGTCTGTGCGGTCATCCCGGCCATCAGGGAAATAACGGTTTTGCCAGCCGCGTTGATGTTCAGGCTGGCGAAATGCTCGGGGCGAACGGCGATGATCACGACGTCGCTGCGATCCACCAGGTCTTGGTTGTCCGTGACCAGGCAGGCGCCTTGTTGCGCCAATGGGTGGCTCCCCGAACGATTGGAAATTATCAGGTTTCCCGTCGGCACCAGTCCCTTCGCCAAGACCGCCTTGGCAATCGCGCCACCCAGCCAGCCGGTTCCACCAATGATTCCCACGGTCTCATTAATCATCGGTGTTACCTTCGAAAGTGTCCGTCAAGGGAACGAAGACGCCGGGCTCTTTTTCGGCATAGCCGAACTTCCCATAGAACCGATCCAGCTCACGCTGCTTGGGGACTTTGCCGGTGAAGATGCTCACGTAATGAGGAATGCGCTGGAAGCGCACGGTGATCAACTCAGTCGTGTTCATGGTGATGTAGCCAATCTGCGTCAGATAGATCGTTCGGGCCCGCGCATCAGCCCCCTGGCTGTCATAGCCAAAGCGCTTGAACATGCTCGCGAGGGCGTTCATTCGCTGCTCGTCCACGACAGCGACCTCCTGGGCCACTTCAGCGGACTGAAGCGCCCAACTGCGTACGGCAAACTCGAACTGCGAATCGAACAATTGCGGGTTGAGCCAGCACTCGAACACATTCAGGATCGCCTCGGAGATGCTTTCGGCATAGCTTTCGCTTTGCCGGATCAGGCCCCCCGTATTGGTCTCCCGCCAACGAGACAGCAAAGCCGCCAGCAGTTGCTCGCGATCCTCGAAAAACCAGTAGAAGCTGGTGCGTGACAACCCCAGGCGCTTGGCCAGCGGCATGACCCGAACCGCATCGATGCCCGACTCCTTCAGAGCCTCGTAGGCCGCTTCCAGCCATCCCTCCGGCGAGCCCCGCCAGCCTGCGTCCTGAGCCTTGCCGCGTGCCTTCCCTACCTGGGACATCCTGCCTACCTTCTTTAAACAATGCGTAGCGCGAATGTACTCGGATGACCGCCAAATGTACACCGGAGTACATTTGATTGACTTTATCGACGTCGATTCCCTTGAAGCGGCCAATCATTAATGACAAAAACTCATGAGAGGCTGACATAAAATGGTTTGTCAGCAAAAGGCACCTGGATAAATATCTCCCACAGGCAACGGACTCCAGACCAAAACAACAACGAGCCGCCACTATGAACCTTGCAGTGCACACCTCTGAAAGACCTTCGACATCCGGCCAAAGAACGCCGGGGCGACTGGCTTTGACACACACCACTTCTGTTACTCATCCCCTGCCCAAACTTCGATAACTGCTCACGCGAAAGCCTCTCGCAGTCGCTTTGTGTTGCCTGGAAACCTGGCGCATAGAGCTGCACCCGGGCAGTTGCTTGCGTGCTGTTTCTTTCCATCAGCCGGATCAGTGATATGTGGATTACACAAGAGAAGCTTCCACTGGGCGAACACATCGCCCGGTACGTCGAATGGTTGACTCAACATGGCGCAGGTCTTTTCGACGCCATATCGCTGTCACTCTCCAACATCATCAGCGCATTTACCAACGCGCTCCTTTGGTTCAATCCCTTGGCGTTGATCGCAGTATTTGCCCTGCTTGCCTATTACATCCAACGCAAGGTGAGCCTCACCCTTTTCGTGGCCCTTTCGTTCCTGCTGATACTCAACCTCGGTTACTGGCAGGAGACCATGGAGACCCTTGCCCAGGTGACCTTCGCCACGCTCGTGTGCGTGGTCATCGGCGTACCGCTGGGCATCGTCGCGGCACATCGCCCCTGGTTCTATGCGGCCTTGCGACCCGTCCTCGACCTGATGCAGACCGTGCCCACCTTCGTCTATCTGATCCCTACCCTGACACTCTTCGGCCTGGGGGTCGTTCCGGGGTTGATATCCACGGTGGTATTCGCCATCGCCGCCCCTATTCGCCTGACCTACCTGGGTATCTGTGATGTGCCCGAAGAGTTGATGGATGCCGGCAAGGCCTTTGGCTGTTCGCGCCGCCAATTACTGGCGCGCATTGAACTGCCCCATGCCATGCCCAGCATCGCCGCCGGCATCACCCAATGCATCATGCTGTCGCTGTCCATGGTGGTGATCGCCGCCCTGGTGGGTGCCGACGGGCTTGGCAAACCAGTGGTCAATGCGCTGAACACCGCCGATATCTCGATGGGGTTTGAAGCGGGCCTGGCGATCGTGCTGCTGGCGATCACCCTCGACCGCATCTGCAAGCAACGTGAAACCCTGAAAAGAGGTGACGTATGAGCATCATCCGTTTCGAAGACGTCGACGTGATTTTCTGCGCCCGTCCGAAGCCCGCCCTGGATCTGCTCGACCAAGGCTTTTCGCGTCCGGAGATTCTCCAGAAGACGGGTTTGATCGTCGGTGTGGAAAAGGCCAACCTGGAGATCAACAAAGGTGAGATTTGCGTGCTGATGGGCCTGTCCGGCTCCGGCAAGTCCAGCCTGCTGCGCTGCATCAACGGCTTGAACACCGTCAGTCGCGGCAAGCTGTTCGTCGAGCACGAAGGCCGGCAGATCGACATCGCTTCCTGCACCCCCGCCGAACTGAAGATGATGCGCACCCAGCGCATCGCCATGGTGTTCCAGAAGTTCGCCCTGATGCCTTGGCTGACGGTGCGCGAGAACATCAGCTTCGGCCTGGAAATGCAGGGCCGCCCGGAAAAGGAACGGCGCAAGCTGGTGGACGAAAAGCTTGAGCTGGTGGGCCTGACCCAGTGGCGCAACAAGAAGCCCCACGAGCTGTCCGGCGGCATGCAGCAACGGGTCGGCCTGGCCCGCGCCCTGGCAATGGACGCCGACATCCTGCTGATGGACGAACCCTTCTCGGCCCTCGACCCACTGATTCGCCAAGGCTTGCAGGATGAGCTGCTCGATCTGCAGCGCAAGCTGCACAAGACCATCGTGTTCGTCAGCCATGACCTGGATGAAGCCCTGAAACTGGGCACGCGTATCGCCATCATGAAAGACGGCAAGATCATTCAGTACAGCAAGCCCGAAGAGATCGTGCTGAACCCGGCGGATGACTACGTGCGTAACTTCGTCGCCCACACCAACCCGTTGAATGTGTTGTGTGCGAAAAGCTTGATGACCCCGCTGCAACAGTGCGTTTTCGCCCGCGACGAATATTGCCTGGATACGGCTCAAAACCTGTGGATGGTGGTCAACCCGCAGCGGCATCTGACCAGCGTTCGAAAAGGTGCCACGACCGCACACGTCCAGCCATGGGATCCGACCAAGCGAATCGAGACCCTGGCTCGACGTCCCACTTGCGTGCCGCCGGCGACCAGCATGCGCGACGCCTTGCAGATTCGCTACGAAACCGGTCACCCCCTGATCGTGCAGGAGGAGGCCGGCACCGTCCTGGGCATATTGGGCGACGGTGAACTGTATCGGGCACTGCTGGGGCATAACCTGTCACACCCAGCGCGTTCTGAACCCGCAAGACAATCTTCGGTGGCTTGATTCACCCGGCACGGCGTTGGAACACACCTATGCAACCCAGCGATATCGATAAAAAGGTCAAGGGCTATCGGCGGTTGATACCGTCGATGACGGCTTTGCTGGAATTCGAGGCCGTGGCGCGGCTGGCCAGTTTTACCCTGGCCGCCCAGGAACTGGGCGTGACTCAGGCCGCCGTCAGCAAACAGATCAGGCTGTTGGAAGATACGCTGGAAACCAAGCTGTTCCATCGGCTTCATCGGGCAATCAAGTTGACTCACGAAGGCTATGTCCTGCATCTGGTCGTCGCAGAGTCCATTCATCGCATGGCCAGTGTCTTCGACAAAATTGTCGAGGGCATCGGTGAACAGGAGATCACCATCGCCTGCACCGAGGCGTTTTCTCACCTGAGAATACTCCCCCGGTTGATTGCACTGCGCACCCTTCAACCGAAGTTGAAGTTGCGCTTGATGACGCAGCAGGTCTCGCCAGGTTCATACCGGGATGACGTCGACCTGGCCGTCCGTTTCGGCGATGGAAAATGGGAAGATGGAAGTTCGGTTTTCCTGTTCGATGAAGAAGTGTTTCCCGTCTGTTCGCCTGCCTGGCTCGCTGGCAACCCGGCACCTTCATCCATTACCGATTTTTTGGACGTGGCGTTGATTGACTCGGATTCAACCCTCGAAGGCTGGATGACCTGGAACCGTTGGTGCCGGGAACTCGGCGATATGCGCCCCAAGCTTAATTATTCATTTCGCTGCAGTTCCTACAACGACGCAATCCAGGCGGCCATTCAAGGCCATGGCATAGCACTGGGATGGAGTCGGCTGATCGCGCACCGGCTCAATAGCGGTGAACTAATAAGAATCACGCCGTACATGGTCAAGCCAAAAGACGCTTATTACCTAGTTATTCCCAGCGGTCGAAAACTTGAGCCCATTACCCAGGCACTGGTCGATTGGCTGCGCGACGACAGTTATCTAAACCACTGATAAAAAAGACTTTAAATACCACCTCTACGCATAACGCAAAGTTATGCGAGCGTGAAAATAAAGCGCGTTGACGGTCTTATTCCACCTTTCCAAACTGTACCTGCCGCCTGATCAACTTTGAGTTTGAGCGAGACCCATAATGACTATTAATGCCGTGAAAACCCATCGAGAACTTCTGACCGACCGCATGCCCGGCCATGGCATGCCTGGCGGTTTGTTTGGCCGCCAGGATATTTTCGAAACCGACGTCGATATCTTTTTCACCAAACATTGGATTCTGGTGGGCGTGACCAGCGACATACCCGAACCCGGTGATGTCTCTACTCTCGATATCGGCAAATCTTCCATCCTTCTGGTGCGCGACGATGACGAGCATGTGCAGGCATTTCGCAATGTCTGCCGTCACCGCGGGGCGCGTTTGAAACAGGCCGGCAAATCGACGGTGGGCATGCTGGTCTGCCCCTACCACCAGTGGAGCTACGACCTGGATGGCAGCCTCAAACATGCGGCGCACATGGGCCAGGGTTTCGACCCCAAATGCAAAAGCCTGATCCCCGTGCATACTCGGGTCATCGGCACCCATGTTTTCGTCTGCCTGGGCGACGAACCGCCAGAAGACATCCTGTACCTTGACCAGGTCATGACACCGCGCTTCGCCCAATACGACATCAGCCACTCGAAGATCGCCTACGAATCGGAAATCATCGAGAACGGCAATTGGAAGTTGGTGATAGAAAACAACCGCGAGTGTTACCACTGCGCCGCCACCCATCCTGAATTGACCGCGTCGTTCCTGCCTGAAGATTTCGGTTTTTGCACCGATGGGCTGGGGGAGGATTCACTTCAAGCGTTGGACGAGTATCACCGCCGCAATGCCGACACCAAGAACAACTGGGAGAGCGAAGGTTATATCTGCGACGCCGTCGAATACTTGGGGGAAGACACCGTCACTCAGTTTCGCTCCCAACGCTTGGTCATCGCCGGCAACGGCGAATCCCAGACCCTCGATACCCGCGTGGCCTGCACCCGGCTGTTTGGCGACCTCACCCGTCGCGACCTGGGCGACGTGCATCTTTGGACGCACAACTCGTGGACCCATATCATGAGCGACCATGCCGTGGTGTCCTACATCATCCCACTGGCGCCCGATAAAACCCTGGTGCGCACCAAGTGGCTGGTCCATGCCGATGCCATCGAAGGCGTCGACTACCAAGTGGATAAGCTGACCGAAGTCTGGGCTGCGACAAACCTGCAGGACGCCAGCCTCGTCGGCATCACCCACAGCGGCACCCAGGACCCTGCCTACACGCCCGGGCCGTTCTCGGCCTTTACCGAAACCTATGTCGACCAGTTCTCTCGCTGGTACGCGGCGCGTCTGGCCGCCCATGGCGTGTGAGGAATGAACATGACGACTTACGAAAACCTGACGCGCCCCGCAACCACCAGCGCGGTTCAACGTTTTACCGACCCGATAACCTGGGGCACATTCGGCTCGCAATGGCACAGCGGTGAACAGAAAAACCTGCAATGCTGCGCGGTGCGCCAGGAAACCCATGACGTCAGGACCTTCATCTTTCGGTGTGCGGACTTCAGCGCACTGAGCTTCGAGCCTGGCCAGTTCATCACGATCTCGCCGGTCATTGGCGGGCAGACCATCGCCCGCTGCTACACCCTGTCGTCCTCCCCCACCCGGCCCTTTGCGTTTTCCATTACCGTCAAGCGCGTGCCGGGGGGAACGGTGTCCAATTGGCTGCATGACAACCTCAAGCCAGGGGACCACCTGAAGGCTTCCGGCCCTGCTGGCAGTTTCACCCCGGTCGGCCATCCTGCGAGCAAGTTGTTGTACCTGTCCGCCGGCTCGGGCGTGACACCCTTGATGTCGATGACCCGGGCTGCCTGCGACATGGCCGGCAACCTCGACATCGTTTTTGTGCACAGCGCTCGCACCCCCGCAGACATCATCTTCCACGCCGAGTTGACGCGCATGCAGGCCGCCATGCCGGGACTGCGGGTCATCAGTGTTTGCGAAGGTCTGGGCGATACCGCTCAATGGCAGCAACCGATAGGTCGGCTCGATTTACCGTTGTTAAGCCAGCAAGTACCGGACTTCCAGGAACGGGAAATCTTCACCTGCGGGCCCCAGGGGTATATGGAAGCGGTCAAGTCGCTGCTCAGGGAAGCGGCGTTCGATTTCAGCCACTACCATCAGGAAAGCTTCGACATTGCGGCACTGAACGAAGAGCCGCTGATCGAACAAGCCCCTTCGCTCGACCAGCAGGACGTGTTCACGGTGACCCTGTCGCGCTCGGGCAAGACCTTCAGCATGCCGGGCAACCAGACCGTGCTGAGCGCCGCGAAAAAGGCCGGCGCAATCGTACCTTCTTCTTGCAGCCAAGGCGTTTGCGGCACCTGCAAGACCGCCCTGCTACAGGGTACGGTGGACATGAACCACAACGGCGGTATCCGGCAACGGGAAATCGACAAAGGCCTGCGTTTGCTGTGCTGCAGCAAGCCCACGTCTGACCTGATCCTTGATCTTTAGCCTTGCATCGCTAATAAGGTAGTCACTGCACACTGGCGTCTGAACAATCTCCGTGCGCTCAACCCTTATAAGACAGTGACCCAGCCTGATGAAACTGCAACCCTTGCCGCCCCTCAACAGCCTGGTGGCGTTCGAGGCCGCCGCCCGCCACTTGAGCTTCACCGTGGCGGCGCGCGAGCTGAACGTCACTCAAGGCGCCATCAGCCGTCAGATTCGCTTGCTAGAAGACTATCTGGGCACCGCGCTGTTCACCCGCACGACCCGTGAAATCAACCTCACCGCCTCGGGCAGCCAGTATTACGAAAGCATCCGCGATACGTTGCAGCAAATCGCCCAGGCCACTGCGGGAATGCGCCATTGGCAAGGAGCACAGCAGGTCACTGTCGTCACCAGCACGGCGATGGCCTCATTATGGCTGCTGCCGTTGGTATCGGAGTTCCAACGCCAGAATGAAGAGATTGACCTGCGCATCATCGCGACGGATCAAGTCAGTGATTTTTCCCGGCTGGACTGTGACCTGGCGCTTTATTACTGCAGCACGCCACCGAAAAACATGAAAGTCACGCCGTTGTTCAACGAAGAGATTTTCCCGGTGTGCAGCCCCGCCTATCTGGCGCAACACCCGGGGATCGAATCGCTGGAACAGTTGGGTGGATGCACCTGGTTGTGGCTGGAAGACCAGCACCGGGACTGGATTGGCTGGAAAGAATGGTTCCAACGCCTTGGCTACCCAGCGCCAGAACCTCGGCGGCGCATCAATATCAACAGCTACTCCATGCTGATCCAGTCGGCGTTGGCAGGCCAGGGGATCGCCCTGGCCTGGTCGGGCCTGCTCAGCAACCATTTGCAAACCGGCAGCCTCGTGCGGCCGACGCAAACCATCCTGCGCACCGACGCGCAGTTCTGCCTGCTGGAGCCCCAAGGCCGGGCCCCCAACAGACAAAGCGTCAACCGCTTCCGCCAGTGGCTGATGGCGCATCTGGCAGAAACGGTCGACGCATGATGGAGCGGGCGACCTAGCCGACTTTCACGTTCATGGTGATGCGCGCCGTGAAGACCTTCACGCCACCCTCGTCGAAGATATCGACCGGGACAATCTTGTCGCCCGAGGTCGCCCAGTCGATTTCGCTGCCATCAGCAATCGCATGAATGGAAGTCTTGGCCTTGGCCAGGTATTCGACGGTCATGCCTTTGGGAATCCAGCGAGCGCCGCTGGGGATGGACACCTCGGTCATCATGCCGCCTGCGAGCTCTGCCGCATTGCACAGCGCGATCGCGTGAACGGAAGCCAGGTGATTGGTGATTTCCTTGCGAAACGGCACCTTCACTTCGCCGCGGCCGGGGGTCAATACAGAAATTTCCGGGTTGATGGTGCCGAAGTACGGTGCCATCTGGCAGGCCATATTGCTGAAAGCGGAAGCGCCAACGCTTTGGTACATGCTGAGAGTCTGGCTCATGGGATATCTCTGGTCGGGTGGGCTGGAGTCATGGACAGAACATTACTCTATTACAGAATATCGCTCTGTTACAGAACATTATTCTGTAAATGCCTGACCTGTCAATCGCTCGTCCCGAGCCCTCGTTTCAATTACCATGGCCCCTTTTTGCCTGGGCCGAAAAATGGAACCTGTCGATCTCCTCGAGCGCTGCTACCCAGGGCGTCGTGCCGAGTCCAAGCGGCACATCCTCCGATGCGCCCTGGCACTGTTTAACCAGCAAGGCATCGAAGCGACCACCATCGATATCATCCGTGCCGAAAGCCAGATGAGCGTGGGGGCCATCTATCACCATTTCGATAACAAGGAAGGCTTGGTCGCGGCGTTGTACATGACCGCCCTGGATGATCAGGCGCGGCTCAGGGATAGCTACCTCAGCACCGTCACGTCGACCCAGGAATGGGTCCAGGCCTTGGTGTACAGCTACGTGGACTGGGTGGTCAGCCAACCCGATTGGGCGCGGTTCCAGTACCAGGCACGCTTTGCGGTCGCACAAAGCAGCTTCAAGGAGCGGCTTGCCGAGGCGAATCTGGCCAGGAACGCCGAACTCAAGAAATGGTTCAGCGACCCGGCCCACCAGCAGGATTTGCAGGAACTGCCTTTTGAGCTGATCCCGTCCCTGATCATCGGTTCGGCAGAGAGCTATTGCCGCGCCTGGCTCTCTGGCCGCGTCAAACGCAGCCCTGAACTCTACCGGCAGCAGTTGGCCGAGGCCGCCTGGCGCGCCGTTGGCGCTGACGGCTGAGAAGTTCGTACCGGTTTTCTCCCGGTTGCTGGCGCTCCCAGTCAACTCTGGCCGTTGCGCTCAAGCATCACCCACGACCGGGACTTAAAGTCGAAGTGCCAGGGGATATTCCCCCGCTCACAATTCCAAGAATAGAGCCACTTCAATGAGCCTGACCAAAACCCTGCCAGCGTGCCTGGCACTCAGCTTCGCGTCATTGGCCGCTTTTGCAGCCGATGGCCCTCCTCCACCTTCGGTGAGCCAACCCAGCGGTATCAACCTGGGTGGCACCAGTTTCTACGACGGCTTTGCCGGGCCACCCGGGCTGACTCATCAGACTTATTTGAAGTTCAGTACCGCCAGCAGCATCAGGACCAACGGTGGCAAGAAGAACGGCGCCTTCGATGACCCGAAGATCAACGTCATCACGATGATCAACCAGCTGAGCTACTACTCACCCGACACCTTCGCAGGCGGGGCGCACCTGGGTTGGAGCCTGCTGGTGCCCGTCGTGTCCCTGGACGGCGACTTCGGTGACAACGGTGCCAAGCTCAAGGACAACGCCACAGGCCTGGGCGACGTCACGGTCGGGCCCCAGGTCCAGTTCGATCCGATCGTCGACGCCAGCGGCAGGCCGGTCTTCGTGCAGCGCATGGCCTTCGATACCATCCTGCCAACGGGCAAGTACGACAAACACAAAGACCTGAACCCAGGCTCCAATTACTTCTCCCTGAACCCCTACTGGGCAGCGACCTGGATGCCCGCGCCTCGCTGGGAAGTGAGCTGGCGGCTGAACTACCTGTACAACTTCAAGAACGATGATCCGGCCAGCAGTTCGGCGCAGTTCTTCGAAGGGCAATCGGTGCGCGACACCCAGTCGGGACAGTCGGCGTGGGCCAACTTCACCGCCTCGTACGAAGTGTTCCCGACGGTCTCGGTCGGCATCAACGGCTACTACTTCCGGCAGATTTCCGATGACAAGGTCAACGGCAACACCCTGACCGACTCCCGGGAAAAGGTGCTGGGCATTGGCCCGGGCCTGTTCTGGAAAATCACCGAAGACAAGGCCTTCTGGCTCAACACCTATAAAGAAACCGGCGTCGAGAATCGCTCCCGGGCGGATTACCAGGTGCAGGTTCGCTACGTCCACACGTTCTGATTGACGTATGCGCCTGCTCACCCATGAGCGGGCCCATTACCCGAGGTGATGCTTCATGAACGCACTCGACTCCATCGACAGCAAGAAATCACTGGGCGCCATCTGCCTGATGATGGTCATTTCCCTGGGGACGCTGCAGATCCAGCCGATCCTGGGCGGTGCCTTGATCGACCAGCTCGGCCTGCCACTCAATGCAATCGGCGCTATCTTCGCCGCGGAACTCATTGCGATGGCCATCGCCTGCGGCGTCTGCGCCCTGTTCATGGCCAGCGTCGACCGCCGCCGCTTCGCCCTGGTGGCCCTGTTGATCCTGGCCTTGGGCAATCTGCTCAGCACGCAGCTTCACAGCCAGGCCGGGCTGCTGGTTTCCAGAATGATCTGTGGCGCCAGCGGCGGCGCGGTCATGGCGGTCGTCTACGCCACCGCGGCGCTGCGCACGTCCAAGGATGCGACCTTCGCGGTCATCAACATCGGTAACCTGCTGTGGGGGATGTTACTGGTGACGTCCATGCCGCTGATCCTCAAGTCATTCGGTGTTAACGGGGCGTTTCTACTATTGGCGATCACCAGTGTGCTCGCGGCGACGGGTTGCTGGAGGGTGCCTGAACGCTACCCGCAAACCCATCGCGCAACCAGCGGCGCGATCCCGCCATTCGGCCTCACGTCGATCCTGTTGATCATGCTCTTTGCGCTGCTGTTTTTCGGTCACTCTGCCCTATGGGTTTACCAGGAACGTATCGGCAAGAGCATCGGCCTGGAGCCTCAGCAGATTGGCGGCATCCTCGGTGGCAGCATCCTTGCCGGTGCCCTGGGCGCCGGGCTGGCCGGGCTGATCGGACGGCGCCTGGGCCTGCTGTTTCCACAACTGTTGAGCTTTGGCACGGCGCTGCTGGCGACCTTGATCATGGTCTATGGCACCAGCCCCGTGGCGTTTGTCAGCACGGCTTGCCTGATCCATATGGTCTGGTTTTTCAGCCTGCCGTACCTGCTTTCCATGGCGGCGGAACTGGACCCTTCCGGCCGATTGGCGGGCCTGGGTAACGCTGCGATTTTCATCGGCCAGGGGCTGGGACCATTCGGGGCCGCACTGGTCGTCGGCGAGGGCCACTTCCGAGCGGTCGGATGGCTGGCAGCTTCAGCCTATTTGCTAGCCTTGGTGATCTCGTGCCTGGTCGTTGCACGCTTTCGCCGCGGCGTGAAGCCTTCCGGGCCGGCGATGTCCCCGCAATCGGCCTGAACATCAACGAACCCGCACATTGACGAGATTGCCCGATGAGTATTCCATTCCCTCAAACCCCTGAGTTTTCCGGCGCTCTCTACACGCCCAGCCGGGTGGAAGCAGACGTGTTCGACCTGGAAATTGAAGGCTGCCTTCCCGCTTCGATCCACGGGACGTTTTATCAAGTCGCACCAGACCCGCAGTATCCCCCGATGCTGGGCACCGATATCTTTTTCAACGGTGACGGCATGGTCAGCCGCTTCCATTTTGCCAACGGCAAGGCATCGCTGCGCCGTCGCTACGTGAAGACCGATCGCTTGCTGGCCCAGCGCCGTGAAGGTCGCTCGCTCAATGGCGTCTATCGCAACGCCTTCACCAACGACCCGCTCGCGGCGAAGAACAACACCACGGCCAACACCACCGTCATCCCACACAACGGCGTGCTGCTGGCACTCAAGGAAGATGCCCTGCCCTGGGCGATGGATCGCGAGACCTTGGAAACCCTGGGCGAATGGCGTTTTGACGGGCAGATCAAATCCGCGACATTCACCGCCCACCCCAAGCTCGACCCGGTGACGGGCAATCTCCTGGCCTTCAGCTATGAAGCCAAAGGCGACGGTACGCCTGACCTGGCCTACTTCGAAATTTCACCGGACGGAAAACTGCTGCACGAGATCTGGTTCCAGGCCCCTTATGCAGCGATGGTGCACGATTTCGCGGTGACCGAACGGTACGTTGTGTTCCCGTTGATTCCGTTGACAGTGGACGTCGAGCGCATGAAAAACGGCGGAGCGCATTTCCAGTGGCAACCCGACCTGCCTCAGTTGTTCGCCGTCGTGCCGCGCAACGGGCATGCGCAAGATGTGCGTTGGTTCAAGGGGCCCAAGGACGGTTTCCAGGGGCATACGCTCAATGCATTCGATGAGGGCGACAAGGTCTATGTCGACATGCCGGTCACCGGCGGGAACATCTTCTATTTCTTTCCCCAGGCCAATGGTTATGTCCCGCCGCCGGAAACCCTGGCTGCCAGCCTGATGCGCTGGACCTTTGACCTGAACGGCGCCGGGGAGGACGTTGAACCGCAACCGCTGACGGATTACCCCTGCGAGTTTCCAAGGTGTGATGACCGCTACATCAGTCGCAAGTACCAGCATGGTTTCCTGCTCGCCTTCGATCCGCAGCGCCCCTACAACCCGGCGAACGGCCCGATACCCTTTCAATTCTTCAACCTGCTGGTCCATTTGAACCTGAAGACAGGCAGCACCGACGCCTGGTTTCCTGGCGACAGCGGCTGCTTCCAGGAGCCCATCTTCATTCCCCCGCTCGGCGGATGCAGAGGAAGCCGATGGCTACGTCGTTGCCCTGCTCAACCTCATCGCAGAGGGGCGCAGTGAGCTGGTGGTGCTGGACTCCCGTGACATGGCCAGCGGTCCCATTGCCCGGATCAGGATTCCGTTCCGGATGCGCATGTCGCTGCATGGCTGCTGGGCACCAATCGATTAAACGCAAATCCCCTGTGGGAGCGGGCTTGCTCGCGAAGGTGGTAGTACAGTCGACATCGATGTCGCTTGTGACGCCGTCTTCGCGAGCAAGCCCGCTCCCACAGGTTTAGATCCCTTTTCCGTACCTCTTACGACACCCAGCCATCTGCGGTTGGTTGCCTGCTGCCTCTCCCTCTGCTCCCCAGGTCCGCCAAAGGTACAGCCTCGCCAAAAAAAACATAAATTCCATATTTTAGGATTTTTGTATAAATCCCACTTTACAGGATTTTATAGCAAGACTAGATTGACCCTCATTGCACCCTCCCCTCTTCCCAGGAGCCTTCATGAAACTCGCAAGCTTTGTTGTCCAAGGTCGTAGCAGCTACGGTGTGGTCGAAGGTGATCACGTCATCGACCTGGAATCGCTCAAGCCAACCCTCGGCCACGACCTCAAACAGGCCATCGCCAACGACCGCCTGGGCGAACTGACCCGCGAGCCCCTGGCAAGCCTGCCGCGTCTTCCCTTGGCTGACGTGACGTTCCTGCCGGTCATCCCCAACCCGGGCAAAGTGCTGTGCATCGGCATCAACTACGCCACCCACGTGCGCGAAACCGGTCGAGAGATGCCGACCTACCCCATGATCTTTACCCGCTTCGCAGACAGCCAGACCGCCCACCTGCAACCCATCGTTCGCCCAACGGCCTCCCACAAGCTTGATTTCGAGGGCGAGCTGGCGGTGGTGATCGGTAAAGCGGCCCGCCACGTCAAGCACGCCGACGCGCTGGATTACGTCGCCGGTTATGCCTGCTACAACGACGGCAGTGTCCGCGATTGGCAGAAGCACACCATTCAGTTCGTGCCTGGCAAGAACTTCCCGAACACCGGCGGTTTCGGTCCCTGGCTGGTGACCCGCGACGAGATCGGCGACCCACAGGACCTGGAGCTGACCACCCGCCTCAATGGCGAAGTGATGCAACACACCCGCACCAGCGACATGATTTTCGATGTGCGCCAGTTGATCGAATACTGCTCCACCTTCACTGAACTGGCCCCCGGCGACGTGATTGTCACCGGCACCACCGGCGGCGTCGGTGCGTTCCGCGAACCGCCGGTGTGGATGAAGCCGGGCGATCAGGTGGAGGTCGAGATCGCTGGCATCGGCACCCTGCGCAACAGCATCGTGGACGAGCAGTGAACATGGAAAACCTACACACTCCTGAACACCTGCCCGAGCAGGATGGCGACAGCAAAGGCTCGAGCCTGGAGCGCATGTTGCGGGTACTCGACCTGTTCACCGAACAGCACCCGATCTGGGCAGTGGATGACATGGGCGGCGCCTTGAGCTTCACCCGTTCGACGATCTACCGCTACGTGCGCGAATTGGCCGAGGCCAACCTGTTGTTCCAGGTCGAAGCCGGCCGTTATGCGCTGGGCGCACGAATCATTACCTGGGACCGCCAGTTGCGCCTGAGCGACCCTCTCGTGCGCGCCGCCCAATCGCTTGAGCCCAGCTTCCCGCAGTGGAGCGAACAACAGGTCTGGCTGATCTGCCGACTTTTCAAGGATCAGGTCGTGTGCATTCACCAGCACGGCAATCTGTTCAGTGAGGTCAGCTACTCCCGCGGTTCGCCCAGGCCCCTATTCCTGGGAGCGACGTCCAAGGCGATCCTCGCCAACATGACCTCGCGCCAACACAGCCAGCTGTTTCTCGACCATCCCGATGAGGTTCGCGCCAGCCAACTTGGCCAGACCTGGGAGGCGTTTCGTCGCGCACTGCAGCAACTGCGTCGCCAGGGCTATGTAGCCAGCGCAGGCGAAGTCGACGCGGGCGTCTATGGCCTGGCCGCGCCGATCTTCGACGGCGATGGCAAAGTCGTCGGCAGCATCAGTTGCGTGCGCCCGGTGCAAGAACGCGACAGTGCCCAGGAAGAGACGCAAGGGCAACAGATCCTTGCCCTGGCGCAGGAACTGTCGCAACGCATGGCTGCGCTCGCCAATCGCCCCAAGCCACTGGGCTGAGCCATTCGCAAGGGAATAACAATGACAACCCTCAAACGCATCAACACTCAGGTCCTGGTCATCGGCGCCGGTCCTACCGGACTGACCCTGGCCAACCTGCTCGGCCAAGCCGACGTGGACACCCTGATCATCGATCGCAAGCCGGGCACCGTGACCGAACCACGGGCGGTTTCAATCGACGACGAATCCTTGCGCACCATGCAGGCCATCGGGCTGGATGCCGCCGTGCTGCGTGATGTCGTGCCTGGCTACGGCGTGCATTACTACACCCGGCCCGGAGGGCGCTGCTTCGGCAAGGTCGAACCGACCGGCAAGCTGTATGGGTTCCCCAAGCGCAACGCGTTTCGCCAACCGCTGTTTGAAAACACCCTGAGGATAGGCCTCGAACGGTTTGCCAGCCTGACGGCACGGTTCAGCCACGAGCTGGTGGAATTCAGTCAGGACCAACACGGCGTGTGTGCGCGGATTCGTGACGCCGAGGGGCAGATGATCGAAGTCCACGCGGCTTACCTGGTGGCCTGCGACGGCGGTCGTAGCCCGGTGCGCAAGCAACTCGGGATCGAAATGGTCGGTTCGAGCTTCTCCTCACGCTGGCTGGTGGTCGATACCGACCAGGACGACGACCCGTTCTGGCAGACCCGCGTATATTGCGATGCCAGGCGTCCGGTGGTCGAAGTGCCCGGACCCCACCGTACACGCCGATTCGAGTTCCTGCTCAAGCCCGATGAAACGGACGAACAGGCGCTCGACGAAACCCACCTGCAAACCTTGCTGCGCCCCTTCAAGGGTGACGCGCCGGTTTCCCTCGTGCGCAAGACGGTCTACACCTTCCACGCCCGGGTCGCCGAGAAGTGGCAGGTGCAGCGGGTGTTCCTCGCCGGCGACGCCGCGCACCTGACCCCGCCCTATGCCGGGCAAGGCATGAACAGCGGCGTTCGCGATGCCCACAACCTGGGCTGGAAACTGATCGGCGTGCTGAAGGGCAAAATGGCGCAAAGCGCACTGCTGTCCTACGAAAGCGAGCGTCGCGATCATGCGTGGGCCTTGATCAAGTTGGCCTTGAACCTCGGCGTGGTCATGGCGCCGGCCACCGTCTTGCGCGCTCGCCTGATCAGTGGGGCATTCGCCTTGATCGGCCTGTTGCCGCCGCTGCGCGATTACTTCCTGCAAATGCGCTTCAAGCCCAAACCTCGTTTCACCCGAGGCCTGGTGCTGGCCGAAGGGCAGGCAGGCACATTGTCCTGCGGACAGATGTTCCCGCAACCGATGCTCACCGATGCCCACGGCCACGAACACCTGCTCGATGACGCCATCGGTGCCGGCTTCGCCTTGATTCAATACGGCGACCCGACCCGCCAGCGTGTCGATGAACTCAAGCATGGCCTCTGGAGCCACCTTGAAGCCAGACGCATCCTGATCCTGCCCGAGTCTGTCCAGGCCATGCCGGCGATCCCAGGCTGCACGGTGCTCCAGGACCGTGAAGGCCTGCTCAAGCCCTTGCTGGGCGAGTCCCACCCGTTTGTGCTGCTGCGCCCGGATCGCTACATCGCGGCGATTTTCGACAAGGCCACCGAAACCCAGGCCGCCGAATCGTTGCAGTCGCTGTTCGGCATCGCCCTGGCCCACAGCAACGAAATCGAGCCAAGCGTCGCGCCCGTCTTTCATTGAACCTTCACGCACAGAGGTGGTTATGCAAACACTCCAGACTTCCACACCTGCACGCCTGTGCTACCTGCACCTGGCGAGCAAGGACGCGCAGCGACAAATCGACTTCTATCGGCGGATGCTGGACATGGACAGCCAGGCGCAAGCCGATGGCAGTTGGGTGCTCAGCGGTCCGCAACGCGCCATGCTCGTGTCGCCCGCCGACCACAGCGGCCTGCTCGCGGCGGCGTTCGACCTGGGCAATCAGCCTCGCCTGCAAGCACTGCGGGTTCGCCTGCTCGGCAATGGCGGCATCATCGAAGAGGTCGACTCGCCGCTGCTCGAGCCGGGAGCCTTCCTGATCCGTGATCCCCAGGGCCGGCAAACGATATTCGGCGTCGCCCGCCCCGCTCGCCAGACCTCTCGCCCAGGCATGCCGGGGCGCTTGCAGCACGTGGTATTCCAGACCACAGAGCTGGAAGCCATGATCGATTTCTACGTCAACACGGTGGGCTTCACTGTTTCGGACAACGTCGTGGATGAGCAGACCGGCCAACTCATGACGTGCTTCCTGCGCTCGGACGACGAGCACCACACCTTGGCGTTTTTCCGCGGTTCGAAAAACGAATGGGACCACCACTGTTACGAAACCAACGAATGGAATGACATCCGCGACTGGGGGGATCGCTTCGCCAAGGAGCGCATCACCATTTTCTTCGGCCCCGGCCGACATGGGCCGGGCAACAATCTGTTCTTCATGGTGGTCGATGCCGATCGCAACCGCCTGGAGTTCTCGGCCGAACTCGAAGTCACCGATGCCAGCCGTCAGCCCGGTGTCTGGGCACAGGAGGAATACACACTCAACTCCTGGGGCCGCGCCTGGATCAGAAGCTGAGCAGTTTTCATCGACGCCTGCACCTTTACGTCTGAACGACGCGACCACCTGCCTCCAAGGGTAAAAGATTATGACGACTCAACCGCTCGCCCCCTACGCCATCAACGGCGACCAATACATCAACGGCACTTGGCGTACCGGGCGCTCCACGCGCCGCCTGGACGATCGCAACCCCTTCAATGGCGAACCGCTGCTGGAGATGCCCCTGGCCTCGGTTGCCGATCTCGACGACGCCTATCAGGCCGCGCACCAGGCGCAGGCGGCTTGGGCACAACTGCACCCCACCCAGCGCGGTGCACAACTTGAAAAGCTCGCCCAGGTCATCCAGAACCGCCGCGAAGAAATCATCGACTGGCTGATCCGCGAGTCCGGCAGTACCCGGATCAAGGCAAGCATGGAATGGCAATTCACACTGAACCTGGTGCGTGAATGCACGACGATGCCGATGCAGGTCGAAGGTCGGATCCTGACCAGCTACAAGCCCGGCGAACAGAGCTTTGTCTTTCGCGAGCCCTTGGGTGTGGTGGGCGTGATCAGCCCATGGAATTTCCCGCTGTACCTGAGCATGCGCTCGGTGGTGCCGGCACTCGCCCTGGGCAACACGATTGTGCTCAAGCCCGCCAGCGACACCGCGGTGACCGGCGGATTGCTGATTGCCCATCTGTTTGAAGAAGCAGGCTTTGCGCAGGGGACGCTCAACGTCGTGGTCGGCGCGGGCTCGGAAATCGGCGATGCCTTCGTCGAGCACCCGGTGCCGAGCCTGATTTCCTTCACCGGCTCGACGGATGTGGGGCGCAATGTCGGCCGGATTGCCACTGGCGGCAAACACATCAAGCGCGTGGCCCTGGAGCTGGGTGGCAACGCGCCGCTGGTGGTCCTGGATGACGCCGACATTGAAGTTGCCGCGCACGCCGCGGTGGTCGGGCGTTTCCTGCACCAGGGCCAGATCTGCATGAGCGTCAACCGGGTGATCGTCGACCGCTCGCTGTATGCCGACTTCGCGGCGCTGGTGGTCGAGCGCGTGCGCAATCTCAAGACCGGCGATCCCGCCCTGGCGGATACGGTGATCGGGCCGGTGGTCAATCAGAACCAGCTCGACGGCCTGCTGCATAAAATCGACAGGGCCCGCAGCGCCGGCCTCAAGCGCCTTTGTGGCGGCCCGGCATCCGGGCTGGTGTTGCCCGCCCATGTCTTCGGTGAAGTAGACGCCGATCAGGAACTGGCCCGCGATGAAACCTTCGGCCCCCTGCTGCCGTTGCTGGTCGCCGAAAACGAACCCCATGCATTGGCATTGGCCAACGCCAGCGAGTATGGCCTGTCCAGCGCGGTGTTCACCCGGGACATGGCCCGTGGCTTGAACTTCGCCCGTGGCATCGTGGCGGGCATGACCCACATCAACGACATCACCGTCGATGACCAACCCAATGCCCCGTTCGGTGGCGAAAAGAACTCCGGCCTCGGTCGCTTCAACGGTCACTATGCCCTGGATGAGTTTACCCGTGCCCATTGGGTAACCTGGCAGCCCGGAGGCCATCACTACCCGTTCTGAGCCTGTGGCACCCTTGGTCAGACCCGGATCGGGCCAATCGACCCTTGGCCCGGTCCGCCAGAAAACAATAAAAAACAGAGGCGAAAAATGAACCATCTAGCCTGCGTGTCCACCGATCAGGTTGTTCGCTCCGACCGCCTGATGAAGTGGAAAGAGTTCATGAGCGATCACCTGGGGCGCACGCCGGACTATATAAAACGGCTGGAATCGACCTTCATTGATCCGTTGCATGACAGCAACTTCCAGGGACGGCTGGAGTACGGAGACCTGGGCCAGTTGCGCTTCTGTCGAATGACTGCCAGCGCCCATCGCTATTCACGCCACCTGAGCAAAGCGGTCGACGCCCTCGACACGCCGCGCATGTTGATCATGCAGGTGGCTGGCGTCAGTCATTTCGATCAGGGCCAACAAAGCAGCGTGCTGGCCCCTGACGAAATGCTCCTGGTCGACTGCGGCAAACCTTTCAACGTGACCAGCACGCAAGGCTGCGAACATTTCATCCTGCTGTTCCAAGGCGCACCCGGGCAACTCACGCAAACCGGCGACATGCACCTTAACGGTCGCAATGGACTGGGGCGGATGCTGATGCACCTGATCAGCGATGCCTACAACCAATACCCCTTGCTGAACAACCATTCGGCCGGGCTGATCGGCGACAGCATCACCGGGCTGCTGGATAACGCGCTGAAGAACAAACAGGAAGAAAAGCAACTCGAACACGACTTTCGCTTCTTCAAGCAGAACCGTCTCAAGGCGTACATCGAGCGCCACCTGGCTGACCGCGACCTGACCATCGAACGCATCGCCAACGCCGAACAGTGTTCGGTACGCAGCCTGCACCGCGCCTTCCAGGATGAACTGGGGTGCAGTGTCAGCGAATACATCTGGCAGCGGCGCCTGTCGCGTTGTGCCGAAGACCTGCGCAACCGGGAACATGCCCATCGTTCGCTCACCGATATCGCCTACGCCTGGGGCTATGGCAGCAGCTCCCACTTCAGCCGGCATTTCAAATCGACCTTCGGCATGTCCCCTCGACTGTTTCGCGACACCGCGAGCGACAGCCGGGAGAAATCGACAGCGGCTTGAGGCTGTTGCCCATTCAGCCCTGTGGGAACCGAGCCTGCTCGCGATGGCAGTGGGTCAGCTTGCAATGCGGTTGAATGGGCCGGCGCTATCGCGAGCCGGCTCGCTCCCACAATTTTTTCCGCGTGGTTCTCAGGTACAGCATCCACCCAAAATCCCCTGTGGGAGCAAGCTTGCTCGCGATGGCGGTGGATCAGCTTGCAATGCTGTTGAATGGGCCGGCGCTATCGCGAGCAGGCTCGCTCCCACAGGTCCGGGTCATTGGCTTTACGCCCCCGCCCTACCCTTGATTCCAGCCTCCGCCCATCACCTTGTACAACGTCACGCGGTTGCTCTGCTCGGTCAGGCGCAAGGTGATCAGGTCCTGTTGCGCACTGTACAGGGAGCGCTGGGCATCCAGCGCTTCGAGATAGCTTTGCGAACCGCCGCGGTATAAGGCGTCGGAGAGCTCGAAGCTCTTGCGGCTGGCGTCGGTCAATGCCTGCTGGGCCTCGATGCGACGATCCAACGTGCTGCGCTCCGCCAGGGCATCGGCCACTTCCTTGAAGGCGTTCTGCAGTGTTTGCTGGTAGGTCTGCACCTGGATCTCGCGCTCGGTCTTGGCCGAGTCCAGTGTCGCGCGGTTACTGCCGGCATCGAAGATCGGCAGGCTGATGCTTGGGGCAAACGTCCAGGCACCACTGCCGGACTTGAACAGACCGGACAAGGCCGAGCTTGAGGAACCGGCATTGGCCGTCAGGCTGATGCTGGGGAAGAACGCCGCACGGGCCGCGCCGATGTCGATATTGGCGGATTTGAGCGAGTGCTCGGCGGCCAGCACATCCGGGCGGCGTTGCAACAGACTGGAGGGCAGTTCTGCCGGCACCTGCACCAGCGCCGCGGCCGACTCCAGGTTCGCGCCCGGCAGCAGCTCTTCGGGAATGTCGCTGCCTACCAGCAGGCGCAGGGCGTTGCGATCCTGCAGGATCTGGCTTTCATACGCCGCCGCGTCGACCCGGGCCGACTCCACGGTGGTTTGCGCCTGGGCCACGGACAGACCGGAGGAGCCGCCCAGGGCGTGGCTGCGCTGGGTCAGTTCGTAGGTCGCCTGCTGACTGCGCAAGGTCTCCTGGGCCAGGTGCAGACGCTCGTTGTCGGCCGCCAGGGTCAGCCAGGCGGTCGCCACCTCGGCCACCAGGCTGATCTGCGTGCTGCGCCGGGTTTCGGTCAAGGCCAGGTAGTCTTCCAGCGCTTCGTCCTGAAGGTTCTGCACCCGGCCGAACAGGTCGACTTCATAACTGCTCAACCCCAGTTGCGCACTGTAGTCATGGGTGGTGGCCGCCGAGCCCGTGTTGGACAACGAACCGGGCGTGCGACTGTGGGTACCACTGACGCTGGCATCGATCGAAGGCAGCGACTCGGCGCGCTGGATGCGGTATTGCGCCTGGGCCTTTTCAACGTTCAGGACGGCCAGGCGCAGGTCGCGATTATTGCTCAGCGCCAGGGCCTGCAAGCGCGCCAGGCGAATGTCGGTGAAGAAGTGCTGCCACTCGATGTCGGCACTCACCTCCCCCTTGGGCGTACTGGTGGTTGGCAACCACTGCTCGGAGACCGGTGCCTCTGGGCGTTCATACTGCGGCGCCAGGTTCATGCAGCCACCGAGCAGCGTGAGAATGGCCAGCAAGGGCCAGCGGAACTTGATCATGCGTCACCTGATTGAGCGGATGGAACAGAGGTCGAAACCGGGGAAACGCGCTCGAAACGCCGACGGATCTGCACGAAGAACAGAGGTACGAAAAAGATCCCCAGCACCGTGGCGCAAAACATCCCTCCCAGCACACCGGTCCCAATGGCCTGGCGCCCGGCGGAACCGGCACCGGTACTCAAAGCCAGGGGCAAGACGCCGAACATGAACGCCAGGGACGTCATGAGAATGGGCCGCAAGCGTTGCCGCGCGGCAATCAGCGTCGCCTCGCGCAAGCTGTTGCCCTGTTCTTGCAGGTGCTTGGCGAATTCCACGATCAGAATCGCGTTCTTGGCCGCCAACCCCACGGTGGTCAACAGCCCGACCTGAAAGTACACGTCGTTGCTCAAGCCACTGAAACGGGTCGCCAGCACCGCCCCCACCACTCCCAGCGGTACCACCAGCAACACCGAGAAAGGCACCGACCAACTCTCGTAGAGCGCGGCCAGGCAGAGGAATACGAACAGCACCGAGATCCCGTACAGCAACGGCGCTTGCGAACCGGATAGACGCAATTGATAGGACTGCCCGGTCCATTCGTAACCGATGCCTTCGGGCAACTGTTTGACGATGGCTTCCACCGCATCCATGGCGTCCCCGGAACTGACCCCGGGCGCCGGGTCGCCAACCACCTCCAGCGAAGCGTTGCCGTTATAGCGCTCCAGCAACGGCGAGCCATAGCTCCACGAACTGCTGGCAAACGAGGAAAACGGCACCATCTCGTCATTGCTGTTGCGCACGAACCAGTGCTCCAGGTCGGCCGCCTGCATCCGCGACGAGGCCTCACCCTGGACGTAGACTTTCTTCACCCGGCCCTGGTTGAGGAAGTCATTGACGTAGGTGCCGCCCAGCGCCGTGGACAAAGTGGTGTTGATGTCGCTGGTGCTCAGGCCCAAGGCGCCGGCCTTGCGATCATCGATACTGACCTTGAGCTGCGGTGCGTCGTCCAGGCCATTGCTGCGTACCCCCAGCAGGCGCGGGTCTTTGTTGGCCAGATCGATGAGTTTCTCCCGCGCCGCCACCAGCGCATCATGTCCCAGGCCACCGAGGTCCTTGAGTTGCAGATCGAAGCCGGACGTCTGCCCCAGGCCCCGTATGGCCGGTGGCTGCATGACGAACACATTGGCATCGGCGATGCTCGACAGTGCCAGGGTCGCCCGTTGGGCGATGGCGGCCGCATCCTGCCCCGCCCCCGTGCGTTCACTCCAGTCCTTGAGCCGGATAAAGGCGCGGGCCGCGTTCTGGCTGTTGCCGTTCATGCCCAGACCGGAAATGCTGATCAGCGCCTCGACTTCCGGTTGCTCGAGAAGGTAGCTTTCGAACTGCTCGACGACCGCCTGGGTGCGACTGTCCGTAGCCCCCACCGGTAACTGCACCTGGGCCATGAGGATGCCCTGGTCTTCATCGGGCAGAAACGAGGTCGGCAGGCTGGCATACCCCAGCGCCATTGCCAGCACCAACAGTCCATACACCAGCCAACTGCGGCGCCCACGTTGCAAAATAGCGCCTACCTGGCCTTTATAGGCCTCGGCACCACGTTCGAAGGTACGGTTGAACCAGCCGAAGAAACCGCCCTGGGCACCATGACCGTCGGACGGCTTGAGCAGCGTCGCGCACAAGGCCGGCGTCAGCGTCATGGCCACCAACACCGAAAGCACCATGGCCGAGACGATCGTGACCGAAAACTGCCGGTAGATGATGCCCGTGGAACCGCCAAAAAACGCCATGGGAATAAACACAGCACTGAGGACCAAGGCGATGCCCACCAGGGCGCTGGTGATTTCATCCATCGACTGGCGCGTGGCGTCCAGGGCCGACAACCGTCGCTCGCCCATTACCCGCTCGACGTTTTCCACCACCACGATCGCATCGTCCACCAGCAGGCCGATGGCCAGGACCATGGCGAACATGGTCAGGGTATTGATCGAATAGCCGAACAGCGCCAGTACGCCGAACGTGCCCAGCAGCACCACCGGTACGGTGATCGCCGGGATCAGCGTGGCCCGCAGGTTCTGCAGGAAAAGGAACATGATCAGCACCACCAGGACAATGGCCTCGCCCAGTGACTTGACCACTTCTTCGATGGACAGGCTGACAAAGGGCGTGGTGTCGTAGGCAATCACGTTCTTGAGTTGCATCTGCGCCGGATAGAACGGCTCCAGTTCCTTGAGCTTGGCCTTCACCGCTTCCCCCACGCTCAGGGCGTTGGCCCCGGCGGCGAGCTGGACGCCCATGGCGGCAGCAGGCTTGCCGTTGAGGGCAGAGCTGACGTCGTAGCTTTCACTGCCCAACTCGACCCGCGCCACATCCCCAAGCAGCACCACGGCCCCGTCGCTGGAGGACTTGACCACCACATTGCGAAACTCTTCGACGGTTTGCAGCTTGCTGCGGGCGCTGATCGTGGCATTCAACTGCTGCCCCTTCACCGCCGGCATGGCGCCCAGTTGACCGGCGGAAACCTCGGTGTTCTGCGCCTCCAGGGCACTGCTGATATCCGAGGGCATCAGCGCATATTTTTCCAGCAAGGCCGGGTCCAGCCAGATACGCATGGCATAGCCGGAGCCCAATGTCTGCACATCGCCGACACCGTCGAGGCGGCTGATGGAATCGAGCAAGGTGCTGGAGATGTAATCGCCGATCTGGGTACCAGTGACGCTCGGGTTGTCGGACACCAGGGCGGCAATCATCAGGAAATCCGAGCCGCCCTTGGTCACGGTCAAACCTTCGCTTTGCACCGACTGCGGCAGCCTCGACTCGGCCTGTTGCAGCTTGTTCTGCACTTGCATCTGGGCCACGTCCGGGTTGGTGCCGGCGGTGAAGGTCAGGCTGATACTGGCACTGCCGTCCGAACTGCTGGAGGCCGACATGTAGGTCAGGTTATCCAGGCCCTTCATTTGCTGCTCGATGACCTGGGTCACCGAGTCTTCCACGGTCTTGGCCGAGGCGCCGGTGTAGGTCGCGGAAATGCGCACCGTCGGCGGCGCGATGTCCGGGTACTGTTCCAGGGGCAACTGGCTGATCGACAGCGCGCCGGCAAGCATGATGACGATGGCGATGACCCAGGCGAAAATCGGCCGGTCGATGAAGAAACGTGCCATGTTCAGCCCTCCTGCGCGATGGCGACAGGGGTCGCTTTCTGTGTACGGCTGCGGGTGCCGGCGTTCTGCGCCACCACGGCGTCACCGACCCGGACTTTTTGCCCGCCCTCGACAATCACCTGGTCTCCCGCGTTAAGCCCAGCCGTGACCCACCACTGGTTATCCACGGCGCGATCGATGCTCAGCACGCGCTGCTCGACCTTGCCATTGACCACCACCAGTACCGAAGTCGCGCCGCTGGCGCTGCGGGTCACCGCCTTCTGTGGGATCAGGATGGCCTTGTCATCCCGCGCCTGCTCCAGCACCGCCCGCACATACATGCCCGGCAGCAACAGCCGGTCCGGGTTGGCGATTTGCGCGCGCAAGGTCACTGTGCCGGTGCCCTCGTTGACGCTGACCCCACTGAACTTCAAGCGCCCTTCATGGGCGTAGAGACTGCCGTCATCGAGCTTGAGGCTGATCCGCGCCTCGCCTTCACCGTTGCTTTGCAGCACGCCGCTGGCCAAGTCGCGCTTGAGGCGCAGCAGCTCGGTGGTCGACTGGGTGACGTCTACATACATCGGGTCCAACTGCTGCACCGTGGTCAGTGCGCTGTCCTGGTTGGCGACTACCAGTGCACCCGGAGTGACCGTCGAGGTTTCGATGCGCCCGCTGACAGGGGAACTGATGCGGGTATACGCCAGGTTGATGCGTGCGGTGTCGACATCGGCCTGGGCCACTTGCAGCTCCGCTTCGGCGGTCAGCAGGCTGGCCTGGGCATCCTCGTTGTCCTGCTGGCTGATGGCATCGATTTTCGCCAGTTGCGCGTCACGCCTGGCCGTGGCCTGGGCCGACTTCAGAGTGGCGCGGGCCTTGGCGAGGCTCGCCTGGGCTTGCGCCAAGGCGGCTTTGTAGGACGCCGCGTCCAATTGATACAGCGCCTGCCCGGCCTTGACCTCTGCCCCTTCGACAAACAGCCGCTGCTGGACAATACCGCCGACCTGCGGGCGTATCTCGGCGACCATGAACGCCTGGGTACGTCCGGCCAACTCAGTAGTCAGCGCCTGGCTTTGCGGTTGCACGGTGATCACCGAGACCTTGGGCGGTTCGGGTGTAGGCGCGGATTCGCCGGAGCAACCGCCCAACATGAACAACACGATCAAGCACACCAGGAAGGCGGCGGTCACCAGGGATTTGGCGAATAATTTGGTCGACATAAATGCCTCTGCAAGACGGATGGTTCAAGCCAGGCGCCATACTGCGAGGCAAATGTGCAGGAAAATTGAAGATTGCCCGCCGCCCTTGAATCTTCGTGGCGCCAGGGCCTAAATGGACGGGCCACTCACCGACCTGCCCGAGCCCATGAAACTGAGCATCTCCACCAAGCTGTTTATTGCCGTACTGGCCAGCGTGCTGTTCGTCATCCTGAGCATGGGCGTGGCCAACGGCTGGAGCTTTGGCAAAGGCTTTCTCGACTACCTCAACGAACAAGCCCTGTTGCGCATGACGCCGGTATTGCCGCGCCTGGCCAGCGCCTATGAGCGCGAAGGCAACTGGGAATTCCTGCGCAACCAGCCCGATCGCTGGTTCGAACTGCTGCGTCCGGAGCCGGGCGAAAACACCACCCACCCAGAACGGCCGCCCATGCCGATGTCCGATCTGACCGGCGCGGTGTTTCGTATCGCCCTGCTGGATCAGCAGAAACAGTTGGTAATGGGCTACTCGGCGATTGCCAACGACGCCTTGATGCGCCCGGTGCAAGTCGCAGGGAAGACCGTCGGCTGGCTGGCGGTGACGCCGTTCCAGAACGTGACCGAAGCTGGCGGCGAACGCTTTCGTCAATACCTGGTGCGCACCAGCCTGGCGGTGGGCGTACTCTCGTTACTGTTGGCAATGCTGATTGCCTGGTGGATCGCCCGCACCCTGCTTGACCCGGTCAAGCGCGTGGCCGCCGCCACCCACCGGTTGGCCGCCGGTGAATACAGTAACCGAGTGTCGGTGGCGTCCAATGACGAAGTCGGTCAGTTGGCCCGGGATTTCAACCAGTTGGCGTATACGCTGGAACGCAACGAAAAAATGCGTCGGGAATTCATGGCCGATGTGTCCCACGAACTGCGTACCCCGTTGTCGGTGCTGCGCGGTGAACTGGAAGCCATCGAAGACGGCGTACGCACCCTCGACCCGTCCTCAATGAAGTCACTGCAAGGCGAAGTCAGCATGCTCAGCAAACTGGTGGATGATCTCTACGAACTGTCCCTGGCCGATGTCGGCGCGCTGACCTACCGCAAGAGCGAATGCGATCTCAACGAGCTGTTGGAAAGTTGCGTGGCGATGTTCCAGGAGCGTTGCAATGCCCTACACCTGAGCCTGGAGCTGGAACTGCCAGCCCCGTCGCTACGCTTGGAGGCCGACCCCAAGCGCTTGCAGCAGCTGTTCAGCAACCTGTTGGAAAATGCCGTGCGTTATACCGACGAGGGCGGTGTGCTGCGTATTCGAGCCGACGACGAGGGCGACACCGTGCGCGTCGACTTCCTGGACTCCGGTCCCGGGGTCGATGCCACCCAGTTATCACGGTTGTTCGAGCGTTTTTACCGCGGCGAAACCTCACGCAATCGCGCCAGTGGTGGCGCTGGCCTGGGGCTGGCCATCTGTCACAGCATCGCCCTGGCCCATGGCGGCAACCTCAGCGCCGATCACTCGCCGCTGGGCGGCCTTTGGCTGACCCTGCGCCTGCCACGGAGCGCCTGAAGCATGGTCAATGACAGCCCGATCCTCATCGTCGAAGACGAACCCAAGCTGGCCGCACTGATGCGTGATTACCTGGTGGCCGCCGACTATGCGGTTCAATGCCTGGACAACGGGCTACAGGTGGTGCCGGCAGTCCGGGCCCACGAACCGCGGCTGATTCTGCTCGACCTGATGCTGCCAGGGCGCGACGGCCTGCAAGTGTGCCAGGAGCTACGCAGCTTCAGTGCCGTGCCGATCATCATGATCACCGCCCGCGTGGAGGAAGTGGATCGCCTGCTCGGGCTGGACCTGGGGGCCGACGACTACATCTGCAAACCCTTCAGCCCTCGGGAAGTGGTGGCCAGGGTCAAGGCGATCCTGCGCCGCAGCCCGCAACTGGTGGCCAACCAACCCGCGCGCCTGCTGATTGACGAAGACCGCTACCAAGCGTCACTCGATGGCATCGCCCTGGACCTGACGCCCTTGGAACTGCGCCTGCTCAGCACGCTGGCACAGTCCCCGGGGCGGGTGTTTTCCCGGGATCAGTTGCTCGACAGGATCTATTCCGATCACCGGGTGGTCACTGATCGCACCGTCGACAGCCATATCCGCAATCTGCGGCGCAAGCTCGAACAGGCCTGCCCGGCGGAAAACCCCATCGAATCGTTGTATGGCGTGGGTTATCGGTTTCAGCTTGCCGACGTCTGAAGCCTGCCAAAGCAGGCTGCCTTGACGAGCGCCCTTGCGTCGTGTGCGGATGCTGTGAACACCCACAATCCTCTGTGGGAGCGAGCCTGCTCGCGATAGCGGAAGGTCAGCGATGCAGATGCGGAGGTCTCTATTGATCCGCCGAATAGATAATGGTTTGCGCACTGCCCCCCGCAGCAGGCCGACGAGTGAAGTAGGTGTCGCCTTCGTCTGTCTGAATCTCGTAGTCGGCCTTGCTGGTCACACGACTCGATGCATCGGTGTGCTTGATGATTTTCAGCACCCGCTGGAACTTCACGCCTTGAGTACCGTTCTGGGCGGGGCCGGTGAGCACATTGACCTTCTGGAACCAGCCTTGCTGTTTTTTGTTCGACACCAGCGTGCCGGTCAACGCTTCAAAACGTTCAAGACGGGTAAACCCCCAGAGTGTCTGTTCCTCGACCACTTTGCCCGGCGTGGCGGAGCCAGTGAAGACAAACAGGTTGAGGCCCGGATTGTCTTCGCAGAAGAAGTCGTAGGGCACCAGACCGTCGACCATTTTCTTGCCGGGGACGAAGCCCTTCTTATGAACCAGAAACATGACCACCTCCACGCTGAAACGTCAGCAAACGCTGCTTGAGTTTGAACGCAAAGTCTACTGAGGCGGGGCGTACAGAGCCGTCAAGCCAATGTAATATCGTGTAAAGATCATGCCCAACGGGGCAAGCTGATTTCCACGGTCAACCCGCCGGACGGCTCATTGCGCGCGTGGATGGTGCCGCCGTGTATCTCCACGGCCCGCGAGGCAATGGCCAGGCCCAGGCCAAAGCCGGCACTGGCTTCGTTCAAGCCACGCTCGAACGGATTGAAGATGCTCTGTAGCCGCGAGTGTTCAACCCCCGGGCCCTGATCGCTGATCTGCACCGTCAGGCCGTCTACGCCGCCATTGACCTGGGCCACGACCATCACCGTGGTGTTTGGCCGGGTATGGCGCACCGCGTTTCGAATGACGTTCTCGAAACACCGATACAACAGCTCGCCGCTGACCCGACTGACAAACCCCGGGCACGCCTGCAGACTGACCTGGCACCCTTTCATCTGCGCTTCGAATCGAGCGTCCTCGACGATTAGCGACAGCAACTCGACGATATCGACTGGCTCGCGCTCGATACTCTCTGGTCGGCCCTGCAGACGCGCCAGGGTCAACAAGGCCTCGATCAGCGTGTCCATGCGCACCGACTCACGGTCGATGCGCTCCACCATTTCCTGGCGAGCCGGATCTTGCCGCAGCAGCCCGATGGCCGCCTGCATGCGGGTCAACGGTGAGCGCAGTTCGTGGGAAATGTCGTGCAACAAGTGTTGTTGGGCTTCTACCAACAGCTTCAACTGGTTGGCCATTCGGTCGCAGTCTTCGGCCAGATCGACGATTTCATCACGTCGCGCGCCCATGATCGGCTTGACCCGGGTTTCGAAGCGTCCTTGGGCCACGTCACTCATGGCGCGCCGAAGATAGGCCAGCGGCCATGCCAGGTAGAACGCCATGAAACCGCTGAACAGCGCGCTCATGACCGTGCCGATGATCAACGGCGTCCAGGGGCTCGGCCCTTTGTCGCGCTCTTGAGCCAGGGGATGGGTCGACTTGAGCAACAGTGCGGCGCCGTCCTTGCCGATGACCGATCGCGTGTAAGCCGGTTGCGCAACCGGTGCCCCGGCCAGCAATTGACCGGTACTGTCATACACGCCAACGGCCTGGTCAGCAGGGTGCTCCCAAACCGCCAGCAGTTGCCGGCCCGACTCCACGCCAAACTGGCGCAGGAGCTGTCCTTCAGCGGCCAGGATGGTTTCCAGATGAGGATCCCCTGGCCTGGAACTGCCCATCATCAGCAGGCCCAACCCGACCAGGAAGGTCAGGCTGGTGGCGAGCCAGAACGCCAGGAACAGTTTCCAGAACAGTCGGCTGGGCTTCATCATTCGGCAATCAACAGGTAACCGAGGCCACGCACGCTCTGGATCCAGGCCTTGGCGTCGGGACGCGGCCCCAACTTGTGGCGAATGCTGCTGATGTGCACATCGATGCGTCGGTCATAACGCGTCAAGGGACAGCCCAAGGCATTGAGCGACAGATTCTGTTTACTCACCACTTGCCCGGCACAGCGGGCCAGCTCCTCGAGCAAACTGAACTCGGTACTGGTCACCCCCAGCTCGCGCCCTTGCCAGAGCGCCTGCCGCTTGCCGGGCCACAGGACCAACGGCCCGGTCCTGATCACTTCGCTGGTTGACCGATCCGCCGGCTGCACCCGACGCATGATCGCCCGCAAACGCGCCACCAGTTCCCCCGGTGAGCTGGGCTTGGGTACATAGTCATCGGCCCCCAGTTCCAGGCCGGTGATCTTGTCGATGTTGTCGCCACGGGCCGTCAGCAACACCACCGGCACCTGGCTCACGGCCCGAATGCGCCTGAGCACCTCGATACCCGACAGCCGCGGCAGCATCACGTCCAGCACCACGATGCTGTAGCGACCGGACAGCGCTTGAACCTCGCCCTCTTCCCCCGTATGCACCGCAGTCGCCTCGAAGCCTTCGCGCTCCAGGTATTGGCTGAGCATTCCCGTCAGTTCCTGGTCATCGTCGACTAGCAATACAGAGATCATGGGCCGCTCTTGAGTAGGTGTCGGCCCATTATCGCCCGTGTGCCACGCATCGTCATCGCCGCGGGCCAACCTTTACCTAACTTGACATTGGGTTAACCGCACCAAACGCGGCGAACTTTTATGCTTGCTCGCCACCAGCCCGCTCGCTCCCGCGGTGACTCGTCTTGCGGTGAGATATCCGCCTCCACCTACACCACTTGTCGATGTGTCCTGGATAAGATCTTGATGAATTTTTCGCGCCTGCTCTGCTCGGCTGCACTGCTGCTCAATGTCACACTGGCTCACGCCCAAGGGTTCAAGATTTCCGATATTCGCATCAACGGCCTCCAGCGCGTTTCCGCAGGCAGTGTGTTCGGGGCCTTGCCGTTGAACGTCGGTGATAACGCCGATGAGCGGCGCCTGGTGGAGTCCACGCGCGCGCTGTTCAAGACCGGCTTTTTCCAGGATATCCAACTGGGACACGACGGTGACATATTGATCATCACCGTTGTCGAGCGACCGTCCATTGCCAGTATCGAGATCGAAGGCAACAAGGCGATCTCCACTGAAGACCTGATGAAGGGCCTCAAGCAATCCGGCCTGGCCGAAGGCGAGATCTTCCAGCGCGCCACCCTCGAAGGTGTGCGTAACGAGCTGCAACGCCAGTACGTTGCCCAGGGCCGCTACTCGGCCACTGTCGACACCGAAGTGGTGCCGCAGCCGCGCAACCGCGTCGGCCTGAAGGTCAACATCAACGAAGGCACCGTGGCGGCTATCCAGCACATCAACGTGGTGGGCAACACGGTTTTCCCGGATGAAGACCTGATCGACCTGTTCGAACTCAAGACCACCAACTGGCTGTCGTTCTTCAAGAACGACGACAAGTACGCCCGTGAAAAACTCTCCGGTGACTTGGAGCGCCTGCGTTCCTACTACCTGGACCGTGGCTACATCAACATGGACATCGCTTCGACCCAGGTGTCCATCACCCCGGACAAGAAGCACGTCTACATCACCGTCAACGTCAACGAAGGCGAGAAATACACCGTTCGTGACGTCAAGCTCAGCGGTGACCTGAAGGTCCCCGAAGACCAGGTCAAGTCGCTGTTGCTGGTGCAGAAGGGCCAGGTGTTCTCGCGCAAGCTGATGACCACCACGTCCGAGCTGATCACCCGCCGCCTGGGCAACGAGGGCTACACCTTCGCCAACGTCAACGGCGTGCCACAGCCCCACGATGAAGACCATACCGTCGACATCACCTTCGCCGTGGACCCGGGCAAGCGTGCCTACGTCAACCGCATCAACTTCCGTGGCAACACCAAGTCCGAGGACGAAGTGCTGCGCCGTGAAATGCGCCAGATGGAAGGTGGCTGGGCTTCGACCTACCTGATCGACCAGTCCAAGACCCGCCTCGAGCGCCTGGGCTTCTTCAAGGAAGTCAACGTCGAGACGCCGGCCGTACCGGGCGTCGATGACCAGGTCGATGTGAACTACAGCGTCGAAGAGCAGGCTTCCGGCTCGATCAGCGCCAGTGTCGGCTTCTCGCAAAGTGCCGGCCTGATCCTCGGTGGCTCGATCACCCAGAACAATTTTCTCGGCACCGGCAACTACGCCAGCCTGGGCTTGACCCGCTCCTCCTACCAAAGCAAGTACAACATCGGTTTTACCGACCCCTACTTCACGCCGGACGGAGTGAGCCTGGGCTACAACGTGTTCTACAACACCACCGACTACAACGAATACTACGATGACGACTATTCGTACTATTCCATCAATAGCTACGGCGCCGGCACCACCCTCGGCTATCCGATCAATGAAACCTCACGGCTGAATTTCGGCTTGACGGTGCAACATGACAGCATCGAACCAGGCACTTACAGCGCCGATGAGATCTACGACTTCATCGAGCGTGAAGGCAAGGACTTCACCAACTTCAAGGCCAACCTCGGCTGGTCGGAGTCGACGCTGAACAAAGGCGTGCTGGCCACCCGCGGACATTCGCAAAACCTGAACCTGATGGTGACCGTGCCCGGCAGCGACCTGAGCTTCTACAAGATCGACTACACCGGGCAGGCCTTCCTGCCGGTCAGCGACGCTACTTCGCTGCGCTTGCACACCAAACTCGGCTACGGCAACAGCTACGGCTCGACAGACGGCCTGCCGTTCTATGAAAACTACACCGCCGGTGGCGAAGGCTCGGTGCGCGGCTTTGAGAGCGGCACCCTCGGCCCGCGCAACACTCCGGCCACCGGCACCTATGCCAGCGCCGGCCAAGCGTACTACTCCGACCGTGACACCGAGTCGCTGGGCGGCAACATACTCATCACCGGCGGCGTGGAATACCTGTTCCCGCTGCCTTTTATCAAAGACAACAAATCCCTGCGCACCTCAGTGTTCTGGGACGTCGGCAGCGTCTACTCCGACAAGTGCTACCTGAGCACCACCCAGGGATGCGACGGGCTCGACCTCAGCCAGATGGCCAGTTCGGTAGGCGTCGGGGTGACCTGGTATAGCCCGCTGGGTCCATTGAGTGCCAACGTGGCCTTTCCGGTCCGAACCCCGGATAACGCCGATACGCAGGTGTTTCAATTTTCCTTGGGGCAGACATTCTGACCATGCTGGTCGGAACTGGTCGAAGGCCGTGGACCTGCTATCTTGAATACCAACCTGAGTAGTTGCGATCCCATGCGTATCCAGGTTTGAGCAATGGAGTGATTAAGTTGGAAGCAATGGAACTGCCCGCTATTGATGAATGGAGCACATCATCTCTACGTGGCGAGTGTGATGTGATCATTGTCAATTACAACGCTGGTGAGCTTTTGGTGGCGTGTGTAGGGTCGGTGTTTACCGCCGGCGCTTCCCGGGTGATCGTGGTGGATAACGACTCTCACGACGATAGCCTGATGCTGTTGGAACGAACCCACGCTGCCGGCGACTCGCTTCAAATCGTACGCAACACCGCCAACCTCGGCTTCGCCGTGGCGTGCAACCAAGGTGCCCGCCTGTCCACGGCCGCCAATTTATTTTTCTTGAACCCGGACAGCGTGCTGGCCGTCGATGCCATGGACCGCTTGCTGCTGGCGCTACGCAGTTCACCAGAGATCGGCATGGTCGGAGGGTTCCTGTGCAATCCGGACGGTAGCGAGCAAGCCGGGGGACGCCGGGTGTTTCCGACGCCCAGACGCGCCTTCATGCGGGCTTTCGGACTTTCACGGCTCTCAGTATTTTTTCCAACGGTGTTTTCCGACTTTTTACTGCACAAGGAACCGCTCCCCAGCGCCCCCATTGTCGTTGAAGCCATCTCCGGGGCTTGCACGCTGGTCAAGCGCGAAGCGATCGAGAGCGTCGGGTTGTGGGACGAAGACTATTTCCTTCATTGCGAGGACCTGGACTGGTGCATGCGCTTCCATCAGGCCGGCTGGAGCGTTCTGTTCGTGCCGGATGCCCAGGTGACGCATGTATTCGGTGGCTGCAGCCGTCATCGTCCCTATTTCGTCGAATGGCACAAACACTTGGGGATCCTGCGCTTCTATCGCAAGTTTTTCCGCCGCAAATACCCTGCAGCCCTATGGGTCAGCGTGGTGATCGCGGTCTGGTTTCGGTTCAGTCTGATGATCCTTCGCCACGCAACTACCCGGCTTAAAAATGCATGGAACCCTTGATAAGAGACCTCAGTTGCGAATAGGAATATTGGGCGGCTCCAGCCTCCTGGGCGAGCGCACCCTGCCATTGCTGGCACAAACCGGTCACCCAACGAGTGCCTTCACTCGAAGTCTGCCCAAGGTGTCCTGCCCCGATGTGACGTGGAGAAACGCTGACAACTGGCACGGACTGACGCTGGATACCTTCCTGTCATTTGCCCCCATCTGGGTATTACCCGATTATTTGGAGCGCCTTGCCAGCGCCCACGTCAAACGCGTTGTCGCGCTGTCCTCCACAAGCCGCTTTGCCAAACAAGCATCGCCCGACGCCCGGGAAAGGGCGTTGGCGCAACGCTTGGTACGCGCAGAAGAACAGCTCGAGCAGTGGGCGATCGAACGGCAAATCGAATGGGTGATCCTGCGACCGACCATGATCTATGGCTTTGGCCGCGACAAGAACATCTCGCAAATTGCCCGTTTCATCCAACGCTTCGGTTTTTTTCCGCTCATCGACGGCGCAACCGGACTGCGCCAGCCGGTGCATGCTGACGACGTGATCCAGGCGTGCCTGTCGGCCCTGAGTACGCCTGGCCTGCCCAGTGGCGGCTATAACCTCTCAGGAGGGGAAGTGTTGCCTTATCACACCATGGTGAGACGAATATTCCAGGCCCTGGGATGCCCCGAACGAACACTGCCCCTCCCCGCCAAGGCGTTAACCCAGGTCGTTTCGATCATGCGCTGCCTGCCACGCTACCGACATCTTTCTGGCGCGTTGGTGGCGCGCATGAACCAGGACCTGGTATTCGACCATTCCGACGCCAGTGACCGGCTTGGCTTTGCGCCCAGGGCGTTTCACCTGATGGGCGAAGACTTGCCCGGGCGCTGAAATAGCCTCAGGCGAATTTTGGGTCTACTGAAGATTGAGTGTGGGAGCTTGCTCGCGATAGCGGTGGTTCAGTTTGCGGTGATGTTGCCTGTGCCGACGTCATCGCGAGCAAGCTCGCTCCCACTCATGTCGACTGTAAACAGCCTCACGACCAACGCGACCTAGCCCTTCTCCTGCGTCTCGATACCAGGCTCGGCGCGATGAACATGGGCTTGCCAAGTCCCCCATTTGCTTTCGAAGTACGCCTGGTTCTTGTCCCAGAGGGCCTGGTACTCACCGCTGGCGATCAGCTTCCTGAACGATGCCTGCCCGTAGTGATGGATAAACGCATCTTCGGCACAGACCGTCCGGTAACCGGCCGCCTGCACGCGACGGCTGTAGTCGTCGTCTTCGAACATCCCGATACCGAATGCTTCATCCAGATACCCCACCTCTTCGAGGATCCCACGGCGGAAGGCGATGCAAAACATGGCGAGCATCGAGATATCGAACGACCGTCCCTTGTGGGCTTCGGTGTAACGGTCTGCAAAATCTTGTATCTGTTGAATGTCGGTGTAGGAAACTTCGACTTTCGCTTCGTTTCCTACCGCATTCGTGACCGGTCCGACCAGGCCGACACTCGGGTCCCTCAAATGCCTGACCAGCGGTTCCAGCCAGCCGTCAGGCACTACCGTGTCGTTATTGAGCAACAGCAGGATGTCACCGTCGGCTTCTCGCAAGCCCTGGTTATTGGCCGCAGCGAAGCCTCGGTTGTCCGGGTTGAGAATGACCTTCGCGGTCGGTACCTCTTGGCGCAGGCGCTCAAGATAATCACCCGTACCATCCTGCGAACCATTGTCGACGACAATGAGCTGGTAATTGGGCCAGGCGGTATTGCGCAGAATGCTGTTTACACATTGAACGGTCAGATTGAGATTGTTGTACGTCACAAGCACGATGGAGACTTTTTCGTACAGCCCGACGATCGCCAGTTGCATGCTATTGAATCGATCTTTCCAGTCATTGGCCCGGGCCAGTTCTACGCGTCGTTTGTACAGGACCAGGTCGCTCTCGGCCAAGGCATGCTCGATCTGTTCGATGAACTCATCGACCCCGGTTGCGAAGTACAGCAAGTCTTTATAGATGCTCATCTCCGTCAGTGGGGTGGAGATCACCGGCTTGCCTGCACTGATGTACTCGTAGAACTTCACCGGATCGACCGCATGAGTCACGTTGTAGAGCCTGAAGGGAATCAGGCAGGCATCGAAATGCTCCAGGTAAAGCGGCATTTGCGAATAAGGCTTCCTGCCCAGCAACTGCACATTGGGCTTGTGCTCAAGGCCCGCCAGATCGTCGACGAAAATATCCCCCACCAGGATGAAGTTCCACTCTGGCCGCCTGTCCGCCAGCGCTGCCAGTAACGGATAGTCGAGCCATTGCGCCAGGGCGCCGTAGTAACCAATCACCGGGCCGACAAGCCCGCTGAGCACATCATTGGTGAAACAGTTCTGCCGGAAAAAGGCGAAATCCACTGCGTTTCGGACCAGTACACAGCGCGGGTTGTGGGCGCTCCACTTCTGGTAAAGCAACGCGGCGGAAACGGTTACCAGATCCGCCTGGGCAATCAGGCTCTGTTCCTCGCTCAGCAGTTGCTCACCGATGTTCGGAAAACCATCCCAGTCATCCATGCAGTCATACTGAATGCGCCAGCCATGCATGGCTCGCAGGCTGCGGGCCACGGGGCTCCAATAGGCGATATGTACCACCGAGAGGGCGGTTCTTATCTGCATATCGGCGACCAGCGCAGTCATGGCGAGCAGCAAAGCCTGATGGTTCTCAGGCGTCACTGTTTTTTCGTAATACGCCTCTTGCACATCACGTTGCAGCGCCACTTCAAAAATGTTGGGCGCCACCGACGTCAATCGATAGGGCTGTCCCTGCTCCGGCACACTGGAGGGGACGATGTAAAACACCCGATAACCATTGCTCGCGAACTGGCTCATCAACTGCTGCGGTCGCTGGAATCGTGCAGCCCATTCAATGTTGGCGAAGCAGAGGATATCCAGGTGCCCTTTGGTGGTGAAATCCGGTTCCACCTCGGGGTTCGGCAACGGCTCCGGTGCGGTCGGGTAGACGATCGCAGCGGCTGTCTCGGGGAATTCCTGCGTTGCGCTAAAACCATAACGCATCCACCGAAAAAGCGAGCGCAAGGGTCGGGTAAAACGCCACGAACGGGTATTTTGCAGGAAGTCGACTTTTGCCAAGGCGATATCGCGCTCATGGATGGCTGCGTCTCTTTGAGCCAGGGCGGCGTCGCGGTCGATCAAGGTGCTGTCGAGCTTAAGCACGTGGGTATCCATGCAGTGGGGTGTGGTCGCCCGGCGGCCACATGGAACTCTGGGAGCCCGGTCGGTAGAACGTTGCCGTCAGGCTGCGGCGGGAAGAATGGCAGCCGCTCACCACCGGGGTGACGGCATGCCAGGAATGATCCGAGCGCACCAGGATCGCCGAGTTGCCCACCAGGGGCTCGATCTCGGCCGCCACGGCGTTGGGGTCATTGCTGTGCAGGATATTCAGGCACCCGCCGTCATTGCGGTCCCAGGACTCATTGAAATACAGGATATGGGTGACCAGTTTATCGGGCAGGTCCGGATGGGCCCCCAAGCTGGCGCCGGGACCGTAATGAAAGACGTTGACCTCCATCGGTACGGCACGCAGGTCGATCCCGGTCAGCTCCGACATGGCCTCTCGATAGCCCGCCGAGCCAAGATCCCGGGCCAGCCGCAACCACGCCTCGCTCAGTTCTTCAGGGAAAGCGATGGTGTTGGAGCCCATGCCCACCAGGGCACGGGCCTCATAGTCATAGTTCTTCTCACCGCCATAACCACTCACCGTCTTGAAGTGGTCATGAGGAAAGGAGGCCGCCAACGCGGCGGCGTCCTCGACCGAATACAGGCTGCCGATTTCAGCCCATGAGAACGGGTGAGCCCTTAGAGCCGCTGGCGTGAGACGAGAGAGATCTAGCATTGTCTGTTCTTGTTCGCTGTCAGGTTTCTGATACCACGGGCAATGGAGCGCAGTGGTGCGGTCATTCGGAAGGAATTGGAGTTCTGCAACTCAAGCATCCTGGCGTCACTGAGCGCCAGTTGCTGACTGAGCTGAACGATCTGTTGCTGCTGGGCAAGCGCTTGTACTGCCGGGTCGTGCAGCGGCTCGATGAGCTCAGGCTCGGGCACGACAGGGCTTGCCGGACATTCAGCCGGCAAGGGGTCGCGGCCCTCGGCGGCGGCTTCGAGCAGGTTGGGCAGATGCTGTAGAAAGGCCCCCAACACCGGCTGGGCAGACGTTTTACCCTGGCGAATGATCGCCGCGACCCGATCCCAATGCTCGACCAACCGATCCGCCGCCGCACTCGCCGCGGGCGATGGGTGGGTCTTGCCGACACGGGCGATAAACCATTGCGGATCGACCGTGGCCACGTCCGGCAACGCGTGGAGTGAGTCGAACTTCGCCAGTGCCGTGTACTTGCCCGTCGTCAGATCCGCCGAGCAAAACACCGGGACACCAAACGCCAGGGCGGTGATTGCCAGGTGGTAGCTGTGGCCGATCACCGCTTGGGCCTGGCTGATAATTTCCGCCATCAGCAACGGTTCCGGCCAGAACGACAAGGTGATGGCCTGGGGCAGGCGTGCCGCAATGGCCGACGGATCGTCCCCCAGGACGGGGCCAATCGGCACCACCAAAAACTGATAGCCCTGGAACGCCTCGGCGTGGTCTTCGAACAGTTTTACAAAGGACTCCACCACGTGAATGGCATGGATCACGATGTAGGGCCCGATCAACCCGGCGCGCTCGCGCAGGCGAATGAACTCGGCGCAGGGCTGCTGCTCGTCGATCAGGTGGGGCAAGCCAAATGCGGTATCGGGCAACACTTCGATCTCGGCCTGTTGGGTGAGCGCGCCGAGAGTATCGCGTGACAGTGCATCGCGTACTCCCACGTACTGGCTTTGCTCAAGAGCCATCGTCAATAACGGCCTGGCCCAGTCGGGGATACTGTTGCAATGCATCCCGGGGGCATTCCACATGACCGGGACCCCGTGCTGCTGCGCGATGAGCGCAGGGGTCAGCCAATAACCGGTAGGGTGATGGATACTGGCGGTCGTCGGACCATAGCCGTGGGCAACGACTTTATCGAAGCGGATCAGGAAGCCACCGCCGATCAAAACACCATCCAGGCTGGACGCCACATGAGGCAGCTCGGTCAGCGACGTCACCGCATAGGGCCATTGCGGTGTTTTTTTGGCGTGATAGGAAAATCGATGCAGGTTGACTGAACCCAAGCGCCGGGCCAACTCCGCCTCGGCAATGAGCGGAAACAGCAGATCGCCGTAGTTTTCTACGTCAAAGGTACCGAATATAGCGACCTGCCAAGTGCGCTCGTCCAACTGTTCCGTCAAAACCTTCTCTCCTTGGGTCCCACAGGCCTTGGCAAGCGACTCGGCTGGACGAGGGTCGATCCTCTGCAACCCCAGGTCGACCATGCCCAGGAAACGCTTGTGGTTCGGCAGCATGTCGAACGCCAATGGCGCGACCTGCTTCTCGATCAGTTGTGAGGTGTCTTCCGTCGCACCGTGCAACAGTTTGAGCGTGACATGATAGCGGCCCTCGGCGAGGTTGGCCGGGAAGCGCACTGTAATCGCCGTACGCCGCCAACCGTTTTCGACGGGCCCCGGTTGCAGTGCGAAGTTACCGCCACCAATCACCAGCAGCCTGGCTTCCTGAATGGTGAAGCTGATGTTGGGTTGAGTGATCGACTCATGCAGCATGGCCTCGACGCGAATCTCGATGTCGTCGCCATACAGGTAACTGGAGCAAAGCTGCTGGGTGTTGGTAAAGCAGGCGGCACTGATATGCCCCTCTTCGGTCCCAAAGGCCATCCCCTCCTGCTCGCCCATGAATGGCTTGCGCGTTACCGGCATGACCCCGCCACTGGCCCAGCGACGTTGCTCGTCACGCATGTCGAGCAAGTGCAGTTCGGCCATTTCGTCGGGTGAGCCACTGGCAACGACCCGGCCCGCGCGCAAGTAGATGACCCGGTGGCAAAAGCGCTTGACCATGCTCATGTCATGGGAGACGAACAGCAGCGTCGTGCCCTTGGCCGCCAGTTCCTCCAGCCGATTCAGGCATTTGAACTGAAAGGATGCATCGCCGACGGAGAGGGCCTCGTCGACGATCAGGATCTCGGGCTCGACACAGACCGAAACGGCGAAGGCCAGCCGTACCAGCATGCCGCTGGAATAGATTTTGGTGGGCTGGTCGATAAAATCGCCGATATTGGCAAAGGCGACGATGTCATCGAAGCGAGCGTCGATTTCCGAGCGACTCAAGCCCAGCACCGCCGCATTCACATAGACGTTTTCCCGGCCGGTGAATTCCGGATTGAAACCTGACCCCAGCTCCAGCAACGCTGCAATCCGGCCATGCCCCTGGACGCTGCCCCGGGTCGGCATCAACGTTCCGCAGATCAGCTGCAACAGGGTGGATTTGCCACTGCCATTACGGCCGATGATACCGACGGTCTCCCCCCTTGCGATGGTCAGGGAAACATCGTCCAGGGCCCAGAACTCGCGATAGAAACGCTTCCTGCCGCGCACCAGCATCTGCAACAGGCGGTCCTTGGGCGCATCATAAATCTGATAACACTTGCTCAGGTTTTCGGCGCTGATGGCCACTTCAAACGACATCGGTAAAACCCTTCCATGAATCGCGGCCATTATTGCGGCGTTACTGGATCAGTCCTTCGTTGGGCACTGCGGATGAGTTAAGCACAGATGGGATAAAAAACTGCGAATGAATCTACACTTGGCCTACCCTCATGAGGATGCCACTCAAGAAGCATCCGATATTGTCTTAAGGATCAAGCACCGATGCAGTCGTTCAGCATGTCCCCTGTCGCCATGATCAAGAGTGTCCTGGTCAATCGAATCTTGATCTACGTGTTGATCCGCAGGGAAGTCATCGGTCGCTATAAAGGCTCCATGCTCGGCATTTTATGGTCGTTCTTCACCCCGGCCTTCATGCTGGTGGTCTACACGTTCGTGTTCAGTGTCGTCTTCAAGGCCCGCTGGTCTGGCGGCGGTGAGTCCAAGAGCGAATTCGCCCTGGTGCTGTTCGCTGGCCTGCTGGTATTCAACCTGTTTTCCGAATGCATCAACCGTGCGCCTGGCCTGGTGCTGGCCAACACCAACTACGTCAAGAAGATTGTATTCCCATTGGAAACCCTGCCCCTGGTGTCCCTCGGCGCAGCGCTGTTCCACATGGCAGTCAGCCTCCTGGCCTGGCTGGTCTTCTACATCGTCCTGTTCGGTACCCCACCGGTCACCGCTCTTCTGCTGCCACTGGTGCTGTTTCCGTTGGTGTTGCTGACGCTGGGTATTTCCTGGTTTCTCGCCTCGATAAATGTATACCTGCGCGATATCGGCCAGTTCATCGGCATTATCATCACCGCGATGCTGTTCCTTTCTCCGATTTTCTATCCCCTCTCGACGCTTCCACAGAGCTATCAGGCCGTCTTGCAGGCAAACCCGCTGACGCTGCCGGTGGAAATGGTTCGCGATGTAATGTTCTGGGGCAGGCCGCCGCAATGGGAGCACCTGGCGGTTTACTCGGCAATCGCCGTGCTGATTGCCTGTTGCGGGTTTGCCTGGTTCCAGAGGACACGCAAGGGCTTCGCCGACGTCATATGACGTTTGTCGCGTGGCACCCCGTCCAGCAACCGCTATGCTGATTCATTGCACGGCTGGAGGCCTGGCTGGTGATTGAAGCCAGTCATCGATCCTGAAAGACCGAGTGTGCGTTGCCGTATTGACCAAAGGACCAGAAAACCGCATGGACCAGATCAACCGTCTTGTTGATTGCATTGACCAACTGAATCGCTCAACACAATCCAGATCCATTGAGGCCTTACAGCTGGTCAAGGAAATCGAGAATCGAGATCGGCTTATCAAACAATTGAACCTGGGTTCACAAGCGCTTCGCACTCGCCTGTCACTTCAAGAAGGCAAGGCCGGGCGGCTGCGCGAGCAACTGCGGTTGGCCGAACAGCGCCTGAAAGACGCCGAGACATTGCTCCAGACAAAAGAAAGCGAGGCGGTCGCGCTTTCCGATTGGGCGGTGGATTTGCGCGCCCAACTGGCGGCGAAGCAGGCTGAGCTGTTCAAGCTTTCGGACTGGGGCAACGCCATTGAACGCGCACCGCTGCGTTATTCGATACGTAAGCAGCTGTATAAGTTGTCGCGCCGGGTCTACGCCTGGCTGCCACTCTCCGCACACCGTAAAAGCAAACTGGCGAGTCGGCTTCGAAGCTGGTTGAAATCCGGCAAGGCAACGCCAGGCGAATCAGCGGCACCCGCTGGCCTCATCCCGCTGCAACCTCTGCCACCGCCCGTAAACCTTGCCGTGCCGTCTAGTCACGGGCGGCCCATGATCCTGATGTTCGGCGTGATTGACTGGCACTTCCGCATCCAGCGCCCACAGAACCTGGCCAAGGAGTTGGCCCGGGCCGGACAAACGACCTTTTATGTCTCGAACCACTTTATCGACGATGATGCCCCCGGTTTCGAAGCAGAGCTTTTGGAAGGCTCCAAACGGCTGTTTCAGATCCGTTTCAAGGTACGTGGCGCACCGGCCATTTATCATGCCCCGCCGTCAGCGGCCGCGATCCGCCAGTTGTGCCAAGGGCTGGCCATGCTCCTGCAATCGGCGAACGTCGGTGCCGTGGATTGCATCGTCCAGCACGCCTATTGGTTCCCGTTGGCGAGGCGTGTCCCCAACGCCACGCTAGTCTATGACTGCATGGACCATCACGAAGGCTTCGGCAACGTTGCCCAGGAAATGCTCGACCTTGAGATCGCCCTGATGCGCAGGGCGGATCTGTTGGTGGCCACCTCCGACTGGATCGAACGGCACGGCAAGCGGGAAAACCGCAACGTAGAGGTGATCCGCAACGCCTGCGAGTTCAGTTTCTTCAGCCAACGTCCCGACAAGGTCTACCGGGATCCTTCCAACAGAAAGATCATCGGCTACTACGGCGTCATTGCCGAATGGTTCGATCTGGACCTGGTCAAGCGTGTCGCCCAGTCCTTCCCGCAGCACCTGATCCTGTTGATCGGCAGCGATACCGTCCAGGCAAAAAAATACTTCAAGGCCTGCCCGAATGTGGTCCTGGAAGGCGAAGTCCCCTATGCCTCCCTGCCCTACTACCTCCACGCCATGGACGTTTGCCTCCTTCCGTTCAAGGTCATGCCGCTGACCCTCGCCACCAATCCGGTCAAGGTCTATGAATACCTGAGCGCGGGAAAACCGGTGGTGTCGGTGAAACTGCCGGAATTGAGCCAGTTCGGCGAACTGGTCTGGGCGATTGAACAGCCGACTGAGTTCATCTCGACCCTGCGCGATGTATTGGAGGCACTCCCAGAGACCAGCGCCACGCTAAAGGCGCGGCAATCGTTCGCCCGGAGCCAGACCTGGCGGCATCGGGCCGCCAGCCTGCGCGAGGCCATCGCGACGTTACCCCTGCCTAAAGTCAGCGTCGTGGTGTTGACCTATAACAACCTCGAACTGACCAAGGCCTGCCTCGATAGCCTGTTGACCCAAAGCCAATACCCGAACCTTGAAATCATCGTCGTCGATAACCATTCCAGCGACCAGACCCCGGCCTACCTCACCGCCTGGGCCAAGGGACATCCAGACCGGATCGTCATCCTCAACCCGGACAACAAGGGCTTCGCCGCCGGCAACAACCTGGGCCTCGCAGCGGCCAGTGGCGACTATCTGGTTATCCTGAACAACGACACGGTCGTCACCGCCGGCTGGATCAAAGGCCTGATCCGCCACCTGCAGGACAACACGGAAATCGGCATCATCGGTCCGATCACCAACAACATCGGCAATGAGGCCAAAGTCAGCACCCGCTATGACCGGCTAGAAGACATGCCCGCCGAAGCCGCACAAATGACCCGCGCCCGCATGGGCGATTGGTTCGAAATCAACACCCTGGCGTTTTTCTGCGTAATGTTGCCGCGCTCGACCTACGAGCAAGTCGGTGGCCTGTGCGAAGAGTACGGCCTGGGGTTCTTCGAGGACGACGATTACTGCCGCCGCGTGCAGCGTCGTGGCATGCGCGCAGCCTGCGCCGAAGATGTTTTCGTCCACCACCATCTGTCCGCCTCGTTCAATACTTTGGGTGCCAGGAAAAAACAGGCACTTTTCGAAAAGAACCGGGCGATCTACGAGAGCAAATGGGGTTCCTGGGTCCCGCACACGTACCGAGACGTATAAGCACCCCCTTTGCATGGCACTGAGGTGCTGAACAGCCGAGACGATATTTTGCCCAGATACAGCCTGAAATACGCAGTGGTGTTGGTGGTTTTACTGGCGAGTGCGGTGGTCGGCGTGTACGGTTTTTCGACGCTCGAACTGGCGTCCATGAACAGCGCCACCCGGACGATACTGCTGTCAGTGGCAGGCATGGCCGCCCTCACCGTCTTCACTGGTAAACCACCGATCATCCTTTGCCTGGGTTTACTGGCATGCCTGTCCGTTGCCTGCGCCCAGATCTGGCCGGTCATTGTCGTCGCGCTGTTCGCGCTGTCTTGCATCGTGCTCGGCAGGTGGATGCTCAGGCAAGAAGCCTCGATCGACTGGAGCGTCCACCTGCTGGTGGGAGCGGGCACGTTCGGCACGCTGACAGGCCTGGCGGCCTACTTGCCGATCAACTACCCCTGGCTGTATGGCGCGCTGCTGTTAACGCCGCTCATATTGGGCCACCGGCATGTCACGTCGATAGGGGGTGAACTGCTGAGGCAGATCCAGGCCAGTCGTTCAGTGCAAACACCCCTCCAGACGGGTCTCGACGTACTGATCTGCAGCTTCGCCTGCCTTTACGTGCTGGTCGCCTTCATGCCGGAGGTCGGGCATGACGCGTTGGCCATGCACCTTTTCGTCCCGTCACACCTGGCTCAGCGGCATCAATGGTCGTTCGACGCAGGCACTTATGTATGGGCGGTCATGCCCATGCTGGCCGACTGGATCTATAGCATTGTCTATATGCTGGCCGGCGAAACGGCCTCGCGCCTGAGCAACAGCGCATTCACTTTGCTGCTGGCTTGGCAAATCCGCAACATGACCCTCTGGGCCGGCGGCTCTGCCACCAGCGCCCGCTGGGCGAGCCTGATCTTTCTGTCGACACCCCTCGCCTTCGCTGAGAGCAGCAGCCTGCATATAGAGTCGGCCTGGACCGCCTTCATGATGGCCGGGACGCTCGCGATCCTGAAAGTCTCAAGCTTCACGCCCGATCCCAGGGAGCGCTTGTCGCAACTGCTCCTGGCCGGCCTCCTGCTGGGTTTCGCCCTGGCGACCAAAGCCGTGACCCTGAGCGTCCTGCCGGTCCTGCTGGTGATCCTCTTGCTGCACTGCAAGGCCTGGGCCGTCCAAGGGATCGTCAAGACGCTCCTGCTGGGCAGTGTCGGCCTGATACTGGCGGGCGCGACCCCTTACCTCTCAGCCGGGTACTTGACCGGCAACCCCGTGTTCCCGTTTTTCAATGCCATTTTCCATTCGCCGCTCTGGCCGAACATCAACTTCGAACCACCGGCCACTTTCGGTACCGGTGTGACCTGGGACACCCTCTATCGAATGGTCTTCAAGTCGCCTCAGTTCATCGAGGGGCGAGTTGGCGCGGCCGGCTTTCAATGGCTGCTGCTACCCACCGCTGCCGTCGCCGTGCTGTTGAGCGGCAACAAAAAAGCCTTGTGCATTCTCCTGGTCGGCGCCGGCTCGATGTTCACGACGTTCCACTCAACCGCCTACCTGCGTTATGTATTCCCCTCCTTCGCGCTGTTCTCAGTCATCCTGGCCCTGCCCTTTTCCGACGCGAAGATTTTCCCGCGCAGCCTCGCCATCCTGGCCGGTGCCTTGTTGATCCTGACCAATACCCGTTTCATCCAGGCCGCGACTTATTATGGCGAAATCAACCCCTCCGCACTGTTGAGCAAGACCGGTCGGGATGCCTATCTATTGGAACGGCTGCCCATCCGAAACATGGTCGACACTGTCAACGCCTTGAATACCGGGCATCAGCCCGTGGCGGTCTTTGCGTCACCCTTGATGGCGGGTTTGCATGGCGATGCCCTTTACGCGTCGTGGTACAACCTGAAGTGGAAAAACGAATTCGATGCGGCGGCCTCGCCATCGGAGCTTGCCCAACGCTTGCGCCAGCGCCAGGTGAACTGGCTGGTGATCGACCTCAAGTCTCTTCCCCAGGCGCGCCTGGACCTGCTGCTCAATGTGTCCACGTCGTATGCCAGGCTGGGTGACGTGGAACTGCGCAAGCTCAATGACACACACTACGAACACCTGCTCAATCCAGAGCTGTCCAGCCTCGAGGGCTGGAGCCTGACATCACCCTCGACCTATGACCCGTCGCGCAAGATCCTGACCGTCAACGTCCAGACACCGGCGATACAGCGTGTCGAAGTGACGCCAGGGCTGACGTACATCAACAGCGTGTCCGCCCGCTGCGCAACGACAGCCACTGCCGGAAGAATCCAGGCCAATTGGATGGATGAGCAAGGCAACTTCATTACCACCAGCATCGAGACGTTTGACTGCACCACGCAATGGGAGACCCATGAAATGAACGTGGTTGCCCCTGCGAACGCGACGTCCGTGATCATTTATGCGTCCGGCCATACCGACACTCCCCTGGAGTTCAAGTCCCTTTCATTCAGGCAATAGTGGGCGATATCGATGAACTCAAAAACAGCGCTTTTCACGGACGAACAACGCGTCGCCGTCGTCATCCCCAGCTATCGGGTCACCGCTCATATAGTGGACGTCATAGAGGCCATAGGGCCGGAGGTCTGGCGCATCTATGTCATTGACGACGCCTGTCCGGACGGCTCGGGCGGGCATGTCCTGGCGTCCTGTAACGACCCCCGGGTCAAAGTATTGCCCCATGACGTCAACAAAGGCGTCGGCGGCGCGGTCATGACCGGCTATCGAGCAGCCCTCGCCGAGGGGGCGAGTATCATCGTCAAAGTCGACGGGGACGGTCAGATGGACCCAACCCTGATCCCGCTGTTCATCGAACCGATCCTGGCGGGAGAAGCCGACTACACCAAGGGCAATCGGTTTTTCGATCTGGAGGAAGTCCAATCGATGCCGCGTATTCGCCTGTTCGGCAACGCTGTGCTGTCGCTGATGGCCAAATTGTCGACGGGTTACTGGGACCTGTTCGACCCCACCAACGGCTACACGGCGATTCACCGTGACGTCGCCCGGCTGCTGCCCCTGGACAAAGTCAGCCAACGCTACTTTTTCGAGACCGACATTCTGTTTCGCCTGAACACCGTGCGTGCCGTGGTGGTGGATATTCCGATGGAAGCCCGATACGGCGACGAAGTCAGTCATCTCAAGATCTCGAAAATCGTGGGTGAATTCCTGTTCAAACACTTGCGAAACTTCACCAAGCGCGTGCTCTACAACTATTATCTGCGCGACATGTCCCTGGCTTCGATCGAACTGCCGATCGGGATTCTCATGTTCTTGTTCGGCATCCTCTTCGGCAGTTACCACTGGTTCGAATCGGCGCAAAATGGCATCGCGACACCAGCCGGAACCGTGATGCTCAGCGCGCTGCCCATGCTCATGGGCTTGCAGTTGATCATGGCGTTCCTCGGTTATGACATCGCCTCCGTACCCAGCCGACCACGGCAATCCAGGCGTGGTAAAGCAACGTCATTGCGGGAAGAAAACTCATTAAAGCGCTGAGAGATTTTTTATCGGACCCCTCGCTCAAGACGTTGGACGTCGATGGCAGCGAACGCCTCGAGCTTCACGGCAAAGTGCTTGAGCGCAAGCGAATGCTTCGAGAAGTCTTCGTGGAGTTCCACCACACGTTTCATCGCCTGGCAGACCGCTACTTCAAGGTCGAGGGTCTTGAGGTGGAGTTGGGGGCGGGCATCGCGCCCATGCGTAATTCGTACCCTGAAGTACTGGCTACGGACATTGTCGCTACCGAGCGACTGGACATGGCGCTCAATGCCGAGGCAATGAGCCTGGACGATCACTCGGTCCGGGCCTTTTATGGCCAGAACTGTTTTCACCACTTTCCTCATCCCGATCGGTTCTTCACAGAGCTGGAAAGAACACTCAAGAGCGGCGGCGGCGCCATTCTGATCGAGCCCTTCCACGGCCCTTTTGCCGCCTTTCTCTATAAGCGCCTGTTCAAGTCCGAAGGCTTCGACATGCACTTCCCGTCTTGGGAAACCCCGTCGACCGGGCCCATGAACGGTGCCAACCAGGCCCTCAGCTACATCATCTTCGTTCGCGACAGGCAGGCGTTCGAGCGCAAGCACCCAGGCTTGGAAATCGTTCACCAGGAGATCTGCGGCAATTATCTGCGCTACCTGATTTCCGGCGGCTTGAACTTTCGCCAGTTGTTGCCTGACGCGCTGATTCCTGTGCTCAAGGTCGTTGAAAAGCTGCTGTATCCGTTGAAACGAGTCTTGGCGCTGCATCACATCGTGGTCATCAGGAGGAAGCCTTGACCTTTATCAGGTACGGCGCCATCCAGCTCATGGCCTATGGGTTGGACATGGGGACTTTTTTGCTGTTGATGGCGCTGTTCAAGGATCAACCCGTCCTGGCCAACATCGCCGGCAAAGGCGTCGCGGGTGTGTTCGCGTTCTTCTTGCATCGGCACTTCACATTTCAATCGAGCCACGCCAGCAGCAAGGCTCAAGCGGTGCGCTACTTCTCATTGCTTGCAATCAATATTCCTCTCGCTTCGGCGCTGTTCAGCGTGGGGCTGTATTTCGTCAACAGCCCTGCCGCGGTGAAGTTTGTCTGCGATGTGGCCTGCGTGGTGCTGACTTACTGGATCAGCAAACTGTTCGTGTTTCATGCCGATACGCGCCCGCCTGTTTCCGCTGACCGCACCGAAGGCGCATGACGATGAAGCTACTGATTACCGGGGCGACAGGCTATATCGGACAACGTTTGTCAGCCCTCGCGGCGGCAAGCGGACACGAGGTCATTTGCGCCACGCGCCAACCGTGCCCGGCCCCCTATACCTGGCTTCCTTACGACCTGCGAGGCCCGGCCCCCGAGTGCCCGGCCGGCACTCAGGCGCTGATCCATCTGGCTGCCGATACCTCGACAGGTGTTCACACCGACGCAGACGGCGAAGTCCAGGCGGCCCAGGCGCTGATCCGTTGCGCCAAACAAGGCTCGGCCAGGTTTGTCTTCATCTCCAGCCAAACCGCCGAAGCCACGGCCCCTGGCGTTTACGGCCGGACAAAATGGCGTATCGAGCAAGAAGTACTGGCCGCCGGGGGCATCGTGATCCGTCCCGGCCAAGTGTATGGCGGCCCCGAACGCGGGCTCTTTGGTGTGCTATCAGGGCTGGTTCGCCGAAGCCCGTTTGTGCCGATCCTCATGCCGGCGCCTTGCGTACAACCCATTCATGTCGACGACCTCGCGGCTTCGATACTAGCGGTCCTGGCGCGCGACGACATCCGCGCCGAGATCCTCAACCTGGGCGCCGTGCAGCCGATTGCCTTTGACCGCTTCCTGATGTCGATTGCGACGCACCGGGTGCGTGCCGCTCGCCTGCCAGTCCCTCTGCCGGTGGCCTTGCTCAGGCTACTGCGCCTGTCACTCGGGCAATCCTTGGGCGCGAAACTGGGGCTGGAACGGATTTTTTCCCTCATCCACCTGCCGCCCATGGACAGCGAGCGTTCCCTGCGAAAACTCGGCATCCAATTGCGCCCCCTTGCCCAGGGCATGCATCGCTCCGGCCATGGGCAACGCCGAAAACTTCTGCAAGAAGCCGCGATCCTCTTGAACTACCTGCTCAAACGCCCGCCGCAAAGAAGCCTGGTCAGTCGCTACGCCCGGGCATTGGAGCGTGCGGGTAAAACCCATCCTATCCTCCATTCACGCTTGATGATGCGCTGGCCGATACTCCTGACACTCCTGGACGATGCGGGTGTCCTGCTCCAGCCCGAGGGCCGGGAACTGTCCTGGCGCCTTCATGTTGCACTCGGTATCGCCGAAGCCAGCACCCAGGGCGCGCAGGTATTTCTCGGTGCCCGGCAACCGCGCAGCCTTGTCGCCACGCTGGTTGCGCTGGGACTCACCTCGGTCAAGGCGCTGGCGGGGAAGACAGCGGCGCTGTTAGGCCGCCCCTTTGCCCGCCGGCTGTTGCTTGGAAGTGAAGCCCACCGTGAAACCTGAATTTGATGTGATCATTGTCGGCAGTGGCCCGGCCGGGACTTCGGCGGCCTATCCGCTGGTCAAGGCGGGCCTGAAAGTCCTCATGGTCGATGCCCAGGCCAATACAGGCTCGGCGACGCCGCCGACGCGTCCATTTCTCAGCGCCAGGGCAAACGACGAGCACCAGTGGAAATGGATGATCGGTGAAAACTTCCACGCCCTGAACCAACTGGACGCGGTATCGCCCAAGCTGAAGACGCCGACCCATGCCCATGTCTTCGAGGGGTTCAGCGCCCGCAATCGCATCGAGACCGACAACTTTATCGGCATAGGCTCTCTGGCAACCGGCGGCCTCTCCAATGCCTGGGGTTGCGGCGTAGCGACGCTGGGCGCCAGTGACTTTGCCGGGCTGCCCATCGATTATTCCGAAATGCTGGCGTCCTACGAAACGGTCGCTCGCCGGATCGGTATCAGTGGCGGGATCGACGACGACCTTTCCAGCTACTTCGGCCTCGACGAATGGTCGCAACCGCCCTTGCCACTGGACACGCTGCATCAGCGCCTGCTCGATCAGTACACCCGGCGCCGCCCGGGGTTTCCCGACCTGGGGTTTCGCCTTGGCCGCTCCAGGGTCGCCGTCTTGAGCCAGCCCCTGGACGAGCGCAAGGCCTGCGATCTGTCCGGGAACTGCTTGTGGGGCTGTCAGAACCAGGCGTTGTATAGCGCGTCGCAAGAGCTGCAGAAACTCAAGCAATACCCAGGGTTCCAGCACGTCCAGGACTTTTTGGTGGACGATCTGCAGCAACAGGACGGTGCCTGGGCGATTACCGATCATCGCTGCGCCCGACGCTTGCGTGCCACGCGCCTGCTGCTGGCGGCGGGCACCCTGGCCTCCACCAGGCTCGCCCTCAACTGCCTGAACCACCGGGCCCCGGTGCCACTGCTGTCATCGCCGACGGCAGCCTTCCTGTTATGGCTGCCGAAAATGCTCGGGACTCCAAGGGTGCCGACATTTGGCCTTGGCCAGCTATCGTTCGCCCTGGCGTTGTCGTCCAACGCAACGGCTTTCGGTTCGACGTTCAGCACCACAGGCTTGCCGATGACCGAGTTCGTCAGCCGGATCCCCATGGGCAAACGCTACAGCATCGAACTGCTGAAAAACCTGCTCAGCGCTTGTCTCGTGGGAAATATCTTCCTTCCTGGGCACCTGTCCAACAACACAGCGGTCTTGCGCCCCGACGGATCGTTGCGCATCAGCGGCCACGTGCATCCCGAGCTTCCCGAGCTCATGAAGACTGCCGAGGCAAAGCTGCGCCGGATCTATTGGAAAATGGGCGCACTGCTGATGCCCATGAGCTTCACCGTCGGCAGGCCGGGGGCGGATATCCATTACGCGGCCACCCTGCCCATGCACTCGACGCCCAGGATCGGCCAGACCGACCGCCTTGGCGAAGTCGCCGGCCTTTGCGGCGTGCATATTGTCGACGGTGCCTGCCTGCCCAGCCTTACCGAAAAATCCCATACGCTGACCCTCATGGCCAACGCGGACCGGATAGCACGCTCACTCGTCACAATGATAGGAAATCACAAGGCATGACCCGCAAGGTACTCTGCATCGTCGGTACGCGTCCGGAGGCCATCAAGATGGCGCCCGTGATCAAGGCACTCCAGGCCGAGGAACATATCGTTTGTCGGGTGCTCGCCACCGCCCAGCACCGAGGCCTGCTGGACCAGGTGCTTGAGGGTTTCGCAATCACCGCCGACCTGGACCTGGACATCATGCGCCCCCACCAGTCCTTGACGGCGCTGACCTCACGCTTGCTGGTTGAACTCGACGGTGTGCTGCAAGCCGAGCAACCGGATGTCGTACTGGCTCAAGGCGACACGACCACGGTCATGAGTGCTGCTCTGGCGTGTTTCTACCTGCAGATTCCCTTTGGCCATGTCGAAGCGGGTCTGCGTACCGGGGACCTCTGCAATCCGTTCCCCGAAGAAGCCAACCGGGTGATCGCCGGCAAACTGACCCGCTGGCATTTCGCGCCCACCCAGCACGCCGTGGACAACCTGCTGCGCGAAGGTGTCGCCGCCAGCGATATCACCCTGACCGGCAATACCGTGATCGATGCCTTGCTGATGACTGCCGCACAAGATTCTGCCTTGGGCATCCAGCTGGACCCTGGCAAACGCCTGGTGCTGGTGACCTCCCATCGCCGGGAAAACTTCGGCGAACCGTTCCAGCATATCTGCCAGGCACTCAAGCGCCTGGCCGAGTGCAACCCGGACATCCAGATCCTCTATCCCGTCCATCCCAATCCGAACGTCAAGGATGTCGCGTACCAGTTGCTCGGCCTGACCCCGAACATCATCCTTTGCGCGCCGCTGGATTACGCACCGTTCATTACGGCAATGAAGCGCTCGTACCTGATCATCAGTGACTCCGGGGGCATACAGGAAGAAGCCCCGGCCCTGGGCAAACCGGTGCTGGTACTGCGGGAGGAAACCGAACGCCCGGAGGCGGTCGACCTCGGCGTGGTCAAGCTGGTCGGCGCCAACCCAGACACCATTGTCGAACAGGCACAGCGTCTGCTCGATGACCCGCAGGCTTATCAGGGCATGGCACGTGGGGTTTCCCCCTATGGCGACGGCAAGGCGGCAGCGCGCATCGTCGACGTTTTACGGCAGTACTTCCAGTCATGCGCATGATCTACCTGTCCCCGGTGCCATGGGCCAGCTTCAGCCAGCGCCCTCATCACTTCGTCAGCTGGTATCACAACCAGACCGGGGCGCCGGTACTCTGGATCGACCCGTACCCGACGCGCTTACCGACGCTGAGCGATTTCAGGCGCAATCCGCCTGTTGCCGACCCGCAAAGCGTCAGCGTTCCCCCCTGGTTGCAGGTCTGTAAACCCAGGAGCCTACCCATCGAGCCCATTCCAGGCTCGGCAATGCTCCTCAAGCGGCTGTGGCACAACCTGTTCAAAGAGGCCGCGGCATTTTCCGCCGACGGCCCGTGCATGATGTGCATCGGCAAACCTTCCGAACTGGCCTTGCAGTTGCTGGCGCTGGTCCCGGCAAGCCATGCCGTCTACGATGCAATGGACGATTTCCCGGCGTTTTATCAGGGCCTGTCACGCGCCTCCATGGAACGTCGCCAGGCGCAGCTCATTCGCCGGGTCTCCTCAGTACTGGCGTCCTCCAGCGCCCTTCGCGACAGACTGCTGGGCATGACCGACCAGGTAGAACTGGCCCTCAATGCCTGTGACATGCACGGACTGGCGCCGGTCGAGAACCTGGACCTGGGTGCCAAACAACAGGTGCTGGGTTATGTCGGCACGCTGGGACGCTGGTTCGATTGGGACCTGGTCATCGCACTGGCGCAGGCCAATCCCGGAAACCGGATCCGGCTGATCGGCCCCCTCTTCACACCGCCGCCTTGCGTATTGCCTGCCAATATCGAGCTGCTCCCCGAGTGTCCCCACGCCAGTGCAATTGAGGCCATGGCAATGTTTTCGGTGGGTTTGATCCCGTTCAAGCTCAACCGCCTGACCGCCTCGGTGGACCCGATCAAGTACTACGAGTACCGCGCCTTAGGCCTTCCCGTGATTTCCACCCGCTTCGGTGAAATGGCCCTGCGCGCCCAGGAACCGGGCGTCTGGATCGTGGATGAAGGCGCCGATTTGCGCAAAACCGCCGTTGAAGCGCTCGCCAGTCGAAGTGATTGCGCGACTGTGCATCGATTTCGTGAGACGCACCTTTGGGCGCAGCGTTTTTCTGCGTTAAATCTCAAAAACATCAAGTAACGGCCGATACCCAGGATAAGACCCCGCGACTGGGGTGCAGGACCGAACGGTAGGGTCAGTCATGACAGAGATTTATTTGCTGATAGCGCACGGCACGGACCAGGGCGAAGCTTACGTTCTGGGTTGGTTCGATGACCGGAGCAAAGCCAGGGAAGTGGCCGAGCAAAAAGAATGGGAGGCGTACCGCGCCAGCCTGAAGGCGAAGCACCCATGGTCGGGCCACAAACCGCTGGCACCGGACCAGACGGACTATCGCCGCTACTGGATCAAGACCATTTCAAAATTCGAGCATGTGCCGGTGCCAAGGTCCTTCGCGGTTCATTGATCACCACGAATGAATATTCAACGAAACGAGCGTTATCGGTAGCGGTCTAGACGATTAAGCCCATCCGATGAGAGCGTTCTTATGTTGAAATTCCTTGGCGGTACCGTAGGTATCATTTTCCTGATTGGCCTGATCGTGGTGATCGCGCTGTTCAAGTTCATTTTCTGAGCGTGGCAGCGGCGATCGTTGGCTTGGTGATCCATATTTTCAGGCGTGAAAAAGCCCAATCTTTGCAGATTGGGCTACGTCGTTGTAGCCAACTGGTTTGCTTGATTCATGATGACATCCATTCAGGGATGTCCCGCATGGCGTGTAAAACGCGCCATACGTCAATGTGTTCATTGCACTCTACGTAGAACACCAAATAGGGATAACGTTTCAGCGGCCAGCAGAGTAATCCGGGGAGATCCAGCTCATGGGCGTACCTGGACATACCCGATGCCGGATGGCGGCTGATATGCGTATAGGCGTTTTCCAAGGCGTCGATGAAATTGAGTGCCGCCTGCTCGGCCTGCTCACCTAGGTAATAGTTGATGGCGTCCTCTACATCCTGGCTGGCAAGAGCTCGCGGAATGACGGGTTTCGCCTTCATCCTCACCCCTTGCGCACCTTGGCCCTTAGGGATTCGAAGTAGTCGCCATTCACAGGAACAGTGGGAGCAGACTCCGCCCCGGCCAGTACCAGGCTACGCAGCTGCTGCCGATCCTGATCCTTGCGAATCAGCTCCCGCACATATTCGCTACTGGTGCTGTAGCCTCTCTGGCTAACCTGATCATCTATGAAAGATTTGAGAGCGTCCGGCAGGGAGATGTTCATGGTACTCATGACTTTGCCTGTTTTTTGACAAAATTTGCCAAAGTATACACCCTTGGGCCAGCCTCGCCAGGGGTCGAAGTCGTGGTAAAACGTGTAGTCCTTGGCCAACCATCAAACGTTCAGGTCGCAATGACATGACAGACATAGACACGGCTATTGCTGACTGGGAACCACTGCAGCTTGAATGGCATCAAGGCTTCGCGTTCATGGAAGGTATTCTGCTGGGCGACGGGCAAGTGCCTGATGTGTACATCATGCTCAACCCCGAAGGCGTACGACCCGGCGAGTTAGCTCAAGCTGCCAGCGCTGGGCATTATCCTCCCTCGCCCTTGCTGGCCGGCCAGCCGGTGTGGCGGCATCGACGCAATCCGTGGATCTTGCGCGATGCGCTGCGCGACTACTACCTGCTTCCGGCCTACCGGGAGCGCCACGGCTACTACGCGCTTCAGGCCCTGCCGTTTCGATTCGACAAAGGCCTGGAAAGCCTCGGCCACCAGTACTGGCGCGACGCAATCGGCGCCTATTGGTTCGGCGAGTACGCGATCACCCAAATTTCCGAAGCACGACCTGACAGCCTGGCCCTGTTGCCAGCGTCTCCAGCCTCGGTGACTTCAGCGTCCGCCCTGTTCAGCGACGGAGTGAACATCTTTCTGCAAGGACAACTTATCGCCAGTGCCACGGCACAGGTGCGTTATTGCAATCACCCGTCCTATCGAGTGATCGACGATCAGGTCTACAAGGGCTCCAAGCCCCTGCACCAGAAGGACGGCACGCCGCTGCCGATCGCCAACCCGGACGACTTCCAGATGCTCGCCCAACGCTGGGGCACCGACGGGCAGTCGATCATTGTGCAAGCGCAGCAAGGTTCGAGCATTTCCTATGAATACTTCTACCGCATCGACAATGCCGACCTGACGACCTTCACCGTGCTGAACGAACGCTACGCCAAGGACAAGCAACGCGCCTATTACCTGACCGGCAAATCCATCCGCTACGTTGGCGACTTCCAGTTGCTCAAGTGCTGGCAGCCTGCGTTCGATGAATGCGGCCGCGTGGTCAGCACCAGCGAATACGAGGATGATTATTTTGCCGTGGACGACGCGTTCGTCTACGCCGCCGGGACCCGCTTGCGCGACGCCCATGGCCCGAGTTTTCGCCACTTGGGGTTCGACTATTACCGTGATCAAAAGCACGTCTACCGGCGCCAGAAACGCCTCGATGTCGACGTAGAAAGCTTCGTGGTGACCCAGCTCTATCACAATGACCAGGATTACTCGCCCGTGCTGGCAGGTGACAAGCACGGCCCACTGGGCTCTGGCGGGATCATCGATGCGGCCATGCAAGAGGCGTGGGCTCATTTCTTCGAAGCCCATCCGCAGTTGGAAGGTTATTGGTGGCATCGCTTGCAGGTACAGCCTGAAGCCACGCAAACGCAAACGCAAACGCAGCCGCTACAGGCCATCGGTCTCGGTTTCGAACTAGGCGACCAGGTGTATTTCCATGGACGCGTGATCAATGGACTGGACGCAGCGAGTTTCAAATTGCTCGACACGCACCTGTGCGGCGATGCCCAAGGCTTGTATCTGATCCCGTTTCATAACGCGCAAACGGAAGTGCCCGAACGGTTTTCCCAGGAACCCGCAGAGCACTTCCGCTCACTCGGTTCGCCCTACCTGACGGACGGTAAAACGGTGTTCTGTCATCGGGTTTTCTATCATCCCCCCGAACCGATTCGTAAGGCACACGCGGCTACTTTTGAGTCCTGTGGGCATGGTTGGGCCAAGGACCGGGACGCGGTGTTTTACTACGGCGCAGCGAAAAAACGGCTACACCCTTCCGATACTCGCATTCTCGGCACCTATGCCGTCAGCCCCACCTTGATCCTCTCGGAAGGCAAGCCGCTGGACGTGGCATTCGATCCTGATGAAGTCCGCGTGCCGCATCCCGATTTCCTGCAACTGGGCACGCGCAAGTTGTTCTGCCACCGACGGCCATTGAGCGCCAAGCGGATCGATCTGAGCACGTTGGAATTCCTGACGGACCGCTATGCCCGAGACAAGCATCGAATCTACCACTACGACGGTTATGCAACCCTGACCGAAGTTGATGAAGCGCATTATCGGGAATCGCTTGAAACCGCGTCACAGCCATAATCCCCCGCCGTGTCCTGTATGAATCGCTGTCCTTAGAAGTTGCAGCTGTATTGATACTCGAAGGGGAAGAACACTGTATCGACCACCAATGAGAACGGTGCGTCGATAAGCAAAAAAGGGATCAGCTTTCCTTTGGACGTGCCCACCAGCCACCAGTCAAAGCGCAGGCCGATGTAGGGGCATCGGTGCTTGTCGTAATCCATCCGCATGGCGGTGGCCATGCAGCCGCTTAAGCTGGTGATCAAAATCAGCAGAATCAGTTTTTGTAGCACGTAATGTCCTTATTACTTCTTTGCAAAGAGCGGCCCGGAGCATGACGGGCAGCGGATCAGCAATCTGGCAATGTCACCGCAGATCAACTGGAATGCCAGTGAGCCCTTTCAGCGGACAAACAGTCCTTTCCCGCAAGCGCTGGTTTGGCTTGCGAATGATGGTGTTCAAAGACAGGGTAGTTTTGCGCAGGCACAAAAAAGCCGATCTATCTGATCGGCTTAACTGCCTGATTTTACTCAGTGAATATGGTCGGGACGGAGTGATTCGAACACTCGACCCCTAGCACCCCATGCTAGTGCGCTACCGGACTGCGCTACGCCCCGACTAGGCGTGAATCTTGTTCCGCTTCTCAGCGGAACGCTCAGGAATATATCGCAAGCTTTTGAAAACTGGAAGATTTAAAAGCAGAAATTTATTTCTTGAGCACCACCAGTACATCTTCGAGCTCGGCGATCATCTGGCGGATCATCTGTTTGTACTGGGTTGTATCGTCCTTGGCCTCGTCACCGGAGAGGCGCAGGCGTGCGCCGCCGATGGTGAACCCCTGGTCATAGAGCAGCGCGCGGATCTGCCGGATCATCAGCACGTCTTGGCGCTGATAATACCGGCGGTTTCCGCGGCGCTTGACCGGGTTGAGTTGAGGAAACTCCTGCTCCCAATAGCGCAGCACGTGCGGTTTTACCGCACACAGCTCGCTGACTTCACCAATGGTGAAGTAGCGTTTGCCCGGGATGACGGGTAGTTCGTCGTTATGACTTGGTTCCAGCATAAGCCTCAACTCGGGCCTTCAACTTCTGCCCTGGACGAAAGGTGACCACACGGCGAGCCGTGATCGGGATTTCTTCTCCCGTTTTCGGATTGCGGCCAGGCCGCTGGCGTTTGTCCCGAAGGTCGAAATTGCCGAAACCGGACAATTTGACCTGCTCGTTGTCTTCCAGAGCGTGCCTGATTTCTTCGAAAAACAGTTCGACCAATTCTTTGGCCTCCCGTTTATTCAGGCCCAACTCCTCATACAGACGTTCCGCCATCTCAGCTTTCGTCAGAGCCCCCATACGTCACTTCCTTAACGTGGCGTTCAACCTGGTTTCGAGCGAGGTGAGGATGTTCTGCGTTGCGGTATTCACCTCATCGTCATTAAGAGTGCGCGATGGATGCTGCCAGGTCAAGCCGACTGCAAGGCTTTTTCTATGCGGATCAATACCTTTACCCTGATACACGTCAAATAGCCTGAGGTCCGTGAGCCATTCGCCTGCATTTTCACGGATTACGTCCAGTACGGCACTGGATGCAACGTCGCGATCGGCCAGCAATGCAAGGTCACGTCGCACTTCAGGAAAGCGTGATAACTCCTGGAATTTCGGCATTTTCCCCTGCGCCACTTCGGCGAGGACCAGCTCGAAGACGAACACCGGACGATCAAGCCCCAGGGTTTTCGACAGTTCAGGGTGAATCGCCCCCACGTAACCGACTTCACGCCCTTCGCGCTCGATGCGCGCGGTCTGCCACGGGTGCAACGCCGGGTGCTTGCCAGGCACGAACGTGAACGCGTCGAGCGCACCGGCAAAACCCAGCACCGCTTCGACATCAGCCTTGACGTCGAAGAAATCGACGACATCACGGCCTTGCGCCCAGCCTTCCGGCAAGCGGCTGCCGCAGACAACACCGGCCAGCATCGGCTCTTGCTTCAAGCCTTCCAGTTGACCGACAAAACGCAGGCCGCTTTCGAACAGACGCACGCGATCCTGCTGGCGGTTCAGGTTGTGCTGGAGCGACTTGACCAGGCCCGGCCACAGGGACGAGCGCATGGCGGCCATGTCGTTGGAGATCGGGTTGGCCAGCAACAGCGGCTCGACACCTGGGCTGAACAGTTCGAACTGGCGTGGATCGATGAAGCTGTAGGTGATCGCTTCCTGATACCCACGGGCCACCAGCAGGCGACGCAGCTCCGGCAGGTTGCTACGGGCCTCAGTCTTGGCCTGTGGGGCCAGGCGCGCTTGCGGGTAGCGAACCGGCAGGCGGTTGTAGCCGTACAGGCGAGCCAGTTCTTCGATCAGGTCGACTTCCAGGCTGATATCGAAGCGATGGCTTGGCACTTCGACGCGCCATTGCCCTGCCCCATCGGCGCTGATGTTCAGGCCCAGGGCGCTGAGCAGGCGCTCGACTTCGGCCGGGGCCATTTCCATGCCCAGCATCTGGGTGATGCGCTGGGCACGCAGGGTAACCGGTGCAATCTTGGGCAGGTGCTGTTCGCTGACGGTCTCAATGATCGGGCCGGCTTCGCCGCCAGTAATGTCCAGCAGCAGGCCGGTGGCGCGCTCCATGGCTTCACGGGCCAACTGCCAGTCCACACCACGCTCGTAGCGGTGCGAGGCGTCGGTGTGCAGGCCATAGGAACGCGCCTTGCCAGCGACGGCGATCTGGTCAAAGAACGCGCTTTCCAGGAATACATCGCGAGTCGTGGCGGATACGCCACTGTGCTCGCCGCCCATTACGCCAGCAATCGCCAAGGCGCGGGCGTGGTCGGCAATCACCAGGGTGTCGCTGCGCAGGGTCACTTCCTGGCCATCGAGCAGCACCAGCTTCTCGCCTTCTTCGGCCATGCGTACGCGGATGCCACCGTTGATTTCGGCGAGATCGAACGCATGCAGCGGTTGACCCAGCTCCAACATCACATAGTTGGTGATGTCGACGGCAGCGTCGATGCTGCGCACGTCGGCGCGACGCAGGCGCTCGACCATCCACAGCGGCGTCGGCTTGGACAGGTCGACGTTACGAATCACACGGCCCAGGTAACGCGGGCACGCCGCTGGCGCCAGTACTTCAACCGAACGCACTTCATCGTGCACAGCCGGCACACTCGCCACCACAGGACGCGTCACCGGAGCGGCATACAACGCGCCAACTTCACGGGCCAGGCCGGCCAGGGACAGGCAATCGCCGCGGTTCGGGGTCAGGTCGACCTCGATGCTCGCATCGTCCAGGCCCAGGTATTCACGAATGTCCTGGCCCACCGGCGCGTCAGCCGGAAGTTCCATGAGGCCATCGTTGCCTTCGCCAATCTGCAGTTCAGCCTGGGAGCACAACATGCCATTGGACTCGACGCCACGCAGCTTGGCTTTCTTGATCTTGAAGTCGCCCGGCAGTTCGGCGCCGATCATGGCGAATGGGATCTTCAGGCCCGGGCGCACATTGGGCGCACCGCAGACGACCTGGAAGGTTTCCGCGCCATTGCTGACCTGGCAAACCCGCAGTTTGTCAGCGTCCGGGTGCTGCTCGGTGCCCAGCACCTCGCCCACGACCACACCGCTGAACTCACCGGCGGCGGGGGTCACGCTATCGACCTCGAGGCCGGCCATCGACAGGCGAGCAACCAGCTCGTCCCGGCTTACCTGCGGGCTTACCCAGCCGCGCAGCCATTGTTCACTGAATTTCATCCTGCTCTCCTAATAGATTCGTTACGGGTTGCGACCTAGCGAAATTGCGCAAGGAACCGCAAGTCGTTGTCGAAGAACAGGCGCAAATCATTCACACCGTAACGCAGCATGGCCAGGCGCTCGACGCCCATGCCGAAAGCAAAGCCAGAGAATTCTTCCGGATCGATCCCGGACATGCGCAGCACGTTCGGGTGAACCATGCCGCAGCCCATGACTTCCAGCCAGCCCGTCTGTTTGCAGACGCGGCAGCCTTTACCGCTGCACATCACGCATTCCATGTCGACTTCAGCCGATGGCTCGGTGAACGGGAAGTACGAAGGGCGGAACCGCACCGCCAGTTCTTTTTCGAAGAACACCCGCAGGAACTCTTCGATAGTGCCTTTCAGGTCGGCGAAATTGATGTCGCGATCAACCAACAGGCCTTCGACCTGGTGGAACATCGGCGAGTGGGTGATATCGGAGTCGCTGCGATACACGCGGCCTGGGCAGACGATGCGGATCGGCGGCTGCTGCGATTCCATGGTGCGGACCTGTACCGGTGAGGTATGGGTGCGCAACAGCATGTTCGCATTGAAATAGAAGGTGTCATGCATCGACCGGGCCGGGTGATGGCCTGGGATGTTGAGCGCTTCGAAGTTGTGGTAGTCGTCTTCGACCTCAGGGCCTTCGGCAATGCCGTAACCGATGTGGGTGAAGAACTGCTCGATGCGTTCCAGGGTCCGGGTCACCGGATGCAGGCCACCGGAAGTCTGGCCACGGCCAGGCAGGGTCACGTCGATGGACTCGGCGGCGAGCTTGGCAGCCAGGTCCGCCTCCTCGAACAACGCCTTGCGCGCATTGAGGACCTCTGTGACACGCTCCTTGACAACGTTGATCAGCGCACCGACCTGCGGACGCTCTTCGGCCGGCAGGTTCCCCAGGGTCTTCATCACCTGGGTCAACTCGCCCTTCTTGCCAAGGTACAGAACCCGGATTTGCTCCAGGGCATTGATATCTTCAGCGCTTTGCACAGCCTCTAGTGCTTGAGCGACCAGCGCGTCCAGGTTTTCCATGTACAGACTCCAGATACGAAATAGGGGAAGAGCTTTAAGGCTCTTCCCCTATTTATGACGTTTGACACCAAGGCCCACAGATGCGGACCCCGGTGACTGCCGGGGGTACTTAAGCCAAGGTGGCTTTAGCTTTCTCGACAATCGCAGCAAACGCCGCTTTTTCGTTCACTGCCAGATCAGCCAGAACCTTACGGTCGATCTCGATGGACGCTTTTTTCAGGCCAGCGATGAAACGGCTGTAGGACAGACCGTTAACACGAGCACCAGCATTGATACGAGCGATCCACAGAGCGCGGAACTGACGTTTTTTCTGACGACGGTCACGGTAGGCGTATTGGCCTGCCTTGATTACCGCTTGCTTGGCAACACGGAATACGCGGGAACGCGCGCCGTAGTAGCCTTTAGCAAGTTTCAGAATTTTTTTGTGACGCTTACGGGCAATGACGCCACGCTTTACACGAGCCATGAGTTACTTCCTCTATTCTTGATCCAAAAATTAACGAAGGCGCAGCATGCGCTCGACTTTTGCCACGTCAGACGGATGCAGCAAGCTGCTACCGCGCAGTTGACGCTTACGCTTGGTCGACATTTTGGTCAGGATGTGGCTCTTGAAAGCGTGCTTGTGCTTGATACCGTTAGCAGTTTTCAGAAACCGCTTAGCAGCACCACTTTTGGTCTTCATCTTTGGCATGTTCGGATACTCCGCATTCAGTTGATAAACATAATCGCAAGGCCTGCCGTGCCCTGGTGATTACTTCTTCTTTTTCGGGGCGATGACCATGATCAGCTGGCGTCCTTCCATCTTAGGATGCTGTTCGACCGAACCGTACTCGAGCAGGTCTTGTTCAACCCGCTTGAGGAGTTCCATCCCCAGCTCCTGGTGGGCCATCTCACGGCCGCGGAATCGCAAGGATACCTTGGCCCTGTCCCCGTCACTCAGGAAACGTACCAGGTTGCGCAGTTTTACCTGGTAATCCCCTTCCTCCGTCCCTGGACGAAACTTGATTTCTTTTACCTGAATCTGCTTCTGGTTTTTCTTCGCCGCAGCAATCTGCTTCTTCTTTTCGAAGATAGACTTGCCGTAGTCCATCACCCGGCAAACCGGCGGGACTGCGTCTGCGGAAATTTCTACCAGATCAAGCTTGGCTTCTTCAGCAATACGAAGCGCTTCATCAATCGAGACGATGCCAATCTGCTCGCCGTCAGCGCCAATTAACCGAACCTCGCGTGCCGAGATATTCTCGTTGATCGGGGCTTTCGGTGCAGCTCGTTTATCTTGTCTCATTTCACGCTTAATAATAATTACTCCAAATCTGGGCGACCACGCCGGGAAACCGCTTGCGCGAGAAACTCAGCGAATTCGGCGACGGGCATCGAGCCCAGGTCAGCACCTTCACGAGTACGCACAGCGACAGTCTGCATCTCGACCTCCCGATCTCCAATAACCAAGAGAAAGGGAACCTTGAGCAAAGTATGCTCGCGGATTTTAAAGCCGATCTTTTCATTTCTCAAGTCGGACTTGGCACGAAATCCGCTTTGGTTGAGAGTTTTTTCGACCTCGGCGGCAAAATCTGCCTGTTTATCAGTGATATTCATGATCACTGCCTGGGTCGGCGCCAACCACGCGGGGAACGCGCCCTCGTAGTGTTCGATCAGAATCCCGACGAAGCGCTCGAACGAACCGAGGATCGCGCGGTGAAGCATGACCGGGTGCTTGCGGCTGTTGTCTTCGGACACGTATTCGGCGCCCAGACGGATCGGCAGGTTAAAATCGAGCTGCAGGGTACCACACTGCCACACGCGACCAAGGCAATCTTTCAGCGAGAACTCGATCTTGGGGCCGTAGAAAGCCCCCTCACCCGGTTGCAGGTCATACGCAAGGCCCGCGCTATCGAGGGCGGCGGCCAGGGCCGCTTCGGCGCGATCCCACAATTCGTCGGAGCCAACGCGTTTTTCCGGACGAGTGGACAGCTTCATCTCGACTTCGGTGAAGCCGAAGTCCCGGTAGACGTCCATGGTCAGCTTGATGAAGGCGGCGGATTCGGCCTGCATCTGCTCTTCAGTACAGAAGATGTGCGCATCGTCCTGGGTGAACGCACGCACGCGCATGATGCCGTGCAGCGCACCGGACGGCTCGTTACGGTGGCAGGCACCGAACTCGGCCAGGCGCATCGGCAGCTCGCGGTAGCTCTTCAAGCCCTGGTTGAACACCTGCACGTGGCATGGGCAGTTCATCGGCTTGATGGCGTAGTCGCGGTTTTCCGACTGGGTGGTGAACATGTTGTCGGCGTAGTTGGCCCAGTGCCCGGATTTCTCCCACAGGCTACGGTCAACCACTTGCGGCGTCTTGATCTCCAGGTAGCCGTTCTCACGCTGGACCTGGCGCATGTACTGCTCGAGCACCTGGTACATCGTCCAGCCGTTCGGGTGCCAGAACACCATGCCCGGGGACTCTTCCTGGGTATGGAACAGGCCCAGGCGCTTGCCGATCTTGCGGTGATCGCGCTTCTCGGCTTCTTCAATACGCTGGATGTAAGCCGCCAGTTGCTTCTTGTCCGCCCAGGCGGTGCCATAGACGCGCTGCAACTGTTCGTTCTTCGCATCGCCACGCCAGTAGGCGCCGGACAGCTTGGTCAGCTTGAAGGATTTCAGGAAACGCGTGTTCGGCACGTGCGGGCCACGGCACATGTCGACGTATTCTTCGTGGTAGTACAGGCCCATGGCCTGCTCGTCCGGCATGTCTTCCACCAGACGCAGCTTGTAATCCTCGCCACGGGCCTTGAACACTTCGATGACTTCGGCGCGCGGGGTGACTTTCTTGATGACGTCGTAATCTTTCTCGATCAGCTGCTGCATGCGCTGTTCGATGGCGGCCATGTCGTCCGGCGTGAAAGGCCGCTCGAAGGCGATGTCGTAATAGAAGCCTTCATCGATGACTGGCCCGATGACCATCTTCGCGCTCGGGTACAGCTGCTTGACCGCATGGCCGACCAGGTGCGCACAAGAGTGGCGAATGATCTCCAGCCCCTCTTCATCCTTTGGCGTGATGATTTGCAGCGTGGCGTCGCTGTCGATGACGTCACTGGCGTCGACCAGCTTGCCGTTGACCTTGCCGGCCAGGGTGGCCTTGGCCAGGCCCGCGCCGATGGATGCGGCGACCTCGGCTACGGAAACCGGGTGGTCGAATGAACGTTGACTGCCGTCGGGAAGAGTAATAGTTGGCATGGCGCCTCCTCTCCTAGTGGTGACCCCTACCAAAGGTCACGTGGGTTGGGATGAGCCAGTACAAGATCCAGTCCAGGCCATTCAATGACGAACGCCTGCCTTACAGCGGCAGGAGCCTTGCGGCCAACCGGGAAAACCGAACCAGAGTGACTGGGATTCAAATCAGGGTTATTTCGAACATTTGCCACTGGGACGAGTCGTCCACAGCCTGGAAATAGCCGAGCCCGGCATGCTAGCACAGATGAACGGTCATCGCCGTGCTGGAATTGAAACAGGCGTAAATCCGGGTTTTTATGCCAGAGTGCTGAACTGAACCGAGCGCAACGCCTCAGATATCAAGACATCGACCCGAAAGGAGCATCTTCGCATGCGTCTCAATACGTTGTTTGCAGTAGTCGCCCCCCTTGCCCTGCTGCTTCCACTGACCGCCCATGCCGACTGGCCCAAAGGCGAGCGCGAAAAATACATGGCCCAATGCACGGAGGCGGCAACGCCCCAGATCGGCGCGGCTGCAGCCAAGGCTCATTGCGCCTGTGGCGCCGACGCGATCAAGTCCTACCCGGCCTCGGACATCCAGGCCTTGATGGATAACAAGGCCGCACCGGAACTGCAGCAAAAAGCCCTGGGGCAGATCGCAAAATGCAAGGCCGATAACAAGGCGAAAAAATGAGGAAGCAGCCTTCCTGAACAGGCCCGGCAGGGTTGAAAAACCCTGATTCAAGGCTTTTTCGAACGATTTATTCAGGTTTTACAGCTTTTTTTATCGTCTTTACTTTCGGCTGAAAGCCTTTAAAACCGGGCCTTTCAGCGGGCATAGGCAGTAAAGTAAACACGACTGATTGGCAAACAGCGCGTCCGGGGGGCTCCCAAATCGAACATTTCGACTATGATACCCGGGTGTGCCCAGTTGGCCTGAGCAGCACAGTACACTGAAAATATATGTTTCTTGGAGATACACCATGTCTAATCGCCAAACCGGCACCGTTAAATGGTTCAACGATGAAAAAGGCTTCGGCTTCATCACTCCTCAAGGTGGCGGTGACGACCTGTTCGTACACTTCAAAGCTATCGAAAGCGACGGTTTCAAAAGCCTGAAAGAAGGCCAGACCGTTTCCTTCGTGGCTGAGAAAGGCCAAAAGGGTATGCAAGCTGCACAGGTTCGCCCAGAGTAATTCCTCGGCGCACTAAAAAAACCCCGTCCATGTGACGGGGTTTTTTATGGGCGATTGAAAGCCGCCAATCAGCCGCAGTTCACCCGGTTGACCACCAGGTTGGCGTCGGTATTGAGGTTCAGGCGATCGGAGCGGTACTCAAGCGTGACCATGTCGTTGGGCTTGAGAATCCGCGCGTTCTGCGCGCCGGCGCGGGCACGGGCCTGCTCCAGCAATTGCGGCGAGGCCTGCTTGCCAATGGCGAACTCGGCAGCCTTTGCTTCGCAGCGGCTGTGACCGGTCTCGGCCGCCACGGGATCGGGGGTCGACTCAGAGGTGCTGCTGCAACCACTCAAAACCACGGCGGCCAGCAAAGTACTCAATGACGCGAGCTTCCAAGGCATGAAGCCTCCTTTTTCATAAATAAACAGAGAGCGTGCGACAGCCCAAACGGTACTTGGTTTCAAGACCATGGTCATCAGCCTCCCCTCATCCGGAAAACCGGCAGTTTGCCTGACCCCAGTCGCCCTGGTCAGACATGAATCGTGACTGAATATGAACAACGTTCAGTAAACGTCAATGTAATCGAAGGGTGGGTTTGGCCAGTTGTCTTTCAGTGCGTTGTAGATCTGCATGACCCAGACCTCGTCGCTGGCAGCGACCCGTCCGACATAGCCTGAACCTTTGGCCCACGTCTCAAGCCGAAACAGCAAGCCATCGATGTCGACGCCCCCCACAACGCCCGAAGACAGATAAGCGATTCCCCCCTTGGTCACGCGCAATTGGGTGTGCTCGTCATCACTGGCAGAAGCCAGCAACTGACGAACCGACTCAAGGGTCAACCCGTCAGGCGCGTTCAAATCGATCTGCACGGCAGGGCTCCTTCAGAAGTCAAAAAACAAGTGTCGCACAGCCCTCACCCGATGCCTAAGTCGCAGTGCCAAACCCGCTGCAAAAATGGTTAACTCAGCCTACAGACCTCCCAACTCGCGAGCCCCACCATGAGCACCGTCAGCATCGAAGTCACCATCAATGCCAAATGGTCAGAGGGACACAGCTCCTACAGCCCCAGTACCGCGGAAGAGCTGGCAATTATTGGTATCGACCTGTTGGTCAAGGAGCTGGGAACGGCGGCCGCGCAGAAATTCATCCAGCAGGCGTTCGAGCGATACCCGAACATCACCGAAACGGTTGAGTGAAGCTCGGGCACCCGCAGGCCATGGCCTGCGGGCCCGCCGCGAGACAGGTTACTTGAGGCGCGCCAGGCGCTCGGTCAGCAGATCGAAGAAGCCCTGGGCATCACCGTTCTCCACCCAGAAGGCATTCTTGGGCGCCTTCAAGCCGTCGTACCAGTCGACGATGGTCTGCCCGAAAGTCGGGCCTTCACGACTGTCCACCACGAGGTTGACCGAACGGCCGGTAAACAATTGCGGCTTGAGCAGGTAGGCAATCACCGTCGCGTCGTGCACCGGCCCACCGGTCATACCGTAGTGCTCCATGTCGCCCTTGACGTACTCGTTAAGGATATCGCCCACCAGTTTGCTGGCATTGTTGTTCACTGCGGCGATCTGCTTCAGGCGCGCTTCGCTGGTGAGAATCTTGTGGGTCACGTCCAACGGCAGATACGTCAGCTTCAGGCCGCTTTTTGCGACGATCTCGGCCGCCTGTGGGTCGGCGAACAGATTGAATTCAGCCACCGGCGTGATATTGCCGCCGTTGAAGTGCGCGCCGCCCATGATCACCACTTCCTTGATGCCCTGGACAATGTCCGGCTCCTGGACCAGCGCCAAGGCCAGGTTGGTCTGCGGGCCGAGCATGGCAATGGTGATGCTGTGGGGCTTGGCGGCCTTGAGCGTGTCGATCAGGTAGTTGACGGCATTGCCCTCGGCCAGGCCTTTCTTCGGCTCGTGGACGGTGACACCCGACAGGCCTTCCTTGCCATGGATGTTTTCCGCGTAGATCGGCGTGCGCATCAGCGGTTTCGGCGCCCCGGCATACACCGGCACGTCTTCGCGCCCCGCCCACTCTCGCGCCAGGCGAGCATTGCGGGAGGTCTTGTCCAGGCGAACATTGCCGGCGACGGTGGTCAGCGCGCGGATATGGAGCTCTTCAGGGGACGCCAGGGCGAACAGCAGCGCTACCACGTCATCGGCCCCCGGGTCGGTGTCGATGATCAGGTCGATCTTTTCCGCCGCCTGGGCGCTTGTAGCGGTGATCAATGACAAAAGCAGCAGACTCCGGAACAGTTGATGCATTTTCTGAGCATAGCGGTGCATGGCGCACTCCTTGTGCAGGGTTGACAGGTTAGAACGTGACTCCAGCGATCAGCACGATGTTGCAGTATGGAGAACACTCGCCTGTGCGAATGATCGCCCGAGCTTGTCGGCTGATGACCTTGAACTGTTCATGACTGACCAGTTCCCGCTCGCCCAACGCGCCTTCGGCATGCAGCGCTTCCAGGGTCGTCAAGGCCGACGGTTGCTTATCGAGGATTTCCTCGGCCAGGACATGGCTTTCTACCTGCATTTCGCTGAGCACCACTTTCAAGGTGCTGACAAAATCCGGGATGCCATGGGTCAGGGCCAGGTCGATCAATTCGACCTGGGGCGGTACCGGTAGCCCGGCATCACCGATGACCACTTTGTCGCCATGGCCGAGGGAAGCGATCAGTCGCGACAGTGCCACATTCAACAACGGCGTCTTTTTCATGATTTGAAGGCCTGTACTTCCAGCAACGTGGGGATTGAAGGCTGCGCGCCAGCGCGGGTGACCGACAGCGCCGCGGCGACCTGGCCGAAACGAATCGCATCGACCTCGCTTTTGCCACTGGCCAAGGCTGCCGCGAAGCCGCCGACAAAAGTGTCGCCGGCCGCCGTGGTGTCCACCGCCTTGACCCGCGGGGCTGGGAAGTGTTCGAAACTTGTGCCGTTGGCGAACATCAGACCCTGGGCGCCCAGCGTCACGATCACCTTGCCAGCCCCGGCGGCGATCAGATGCGCTGCGGCGGCTTCGGCGGTTTCAAGGGAATCCACCGAAAGTCCGCTCAAGACTGCGGCTTCGCTTTCATTGGGAATCAGGTAATCGACGCAGGCGTACCAATCGACCGGCAATGTGTGGGAGGCCGGCGCCGGGTTGAGGATGACGATCTTGCCCAGCTCACGACCGCGCTTGAGGGCATGGCCAACGGTGGCATCCGGCACTTCGAGCTGGCAGATGATGACATCGGCGCTTTGCAGTACTTCATCGACACCGCCCAGGACTTCAGGGGTGAGCGCACCGTTGGCACCGGCGACGATAACGATCGCGTTCTGGCTGTTGTCGTCGACGATGATCAGCGCCACGCCGCTGGCACCCTCCTCCACACTGACCGCCTGGCAGTCGATACCCTCGGCCAACAGCCCGCCACGCAATTGCTCGCCGTAGGCATCGCTGCCCACACAACCGACCATCGACACCTTCGCGCCCAAGCGCGCGGCGGCCACCGCCTGGTTGGCGCCCTTGCCGCCCGGGATGGTGGAGAACGACTCGCCAATCAGTGTTTCACCACCACGCGGCAGACGCGGCGCCCGGGTCACCAGGTCCATGTTTAGGCTGCCTATTACCACTACTTTTGCTGGCATACATCACTACTCATCAATTCGGTTCAGCGGTATTGGGCGAATGTGCCGGACAGCGGCGCAGTCGACTCTCGCAAGACAATACTCGGCGTCACGATCCGCTGGTCGGTGGCAAGGCCTGGCGTCGCAATTCGTCGCAGCAGCACTTCGGCCGCCATCTCGCCAAGTTGCAGGATCGACTGCCCTACCGTGGTCAACGCCGGGTAGACATATCGGCTCATCTGGATGTCATCGAAACCGATGACCGACAGTTCGCTGGGCACGCGCACGTTGCGTTCAGCGGCGGCGCGCAGCACACCGATGCCGATCATGTCGTTGGCCGCAAAAATCGCGCTCGGCGGCTGCTGCTCCAGCAGTTGCGCGGCGGCTCGGTAGCCGCCGGTACTGGTGAAATCACTCTCGAGCATACGCTCGACGGGCAGTTCGATTCCGGCCTCTTTCAGCGCCCGGCAGTAACCGGCCAGGCGCATTTGCGCCACGCTGGTATCGGCCGGGCCACCGATGAAGGCGATGTCGCGGTGCCCCAGCTCCAACAGGTGCCGGGTCGCCAGGTAAGCGCCGTATTCATGGTCAATGCGCACCAGGTCGGCGTCGACGCCATCGAGCCCGCGGTCGACAATCACCATGGGCGTGCGCACGTTGGCCAGGCCCTCGGCCAGGCCGACATCGCCGCCGGCGGACGCGAAGATCAATCCGTCGATGCGCTTTTCCAGCAGCACCCGCAGGTAGCTGCGTTGCTTGTCCGCGTTATCGTCGGAGTTACACAGGATCACGCAATAGCCGTTGCGCTCACAGTAATCCTCGATACCCCGGGCCAGCTCGGCAAAGTATGGGTTGAGGGCGTTGGGCACCAACAGGCCGATGGTCGCCGTGGTCTTGGCCTTGAGCGACCGGGCCACGGCGCTGGGCACGTAGTCCAGGCGCTCGATGGCCGCCTCGACCTTGAGCCGCACCTCTTCGCTGACCGGCCGCGTCTTGTTCACCACGTGGGACACGGTGGTGTAGGAAATCCCCGCGAGCGCTGCTACATCCTTGATCGTCGCCATGGTTCAGCCCCGCCGACTGGCGCGCTGGCTGCGATAGGTATCGAGCACGACCGCCACCACGATCACCGCGCCGGTAATGATGCGCTTGGTCGGTTCAGTGGCGCCGATCTGCGCCAGGCCCGCCGCCAGCACCGAGATGATCAGCACGCCAAAGAAGGTGCTGATGACCGAACCACGCCCACCCATCAGGCTGGTGCCGCCAATGACCACCGCAGCGATGACCTGCAGTTCCAGACCTGAGCCAGCGTTCGGATCCGCCGCCTCCAGGCGCGAAATCTGGAACAACGCGGCCACGCCGGCCAGCAAGCCCATCAGGCTGAACACCAGGATCTTGTAGGGCTTTGGATTGATACCGGCCAGGCGCACGGCCTCTTCATTGGTGCCGATGCCGATCAGGTAGCGACCGAACACCGTACGGGTCAGCACCGCCTGGGCAATGAAGATCACCAGCAAGGCGATGATGAACGAAGGCGAAATGCCAAAGGCGATGGGGTTGGACAGCCAGGCGAACGAGTCGCCGATATAGGCGGTACGCGAGCCAGTCATCTGGTACGCCAGGCCACGGGCCATCTCCAGCACACCGAGGGAGACGATGAACGATGGAATCCGCCACGCCACGGTAATCGAACCGGTGACCGTCCCCGCCAGCGCCGCCACGGCCATGCCGAGCAACGCCGACGGCCAGACGCTCCAGCCCCAGCCGAGCACGGCCACGCTGACCGTCGATGCCGCCAGCGCCAGCACCGAGCCCACCGACAGATCGATGCCGCCGATGATCAGGATGAAGGTCATGCCGACCGCCAACACCATCAGGTCCGGAATCTGGTTGGCCAAGGTGCTGAAGGTGTCATAGGACAAAAAATGGCTGCTCAGGGCCGAGAACAGCGCGACCATGGCCAGCAGCGCGCCAGCCAGGCCCAGGTACGTCCCCAGGCCATAGAAATTGCCACTCGATTTGCCGACGGCAGATGCGGTTTTCATGAAAGATCCCTAGGCGCTGCTTCGTTGAGCAACGCATCACGTTTCTGGTAGCCGGCGAATGCGGCGGCAAGCAAGTCATCCTGGGTCCAGCTGTCGCGCTCGAAGGTGTCGATCAGGCGCCCGGCGGACAACACGCCGATCCGGTCACAGATCAACATCAGCTCCCGCAGGTCGCTGGACACCACGACCAACGCCTTGCCCTGGCGAGTCAACTCGCCGAGCAACGCATAAATGTCGAATTTGGCGCCGACGTCGATGCCCCGGGTCGGCTCGTCGAACAGCATGACCGCGCAGTCGCGCTCGAGCCAGCGACCGATCACGACTTTCTGCTGGTTGCCGCCCGACAGCTCGGACACCAACTGGGTCGGGCTGGAACTGCGGATGCGCATGGCATTGACCTGCCGCTGCGCCAAGGCCAGTTCGGCGCTGCCATTGACCAGGCCGGCGCTGGAAATCTCCGGCATGTTGCCCAGGGCAATGTTGGCGGCGATGGATTGAGTCAACAGCAGGCCTTCCCCCTTGCGGTCTTCGGTTATCAGCGCAATGCCATGGGCCACCGCATCGGACGGGGAGCGAATGCTCACCACCTGGGCCGGCGAGCCCAGCGCCACCGTGCCGCTGTCGGCGGTATCGGCACCGAAGATCAGCCGCAACAGTTCGGTCCGCCCTGCCCCGATCAGGCCGGAGATGCCGAAGATCTCGCCACTGCGCACTTCGAAGGACACGTCGCGGACTTTGTCGGCACGGGTCAGGCCTTTGACGGTCAGCGCTGGCGCGCCGATCTGGCGCGGGCCAAGGTCAATATGCTCACCCAGCTCCCGGCCAACCATCAGGGTCACCAGTTGCTCGCTGTCGTAGTTGGCCATCGGCTCGACGCAGACCAGGTTGCCATCACGCAATACAGCAATGCGCTGGGCGACCCGCGCCAGTTCTTCGAGGCGATGGGAAATGTAGATGATCGACACGCCGCGAGCCTGCAAGCGAGTGATCTGTTCGAAGAGCATCTCGACTTCCCGGGCCGTCAACATGGCGGTCGGCTCATCGAGAATCAGCACATGGCAATCGCCGATCAGATTGCGAGCGATCTCGACCATCTGCTGATGACCGATCCCCAGCTCGCCGACCAACGTGTTGGGATCGATGGCATCGAGCCCCACCTGGGCCATGGCCTCGATGGCCGCCTTGCGCAATTGCTTGCGGCTGATCCAGCCACCGACGCTGGGCAAGTTGTCGAGAAACAGGTTCTCGGCCACGGAAAGGGTCGGCAACAGGTTGAGTTCCTGCATCACCATGCGCACGCCCAGCTCTTCAGCCTGGGTACGGCTGCCGGGACGATAATCCTGACCTTGAAATTGCATGTGTCCGGTCGTCGGCGTCACCAGCCCGCCGATGATCTTGGACAAGGTGCTTTTACCGGCACCATTTTCGCCGGTCAGTGCCAGCACTTCACCGCGCATCAACGTCAGGTCGATGCCAGTCAGTACCGGTTGGGCATAGGTCTTGCCGATGCCGCTGACAGAAAGGACAGCGTTCGGGTCGCAAACGGACATAACAAAACTCTCCATGCGCTCGCCCGGATGGGCGAGCACCGTTGTGTCGCCAGGATAACTACTTGGTCACCAGCTCGACCGGAGTTTCGATAACGCCGTTGGTACCGCTGTCGACTTTTTCACCCTTGAGGATCTTCAGCGCCGTCTCGATACCGAAGACAGCCTGCTTGGCGGCGAACTGGTCGGCAGTCGCCAGGACACGACCGTCCTTGAGCATCGGCTTGATGGCATTGATGTTGTCGTAGCCGACCACTTGCACCTTGCCCGCCTTGCCCGCCGCGCGCACGGCCGATACCGCGCCGACCGCCATGCTGTCGTTACCAGCCAGCAGTGCCTTGATGTTCGGGTATTCGCTGAGCATCGACGCGGCAACCTGGTTGCCTTTGTTGATTTCCCAGTCGCCGGATTGCAGGGAGACGACCTTGATCTGCGCCGCCTCCATCGCATCCTTGAAGCCCGCGGTACGCGCCTGGGCGTTGGTAGTGGTGGACACACCTTCGATGATGCCGACCTCGTCACCGGCCTTGAGCTCCTTGGCCAGGTACTCACCGACCAGACGTGCGCCCTTGCGGTTGTCCGGGCCTACGAACGGCACGTTGATGTTCTTGCTCTTGACCACGGTCGGATCGAGCTGGTTATCGATGTTGATCACCGTGATGCCTGCGTCGACGGCTTTCTTGATCACCGGCACCATGGCCTTGGAGTCCGCAGGCGCGATGATCAGGGCATCGACCTTGGACACGATCATTTGCTCAACGATACGGATCTGGTTGGCGGTGTCGGTTTCGTCCTTGATCCCGTTGGAGATCAGGTCGAAATCGGCGGAGTGTTCCTTCTGATAAGCCTTGGCGCCGTCTTCCATGGTCAGGAAGAATTCGTTGGCCAGGGACTTCATGACCAGGGCGACCTTGGGTTTTTCAGCGGTCTGGGCGAATGCCGAGGAGAGAGGCAGAGCAGCGGATGCGGCCGCGAGCATGGCAACAGCGAGAAGGCGTCCAGCGAATGGCAACTTCATGGGTTCACTCCGATCTTATGATTATTGTGAGCAAATCAATGCACGGAACGCCGCGCAAACGTTTGCGTGAAGTGAACTATGGTAAGGCTTCGTGGATTTGTCAACGCTGCGGTTGCATCCGCAATGGCGAAGCGTCAGGCCGTAGTATTGACCATTGCCCCCGAACTGCCGCCCTTCGCCAGCTCCGTGACCAGGCGACCGGTGACCTCCAACAATGCGCCACTGGTGTCGGCAATCTGCCCTTGAACCGCCATGACCGCCGCGGTCTTGTCTTCCGGTTTCGGATAATTCCGTGTCTGCGCAGCGGCCAATTGCTGTTGCTGCTCCCTGAGCTGCTCCTGAAGCTCTTGCATCCGCTTGAGCAATATCTGAACGGCAATGCTCTGGGTACTGCCGCTCTCCTGCGTCTGATCGGTTGCCTCAGCGCCCGCCCCCATGTCCACGCGGACCTTGCCCGACGCGCGCGTTGTACCAAGGGCCTCATCGGCAGCCTCGGTCTCGGCCTCGCTCAGGGCCTTCAGGGTAGCAGCGGATTGGCCACCGATAGTCACGGCCGCCGCATTGGGAAAGCCGACAGAAAACGCCATATCAAAACTCCATAAGATGAGATTCCTACGAAAGACATCGCCCGCCAAAGCACTTTCTTTAGCGCCCACGCAAATCTGTCACAAGCCAGAGCGTTTGGCCCAGCCGTTTACGCCAGCCAATAAAAAACTTCCTCCTCTTACACCAAAACGAAAAAAGCGCTGTCAGACGATCTTCTTGAATTTTAAGCAGTTGCGTAAATACCTACAGTTAAATACTGTATGCACGTACAGCTTAATAAGGATAATCCTGTGGCCACGCCCTCCGCTGCAACTACCCCCTTAGATTCCTATACGCGACTCGGCCTGCGGGTCTCGAAAATCATCAATTCCCCCACCGCGCAAAAAGCCAAGGCCGCGCTGATCTTCCGGCTTCCCGACGAGCCGGTGGATGAATGGGAGCGCCTCCTGGAAGAAATCGACGAGAACGACAACGTGACCCTCGCCTATCGCGACGACGGTGGCGTGCAGGTTTTCTGGGTCGTGCCGAAGGAAGATTGAGCCTGATGAGTGTTCGCTGTTTAGCTTTTTTGCTTGTGTTCATCACCATGGGCGCCCAGGCCGGTGCGCCGCGCACCTTCAACGAAGCCAAGAAAGTCGCCTGGAAACTCTACGCGCCGCAATCCACCGAGTTCTACTGTGGCTGCAAATACACCGGCAATCGCGTGAACCTGGCCGCCTGCGGTTACGTGCCGCGCAAGAACGCCAGCCGCGCCGCCCGCATCGAGTGGGAACATATTGTCCCGGCGTGGCAGATCGGCCATCAGCGCCAATGCTGGCAACAAGGCGGGCGTAAAAACTGCACCCGTTACGACCCGGTCTATCAACGGGCCGAGGCCGACCTGCACAACCTGGTGCCGAGCATCGGGGAAGTGAATGGCGATCGCAGCAATTTCAGTTTCGGCTGGTTGCCGGTGCAGAAGGGGCAATACGGTTCATGCCTGACCCAGGTGGATTTCAAGGCCAAGAAGGTCATGCCCCGCCCTTCTATCCGGGGAATGATCGCCCGGACCTATTTCTACATGAGCAAGCAATATGGCCTGCGCCTCTCGAAACAGGATCGGCGCCTGTACGAAGCCTGGGACAAGACCTACCCGGTCGAAAGCTGGGAGCGTCAGCGCAACCAGAGCGTGGCGTGCGTCATGGGGCGTGGAAATGAGTTCGTGGGGCCGGTAAATTTGAAGGCCTGCGGCTGACCTCGCATTCTTGAACAGCACAAATCAACTGTGGGGAGCGAGCCTGCTCGCGATAGCGGAGTGACAGACAACAGTTTGTCGACTGATACACCGCTATCGCGAGCAGGCTCGCTCCCACAGGTTTTGTTCTGTCCGGTTATTGAGTGGCCGGATAATCCACCACCAACGTCTCGATGTTGCGCTTTTTCGCCCGGACCAGGGCGGCAGTCACTTTGCTCCTGCTTGGCTTCGGCCTCGGCCTTGGAGCTGAAAGGACCGACCAGGACCCGCTCCTTGCCGCCCTCGCGCACTACGTTCGACATGAAGCTGTGTTCGATGAGCCAACCGGTCAGGTCGCTGACTGCCTGAGGCGTCTCGCCACGAACCTCGACGGCCCACTGCGGCGCGGCAGCGGCGGCCGGTGCAGAGGTCGCGGCGGGTTTCGGCTTCGCTGCTTCGATGTCACGCCCTTCACCGCACCCTGCCAGCACCAACACCGCGATTACCCAAGCCAATTTGCGCACAACGTTTCCCCCGGAAGACATGAGGCACGGATTTTAGCACCCGTGCCCATCAAGATCGCCGCAAACAGTGCTCAAAACACGAGAATCCTGCCCGGCGTCTCTGTATAGTCGCACCCTGGGAATTAATGCTGCATCTGCACGTCAGAAAGAGGCACCCACATTGTGACACTTAGCACTAATCTATAAGCAGTACCGACATCTGCACTGTCTGAATCAGGTGCCCTATAAAGCAATCAAGGAGAACACCATGCTGATACTCACCCGCAAAGTCGGTGAAAGCATAAACATTGGTGACGACATCACGATCACCATTCTGGGCGTTAGTGGCCAACAAGTCCGGATCGGCATCAACGCCCCGAAAAACGTTGCGGTGCATCGCGAAGAAATCTATCAGCGTATTCAGGCCGGCCTCACCGCCCCCGACAAGCCGCAAACCCCCTGAACATTGCAGCAGTCCGCAGCCAGCCCGTTTGCATCGCCGCAATGGCTGGCTAAAGATTCCGATCGACCGCGCCTTACCCTGCCCCCTCGCCTTCTTTCGTCCCACTCGTGAATCGATACTAATGGCATGGCTCTTGGCATGGCTGTCAGACGTTTCGTTTTAATGATGACGAAGCGGGCGTTCGCGGCCCGTCAGCCCATGCTCACGCCGCGCGCCATTCCAGTGGCGGCAACCACCATCAAGATCAGCAGCAAGGCTTCGATATGGCTGATCCGTGCCAACCGACCGGCTTTCGAAGAGTCAATCGCCGCCCCTTTGCCCCGTGCCATCCGCCATTTGATCAGGGCGATCATCGGCGCGATCTCAAGCAACAGGATCAGCAGGAGCAAGGTCATCTTCAGGTGGAACAGCGGCTGGTGCAGGTAATAATCCGTACCTTTTTCGTACCCACCGAACGCCCGCATCCCACCGGTCACCAACAACACCAGCGCCGACACACCCCATACGTTATCCGCAATCAACACATTGCGAACCGCATCCACACCGCCCGCCAGGCGTCGCAGCGCCGTGCCGCGCGTCAGCACTGCCCAGAGCCCGAGGGCGAACGCCAGAAGATGAATGGCCGCCAAAGACCAATGAGTCAACATGGAAGAGCCCTGTCAGAGAACGTCGAATCGACCTGACAGTACTAGCTCATAAAACCATGATTGCCAGGGTAGGCATGCAAAAAACTGTGGGAGCGAGCCTGCTCGCGATAGCGGTGTATCCGTTTGCAATGATGCTGAATGTACCGCCGTCATCGCGAGCAAGCTCGGCTCCCACAGGGATTGGCGGCGGGCAAAAAATTGGAAACTGCAACAGATCCAATGTGGGAGCGAGCTTGCTCGCGATGGCGGTGTATCAGTCGACAAAAATGTTGCCTGACACTCCGCTATCGCGAGCAGGCTCGCTCCCACAGTGGTATTGCGTAAGACTTCAGTCCGCCAATCGCCAGGTCGTCCCGCCCTTGCCATCTTCCAGCACCACGCCCATGGCGGTGAGCTGGTCGCGGATGCGGTCGGATTCAGCCCAGTCCTTGTTGGCCCGGGCGGTCAGGCGCGCCTGGATCAATGCCTCGACCTCGACGGCGTCCACGCGACCTTCGGCACCAGCCTGCAGGAAATCATCGGCTTCGAGTTGCAACACACCCAGCACGCTGGCCAGTTCTTTCAGGCGTGCCGCCAGACCGGCCGCTGCATTGAGATCGCTCTCACGCAGGCGGTTGATCTCACGCACCATCTCGAACAGCACCGCGCAGGCTTCCGGCGTGCCGAAGTCGTCGTTCATCACCTCGGTAAAGCGTGCAACGAACGCTTCGCCGCCGGCCGCCGGCACATTCGGCATGCCCTTCAACGCGTGGTAGAAACGCTCCAGGGCGCCCTTGGCGTCCTTGAGGTTGTCTTCCGAGTAGTTGATGGCGCTGCGATAGTGGCTCGACACCAGCAGGTAACGAATGACTTCCGGGTGGTACTTTTCCAGCACGTCACGAATGGTGAAGAAGTTGTTCAAGGACTTGGACATCTTCTCGCCGTTGATCCGGATCATGCCGCAATGCATCCACGCGTTGGCGTAGGTCTTGCCGGTGGCCGCTTCGCTCTGGGCGATTTCGTTTTCGTGGTGCGGGAATTCCAGGTCGCTGCCGCCGCCATGAATGTCGAAAGTCTCACCCAGGCAGCAGGTGGACATCACCGAGCATTCGATGTGCCAGCCCGGACGCCCGGCGCCCCACGGCGACTCCCAGCTCGGCTCACCCGGCTTGGCAGCCTTCCACAGCACGAAGTCCAGCGGATCCTGTTTCGACTCGTCGACTTCGATGCGCGCACCGATGCGCAGGTCTTCGATCTTCTTGCGCGACAGCTTGCCGTAGCCCATGAACTTGGCGACGCGGTAGTACACGTCGCCATTGCCCGGTGCGTAGGCATAGCCCTTGTCGATCAAGGTCTGGATCATGCTCAGCATGCCAGGAATGTGATCAGTTGCCCGTGGTTCCAGATCCGGCTTGAGGATATTGAGGCGCGCCTCATCCTCGTGCATGGCCTCGATCATGCGCTCGGTCAGCGCATCGTAAGGCTCGCCGTTTTCCCGGGCACGGTTGATGATCTTGTCTTCGATGTCGGTGATGTTGCGCACGTAGGTCAGGTCATAACCGCTGAAACGCAACCAGCGGGTCACCAGGTCGAAAGCGACCATGCTGCGACCATGGCCAATGTGGCAGTAGTCGTACACGGTCATGCCGCAGACGTACATGCGGACCTTGTTGCCATCCAGCGGCTTGAAGACTTCTTTGCTCTTGGTGAGCGTGTTGTAGATCGTAAGCACAGGGTTTCCCTTAAGACTTGATCACTGACCCCAGGAATCGCGCAAGGTCACGGTACGGTTGAATACCGGAGCACCGGGTTTCGAGTCCTTGATATCCGCGCAGAAGTAACCTTCGCGCTCGAACTGGAAACGGTCTTCCGGCTGTGCGTTGCCCAACGAAGGTTCGGCACGACAACCAGTGAGTACTTGCAGGGAGTCAGGGTTGATGTTGTCCAGGAAGCTGGCGCTGTCTTCGGCCTTCTCCGGGTTCGGCGAACGGAACAGGCGATCGTACAGGCGCACTTCGCACTCGACGCTGGCAGCGGCCGGCACCCAGTGGATCACGCCCTTGACCTTGCGACCTTCCGGGTTCTTGCCCAGGGTATCGGGGTCGTACGAGCAACGCAGCTCGACGATGTTGCCGTCGGCGTCCTTGATCGCTTCGTCGGCGCGGATCACGTAGCTGCCGCGCAGGCGCACTTCGCCGGCCGGCTCCAGGCGCTTGTAGCCTTTTGGCGGCTCTTCCATGAAGTCTTCACGGTCGATGTAGATCTCCCGGGCGAACGGCAGGACGCGCACGCCCATGTCTTCTTTCGGGTGACGCGCCAGTTCGAGGTTCTCGACCTGGCCTTCCGGGTAATTGGTGATGACCACTTTCAGCGGACGCAGCACGCACATGGCGCGCGGGGCGCTGTGGTCCAGGTCGTCACGGATGCTGAACTCCAGCATGCCGAAGTCCACCACGCCGTCGGAGCGGTTGGTGCCGACCATTTCGCAGAAGTTGCGGATCGATTTTGGCGTGTAGCCCCGACGACGGAAGCCCGACAGCGTCGACATGCGCGGGTCGTCCCAGCCGTTGACGTGCTTCTCGTCCACCAGTTGCTTGAGCTTGCGCTTGCTGGTGATGGTGTAGTTCAGGTTCAGGCGGCTGAATTCGTACTGGCGCGGATGGGCCGGCACCGGCAGGTGCTCGAGGAACCATTCGTACAACGGCCGGTGGCTTTCGAACTCCAGGGTGCAGATCGAGTGGGTGATGCCTTCGATAGCGTCCGACTGACCATGGGTGAAGTCATAGTTGGGGTAGATGCACCACTTGTCACCGGTCTGGTGGTGATGGGCATGACGGATGCGGTACATGATCGGGTCGCGCAGGTTCATGTTCGGCGAGGCCATGTCGATCTTGGCGCGCAGCACCCGTGCACCGTCCGGGAACTCACCGGCGCGCATGCGGGCGAACAGGTCCAGGTTCTCTTCCACGCTGCGGTCACGGAACGGGCTGTTCTTGCCCGGCTCGGTCAGGCTGCCGCGGTATTCCTTGGCCTGCTCGGGGGTCAGGTCGCACACGTAGGCGTTGCCGGCCTTGATCAGTTCCACCGCCCAATCGTGCAGTTGGTCGAAATATTGCGAGGCATAGCGCACCTCACCGGACCATTCGAAACCCAGCCACTTGACGTCGCTTTCGATCGCGTCGATGTATTCCTGGTCTTCCTTGGCCGGGTTGGTATCGTCGAAACGCAAGTGCGTGACGCCGCCGAACTCCTGGGCCAGGCCGAAATTCACGCAGATCGACTTGGCATGGCCGATGTGCAGGTAGCCGTTGGGCTCCGGAGGGAAGCGAGTGACGATCTGTGTGTGCTTACCCGAGTCCAGGTCCGCCTGGATGATCGGGCGCAGGAAGTTGACCGGCACGGCCGGGCCGGTCTTGGAATTCGAGGTAGGGTCGACAGTGGGCTTGCTCATAGGATCCTTGAACGTACAAGTGCGCGGCCGGGTGCGGCCTGATAAATCAAAGCCCGTATCATAGCCGATGCTGTCAAGCACCTGACAGGCCAGGTCGGTAAACGATTGAATTTAATCGACGACCTGATGAAAAACAGCCTCGAAATTCGTGCCTGGCACGCTAAACTGCCCAACCTGGCCGATTGCAGCCAGACCGGTTGCGGGCAGTGAAGCCCCGAAACCCACGAATTCCTTGAAAGAGTAGCGATCATGACCCAAGTCAAACTGACCACCAACCACGGCGACATCGTCCTGCAACTGAACGCCGAAAAGGCACCGCTGACCGTTGCCAACTTCGTTGAGTACGTCAAGGCCGGCCACTACGAAAACACTGTTTTCCACCGTGTCATCGGCAACTTCATGATCCAGGGCGGCGGTTTCGAACCTGGCATGAAGGAAAAGAAAGACAAGCGCCCAAGCATTCAGAACGAAGCCGACAACGGCCTGCCGAACAAAAAGTACAGCGTTGCCATGGCCCGTACCATGGAGCCGCATTCGGCCTCCGCGCAGTTCTTCATCAACGTGGCCGACAACAGCTTCCTGAACCACAGCGCCAAGACCGTACAGGGTTGGGGTTATGCGGTGTTCGGTGAAGTGATCGAAGGCACCGACGTGGTCGACAAGATCAAGGGCGTCGCCACCACTTCCAAGGCCGGCCACCAGGACGTCCCGGCAGAAGACGTGATCATCGAGAAAGCCGAGATCATTGAGTGATACTGCTGATTTCAGATTTGCATCTGGAAGAGGAGCGCCCGGACATCACCCGGGCGTTTCTGGATCTACTCGCCACACGCGCCCGCTCGGCGCAAGCGTTGTACATCCTGGGCGACTTTTTCGAAGCCTGGATCGGCGACGATGCCATGACGCCGTTCCAGCGTTCCATCTGCCAGGCCCTGCGCGAATTGAGCGACAGCGGCACGGCCATATTCCTGATGCACGGCAATCGCGACTTCATGCTGGGGCAGGCCTTTTGCAAAGCGGCCGGCTGCACCCTGCTCAAGGACCCGAGTGTCGTGCAGTTCAACGGCGAGCCGGTGCTGCTGATGCACGGCGACAGCCTCTGCACCCGCGACGAAGGCTACATGAAGCTGCGGCGCTGGCTGCGCAATCCGGTCACGCTGTTCATCCTGCGTCACCTGCCGCTGGGCAGTCGCCAGAAACTGGCGCGCAAACTGCGTAGCGAAAGCCGCACGCAGACACGCATGAAAGCCAATGACATCGTCGACGTCACGCCCGAAGAGATCCCGCGGATCATGCAGGAGTACGGCGTGAAGACCCTGATCCACGGCCACACCCACCGCCCCGCCATCCACAAGCTGCAACTGGGCGAACACGCAGCGAGACGCATCGTGCTGGGGGATTGGGACAAGCAAGGCTGGGCGTTGCAGGTGGATGAGCAAGGGTTTGCGTTGGCGCCGTTTGGTTTTGGTAATGCGCAGTTGGCGTTGCCAGGCAACTGAAGCGCGCAGATGTCCCCTGTGGGAGTAGGCCTGTGGGAGCAAAGCTTGCTCGCGATGAACGATGACACGGTCTTGCAGTTGAACCGTGTCGCCCGCATCGCGGGCAAGCCTTGCTCCCACAGCCCCGCTCCCACATTGGATTGCATTTCACTTCTGAATCAATGCCCCGCCGACGCAGGCCCCGCCTTCGCCGCAAACGGCGGCTTGGCCAGCCACACCAGCAAGATCAAGCCCATGAACCCCCATCCCAGCAACGTGAAGTAATCCACGGTGGAGAGCATGTACGCCTGGCTGGTGAGGATCTGGTCGAGCTGGGCATAGGCCGGGGCACTCGCGCCGCCGAGCTGGTTGAGTGCCTCACGGGTGGCCGGCTCGTAGGTGCTGATGTGTTCGCTCAGGTAGGCATGGTGCTGGTCGGCCCGGCGGATCCAGATCCAGGTGGTCAGGGACGCGGCGAAGCTGCCGCCCAGGGTCCGCAGGAACGTCGCCAGCCCGGCGCCGTCGGCAATCTGGTGCGGTGGCAGGTCCGACATCAGGATGCTCAGGGTCGGCATGAAAAACAGCGCCACACCGATGCCCATGAACAACTGCACCATCGCGATGTGCTGGAAATCCACCTCATTGGTAAACCCGGCGCGCATGAAGCAGCTCAGGCCGATGGCCAGGAACGCCAGCCCGGCCAACACACGCAGGTCGAACCGGTGGGCGTACTTGCCGACGAAGGGCGACATCAGCACCGGCAGGATACCGATGGGCGCCACTGCCAGCCCGGCCCAGGTCGCGGTGTAGCCCATCTGGGTCTGCAACCACTGCGGCAGGATCAGGTTGATGCCGAAGAACCCGGCGTAGCCCCCCACCAGCACAATGGTGCCGATGCGAAAGTTGCGATAGGCGAACAGCCGCAGATTGACCACCGGATGGCGGTCGGTCATTTCCCAGATCACGAACACCGCCAGGGCAATGAGCGAAATCAGTGCTCCGATGATGATGAAGTTCGATTCGAACCAGTCCAGGTCGTTGCCTTTGTCGAGGATCACCTGGAGCGCGCCGACCCCGATGATCAGCGTGATCAGCCCTACGTAGTCCATCGGTTGATGGCTGGTGACCACCGGCCGCGCCTTGAGCTGTTGTTGCACCACCATCGCCGCGAAGACCCCGATGGGCACGTTGATGAAAAAGATCCACGGCCAGCTGTAGCTGTCGGTGATCCAGCCACCGAGGATCGGCCCGGCAATCGGCGCCACCACCGTGACCATCGCCAGCAAGGCCAGGGCCATGCCGCGCCTGGCCGGCGGGTACACCGCGATCAGCAAGGTCTGGGTCATCGGGTACAACGGCCCGGCGACCAGCCCCTGGAGTACGCGAAAACCAATCAGTTCTGGCATCGAAGTGGAAATGCCACACAAGAACGAAGCGAGCACGAACAGCATCGTCGCCCACAAAAACAGCTTCACCTCGCCAAACCGTCGGCTCAACCAGCCAGTGAGCGGCAAGGCGATGGCGTTGCTCACCGCGAACGAGGTAATGACCCAGGTGCCCTGCTCCGAACTGACGCCCAGGTTGCCGGAAATGGTCGGCAAGGCGACGTTGGCAATGGTGGTGTCGAGCACTTGCATGAACGTCGCCAGCGACAGCCCGATGGTGCTGAGCAACAGGCTGGGCGGCGTGAAAGACGCGTTATTGCTCATTGCGAAATCCTATGAAGCGACGGTGGTGAATCGCGAGCAAGCCTTGCTCCCACAGGTTCCAGGACTACCTGAACCATTGAACAAAACACAAAACCTGTGGGAGCCGAGCTTGCTCGCGATGGGGCCCTTACAGCCAATATCTTTGTTGCCTGCCATGCCGCTATCGCGAGCAAGCTCGGCTCCCACAGGGTGATCAGCGCTGGGCAGTCTTGCTCGCAACCGCGCTGTTTTCGTGAATCAACCGCGAGATCATCGCGTCGGCATCGGCCAGTTGCCGGTCATAGACCTGGGTGCTGAACGAGGCTTTCTGCGGTGGCTGCTGGGCCAGTACCGGGCCGCTCTGGTCGCGCAGATTGACGCTGACCAGGGTCGACAGGCCGATCCGCAGCGGATGCTCGGCCAGCTCCTGGGCATTGACATGAATGCGCACCGGCACCCGCTGGACAATCTTGATCCAGTTACCCGTGGCGTTCTGTGCCGGCAGCAAGGCAAACGCGCTGCCGGTGCCGGCGCCGAGGCTGTCGATGGTGCCGCTGTACTTCACATCGCTGCCGTACAGGTCGGCCTCGATGTCCACCGGCTGGCCGATGCGCATGTCGCGCAGTTGGGTTTCCTTGAAGTTGGCATCGATCCACAGCTGATCCAGCGGGATCACCGCCATCAACGCCGTGCCTGGCTGCACCCGTTGGCCCAGTTGCACGGTGCGTTTGGCGACATAACCGGTGACCGGTGCAATCAAGGTGCTGCGGGCGTTGGCCAGGAAGGCCTGGCGCAATTGCGCGGCGGCGGACTGCACGTCGGGATGGGACGACACCACGGTATCGTCCACCAGGGCGCTGGTGGTCTTGAGTTGTTGCCGGGCATTGGCCAAGGCGTTCTGCGCCGAGGTCAGGTCGTCCCGGGCGTGAGACAGTTCTTCCTGGGAAATCGCCCCGCCAGCCGCCAGGTTCTTGCGTCGACTGTAGTTTTCCTGGGCCTTCTGCACTTCGGCCTCTTGCGCATTGACCTGCGCCCGCATGCCATCGACGTTGCTGTACAAGCCACGCACCTGGCGCACGGTCCGGGCCAGGTTGGCCTGGGCACTTTGCAGCCCGACTTCGGCATCGTTCGGGTCGAACTGCACCAGCACCTGGCCTTCACGCACCAGGTCGCCGTCGTCGGCACCGATGCTCACCACGGTGCCGGTGACTTGCGGTGTGATTTCCACTACGTTGCCGTTCACATAGGCATCGTCGGTGCTTTCGCTCCAGCGACCATACAGTTCGTGCCAGGCCCAGACACCCAGGCCCGAGAGAATGACCAGCAGCGTCAGCGTCACCAGCATGACCTTGCGCTTGCGTGGGTTGCTGTCTTGCGCATGTTCGGATTGAGTCGTTTCGGCAGTAGCCATGACAAGTACCTCGAATCAGTTATTCGGCGTGGCAGAGACCGGAGTGGCCGCCGCCAGGGTCTGGGCCTCGAAACCACCGCCCAGGGCCTGCATCAGTTGAATCGACAAATCGATCTGCTCGGCATTCAGATTCGCCAGTTGGCGCTGGGCCTGGAGCAATTGCTGCTCGATGCTCAACACGTCCAGGTAATTACCGATGCCCGAGCCGTAGCGCTGGACCACCGTGTCGTAGGAGCTCTGGGCGATATCGGTGGCATGCTGCTGGGCGCCGATCTGGCGGGCGATGTCACGCAACTGGTTGATGGTGTCGCTGACATCGCCAAGGGCCGTGACCAGGCTCTTGTTGTATTGCGCCACCGCCAGGTCGTAATCGGCGTCCCGGGCATCCAGGTCCGCTCGCAAGCGGCCGCCATCGAAGATCGGCAACGACACCGTCGGCGCCACATTGAAGAAGCGGCTGGCCGAGCCGAACATCGCATCGCCCAGCAGCGAGCGTGTCCCGGCCGCCGCACTCAGGTTGAGATTGGGATAGAAGTTGGTCTTGCCGGCCTCGATGTCCTTGCTCGCCGCCTCGACCCGCCAACGCGCCGCGACCAAGTCCGGACGCCGCCCGAGCAACTCGGCGGGCAGATTCGACGGCAAGGCGACCGCGCTGGCTTGCAGCACATTGGGCCGGGCGATTTCATTGCCACGGTCCGGGCCCTTGCCGAGCAGCACCGCCAGGGCGATCTTGGCGCTTTGCAGGCGTTTCTCCGCATCGATCCGGGAGGCATCGGCGCTGGCTTCCAGGCTTTCGGTCTGCTGGAACTGATATTCGCTGTCGATCCCGGCAGTGAGGCGACGCTTGCTCAGGTCGAGCATCTGTCGGGTGCGCTTGAGGTCCTCGGTGGCCAGGTCATAAATGATGTGGGCCTGGCCCAGGTCGCTGTAGGCCCGGGCCACGTCGGCGGCCAAGGTCAGTTGCGCGGCCTGGCGATCGATCTCGGCGGCGCGGGCCTGGCCCAGGGCGGCTTCCCAGGCAGCACGCTGGCCGCCCCAGAGGTCGAAGGTGTAATTGAAATCCACACCCAGCGTGCGCAGGGTGCTATACGCCTCACCCAGCCCTTGCGGGTCCTGGTCACGGGACAGGCGCGAACGGCTGACACCGCCGCTGGCATCCAGGGTCGGCATGCGCGCCGCGTTGGCGGCATAGGCGGCAGCACTGGCCTGATGCACCCGGGCGCTGGCGATCTGCATGTCCGGGCTATCGCGCAAGGCTTCCCGGATCAGGCCATCGAGTTGCGGGTCGCCAAGGCTTTTCCACCAATCGCTTTTCGGCCACGCGGCCGGTGACAGCGTGACACCGTTCAGGGATTGCCCGGCCTTGAGGCTCTGGGCCTCGAGACTGACGCCTTCGGTCTTCAAGCCGCTGTAGCTGGCACAACCGGCCAGGCTCATGGCCAAGACCACCAGGCTTAATCGGGTACGCAAGGTTTTACGCTTCATTTTTCCCCCAGTCGCGACACGGTAATGGGGTCACCGGCGGCGAGCAGAATTTTCTTGAGGATCTGTTCGAGGGTTTGCAACTCCTCGGGGCTGATGGCGCTGGCCAACTGGTTCATGGCCTCGGCACCGATAAACGGCAGGCGATCGGCGAGGGCCTGGCCGGCTTCAGTCAGCACCAGGCGCACTTGCCGGCGATCCTGGGCGGAACGTTCGCGGGCCAGGAAACCTTTCTGCTCCAGGCGATCGAGCATCCGCGTCATCGAGCCGCTGTCCAGGGACAGGTAGCGACACAGCTCGGCCGGTGTCTCGATGCCGTACTGGGCCATGATGATCAATACCTTGAACTGCGCGGCGGTGATGCCGACAGGTTCCATGTGGGTATCGATGATTCGGTCCTTGAGCAACGCGGTGCGGCCGAGCAGCATGCCGAGATGGCAATTGTGGAAGTTGTCTGGGGTGAAGTGCTTCATCTGACCACCGTTTGCTGCCTAGGCAGTGAATGTATGTCGAGATATTACTGCTTAGGCAGCGAATGTCAATCGAATAGTTAGGTTGCTATGCACTAACAGACAAACGCAGATAAAAATGTGGGAGCGGGCTTGCTCGCGAATAGCGGTGTGTCAGTCAACGAAGATGCTGAATGTCACTGCGCTATCGCGAGCAGGCTCGCTCCCACATCGGACATGGAGGATTCAGGGAGGGTTTAGAAATCGCGCTTGTAGAAGATGTCCAGCGAGCTGGCCACGCCGCTGGCGGCTTCGAGGTAGACCTTCTTGCTGAGCTTGTAGCGCAGGGCGATGGTATTGGCCGGTTCGAACACGCCGACGCCGTAGCGCAGGCTGAGCTTTTCCGACAGGTTGCCGCTGGCGACCACGCTGGTGGTGTTGCCGCTGCCCTGGGTGTCGAGCTGAAAATCCTCGATCCCCAGGTTGTTGGCCAGGCTGCTGGTCACCCCCGAACTGCCCATCAAGCCCAGGCCCAGCGCCGCTTGGGCGAGCATGTTGTTGTCCTCGCCGGTGGTGCTCAGCGGTCGGCCCAGCACCAGGTAGGACAACGCCTGCTCCTGACTCATGGCCGGCTCCGAGAAGATTTGCGTGGTCGGTTGCTCGGCGCTGCCGCTCAAGCGGATGCCGGCGATCACGTCGTCGGTCTGGCGGATCGCTTCGATGTCCAGGTAGGGCTGGTCGATGGGGCCGGCGAACAGCAGCCGCGCCCGGCGCACTGTCAGCCGTTGCCCGTAGGCGCGATAGCGACCGTCGTTGAGCCAGAGCTCGCCGCGGGTATCCATGTTGTCGCCGATGTGAACCTGGCCTTGCACATTGGCCGTCAGGCCGAACCCCGAGAACGCGAGTTTGTCCTGGCCGACGATCACATCAATGTCCATCGCCATGGCCAGCGGCGCCTTGCCCTCCTCGGTCTGGTGGCCGACGATCACGGTGTCATCGGAAACCTTGACGGTGGACGGCGGCAGTTCGCGGATGGTGATCTCACCTTTGGGCACCAGCACCTTGCCGGCAATGGAAAGCTGATCGCCGTGCATCGTGATATTGAGGTCCGGCGCCACGTCGAGCACCGCATAGGGCTCGACGGTGACCGGCAGTTGCGAGCCCCTGAGGGCCAGGTTCATGGTCAGGGCGTCGCCCCAACCGACAGTGCCACTCAAGCGGCCCTGCCCGCTCTTGCCACTTTTCCAGTCGCCGTCGAGCCGTATCGTTTCGCCGGCAATCATCGCCCGCACCTGCAAGGCCTCAAGGCTGACCGGCAGTTCCGGGCCAGACACCTCGCCGTCGCTGAGCAGCAGGTTGCCGTTGACCTGGGGCGCGAGCAAACCACCGGCCAGGGTCCCGCTGCCGCTCAGATGCCCGGTGAGGGTTTCCACCATCGGCACGAACGGCCGAGCCACCGACAGGTCCAGGCCGCTCAGGCGGAACGAACCGCTCAGGGGCTTGCTGGCCGGTAGCGGGTTGATCTGCGCCTGGAGCATCAGTTCGCCGAGCCTGGTGCCGACAAAATTCAGGTCGGTGTCGATGCGCCTGGGGGTCAGGCGACTGTTGAGCGTCAGGGTCTGGTATGGAAAGTCCAGCCATTGCTCCTTGTCGCGGATCCTTAAAGTACCGCCGCTGGCGTCCACCAGGATCCGGCCATTCGGGCCGCTGGCCGGCAAGTCCAGTTGCAGGTCCGCGTTGAGCCGGCCCTGCCAGGCAAAATCCTTGGGCATCCACTGGGCCAGGCTTTCGATGGGGAATTGCTTGAGGTGATAACGCAGCTTCGGTTCCGGCATCAGCCGCTGATCTTCACCGCACAGGCTGGCCTCGCCAGAACGCCAGCAATGAGCACCGACGTTGAGGGTGCCATCGGCCAGGCGCTCCAGTTTCGCCGGGGCTTGCAGGCGCCAGGCTTGACCGCCAGCCTCCACGTCGCCGCTGGCCAGGCGTCCGCGCCAATTGCCCTGGTCGAGCGTGCCATCGAGCGCCAGGGTGGTGTCGAGCTGTGGCCCTTGCAGGTCCAGGTTGAGCTTTTGTTGCTTGATGTCGCCCTGCCCGCTGACGGTCAGCACGCCCAGCGAAGTCTCGCCGACGCGGATGCCGCTGGCCTTGAGATCGAGCTTGCCGCGCTGGGCGCTGTCGAGCGTCGCATCGAGGTTCAGGCTTTGCAGGCGATTGTCCTGCAACGCCAGTTGCGTGCCTTGCAGGCCGAGCTTGCCTTGGGGCGCCTTGAGCGTGCCGGCCACATCGACACGGCCGACGACTTGGCCGCGCAATTGCGGCCACAGTTGGGCCAGGCGCGAGAGTTTGATATCGATCTGGCCAGTGAGTTTTTCTTGCAGGCTGCCGGTGCCGTTGATGCGGTTGTCCCCCAGGCGGATGTCCAGGGCGCTGAGGTTCCACTGCTCACCGGCGCCGCTGGCCTTGGCCTGGAACAGCGCCGGTTGGCCACGCAACTTGCCCTTGAGATCCAGGTCCGCATCGAGCTCGAGATGGTCGTTCTTCATCGCCCCTTTGCTGCGCAACGGCCCGGCCAGGGTCCCAGGCAATTCGCCCAGCCAGTACGCCGGGTTGATGGCCGACAGTTGCAGCGCCGTGTCCCAGGCAATGCCATCGGCAAATTGCAGGCTCAGGTGCCCTTCGGCCTTGCCCTGCCCCGCCGCGAGCTTGAGTTGCGGCAAATGGATTTGCCTCAGATCGCCGCTGAACGGGCTGTCCAGGCTGAAGGCCCCGGCGGGGCCGTCCAGTGCGGCCTGAAAGTTGCCCAGGTATTTGCCATCGGTGTAGGAGACTTCGCCGTCGAAGCTGCGCAATGTCACCTGCGGCTCGTCGATCAGCGGATAGAGGCGATGCCAGGGGAAATCCAGCCAGGCGACTTTCGCCTCGGCGCGCAGGCCTTCGCGCCAGTCCAATTGCCCGCTGAGTTTCAGGCTTCGCTGATCGCCGGCATCAAGATCCAGGCCGGCGATCTGTGCGCCATTGGCGTCCACGCTGCCTTGCAGCAACAACGCCACCGGCCCTTTCTCGGCGGGCAATGTCGCCTTGCCGAGCAGTCGATAGCCATTTTTCAGGTCGCCTTCGCCGGTCAATTCCAGTTGGTTGAGCAACAAAGTGTCTGGCAGATCGGCACTCGCCCTGAAGCCGTCGGCGGTGATACGCACCTTGGCCGGCAGGTTGTCCGCCAACGGTTGCAGTTCACCGGTCAACTGGCCTTGCAGGTAACCGCTGCTGCCGGCCTTGAGGTTGAGGGTCTTGAGCAGGTTGCCGTCGACTTTCAGGTCCAGGGCCCAGGGCGTGGCGCCCGGCGCGGGCAAGGTCAACCGGCCCTCGGCGTTCAACGGCCAGTCGCCGCCCGGCTTCAGCAAGCCGGACAGTTTCAGGCTCAACTCGTCGCGCTGCAATTGCACCGAATCGATCTGCAGGCCCTCGGCGGTCCAATGGGCAACCAATTGCAGGCCCTTGAGCTGCTCGCTGCCGTTGAACGACAGGCTGCCGACCTGCACATCGCCCAGTTCGATAGCGAGCGGCAAGTCCAGGTCCGGCAAGCTGATCGGGCCGCTGCTCGGTTCATCGGCAGAGGCTGGCAATTGCAAGGCGACCTGGTCAGCCTTGAGCTGTTCGATGCAGAGGGTCATGCGTGCCAGGCACAGCGGCGACCAGGCGAATATCAGCCGATCCACCTCCACGCGACTGGCGTCCTGCTGCCACAACAGGTGATCGGCGCTCCACTGCCCGCCCAGGCGGCCCTGGAAATTCTCCACGCTCAGCCCCGGCACCAGGCCGAGGGCCCAACGGCTGCCGAATGCCGTGCCCAACACAACGCTCAAGGCCAGCACCAGTGCCAGCAACACCCCGGCAACCGCCAGCAGCGTTATTTTCACACCACGCTTCACAACTCAGGCCCCATGGAAAAGTGCAATCGGATACCGCCGTCGTCGTCCATCGCATGGGCCAGGTCGAGGCGGATCGGGCCCACCGGCGATACCCAGCGCACGCCAACACCCACGCCGGTCTTGAGGCTCGGCAGTTCAAGGCTGTTAAACGAGTTGCCCTGGTCGACGAACGTCGCCAGCCGCCATTTTTCCGCGATTGAATACTGATATTCGAGGCTACCAGCGACCATGTAGCGACCGCCAATACGGTCGCCCTCGGAGTTTTCCGGCGACAGGCTCTGGTAGTCATAACCGCGCACGCTCTGGTCGCCACCGGCGAAAAAGCGCAGGGACGGCGGGATGGATCTGTAGCCATTGGTGGCGCTGCCGCCGATCTGCGCCCGAGCCAGCAGCCGATGCTTGTCGAACACTGTGGTCAGGCCCTTGACCATGGCTGTGCCATATAAAAGGTTGTTGTCCGAACCAAGGCCCTCCTTGGCGACCTTGGTGTCGAACTGCAAGCGGTAGCCGTTGTGCGGATCGATGCGGTTGTCGCTGCGCAGGTAGGAATAGCTCACGCCCGGCATCAACAGTGTGCTCAGGCCCGCATCGTCACCGAGGCGGTACTCCTCGCGCTGCCATTTGAGCGACACCACCCGCTGCCAGCCACTGGGCAACTTGCTGTGCCATTCCGGGCCCACGGTCAGCAGTTTGCTGAGGCTGTCGGTGCCGGCCAGTTCTTCATATTGATAACCGCCGGCGTAGCGCATCTTGTCGGTCAGCGGCGGGTCCAGCGGCACGTCGTACCACAGGCCGACGTTCTGCCGGGGCGCCGACACTTCCGCTTCCCAGCCATAGCTATGGCCCTGGGGGTTGACCCAGTGGCGCGTCCAGTTGGCTTTCGCCCGCGGGCCGACGTCGGTGGAAAAACCCAGGCCCAGGCCCATGGTCCGCGGCTTGCGCGTGTCGAGCTTGACCGCCACCGGGATCACGTTATCGGTGGCGGCGGTGGGCGCGGCATCCACGCGCACGCCTTCGAAATAGCCGCTCGATTGCAGGGCCTGGTTGAGCTCTGCGATGAGTTCGGAGTCGTACGCCGTGCCGGCCTTGAACGGCACCATGCGCTGTAGCAGCTCTTCGTCGAACGGCGTGTCGCCCTCGAAGCGCACCGGGCCCAAGGCATAGCGCGGGCCGCTGTCGTAGATCAGTTCAATGTCGGCGATGCCTGCCTGGGGGTCCACCAAGAGTTTCTGCCGGGTAAAGCGTCCGCTGAAAAAACCATAGCGCGAGGCCTGGTTCTGGATCACTCGCTTGGCATCTTCATAGCGACCATGGTTGAGCACCGCGCCAGGCTTGAGGGCGGCGTTGCTGGGCACGCGAAAGGCTTTGAGCGACGCCGCCGGGCCATCGATGCGCACGGTGACATTGCGCAAGTGCACAGGCTCGCCCGGGTCGATGGTCAGCACCAGGCGTGGGTCCTTGCCGCCCTTGACCTCACTGTCGATCTGCGGCTGGTAGTAGCCCAGCGCCTGGGCGGCCTTGCGCGCCTGCTCCTCGGCGCCGCGACTGAAGCGCAGCAAGGCCTCCTCGTCACGATCCCCCAAGCCACCGATGTAACCTTCTACGTTGGCCTTGAGTTCATCGTTGGACGGCTGGACTCGTACTTCCAACTCACTGTTTGCCAGTGCCGCGCAGCTGAGGGACAGCAAAAGCGCGCCACCGGTCATTCTTCCTGGGAGGTTCATGGCGCGGATGCTATCACGAGCGTAGGTGCCTGATAGAGCCGGACATTTCGCAAAAGTTCGGCCGACTATGCCGTTGCGCTTTGCAGAACCTGCGGGTTGGCGTGAAAGAACACATGCTCGCGGATCGGTCCTACAGCAACTTCACCAATTTCCTCGTAACCCTGGCGCTTATAGAACTCAAGGTAACGCGGGTTGCCGGTGTCCAGCACCACGCCTTGGGAATGCTCGTCCACCGCACACCAGTTATGGACTGCCTCGAGCAACTGTTCACCGAAATGTTTGCCCTGGAACTGTGGGTGCACCCCCAGTAGCGGCAGTACATGCACTGCATCCGAAGGCAGGCAGGCCAACACCGCCGCATGGTATTCCAAGTAGCGTCGGGTGCAGCGAAAACCGGTGCTCAAGACCATGCGCAGACGCCAGGCCCAACTTTCGGTGATGCCCAGGCGCCGCTGCGGCGGGGCGATCAGGGCGATGCCGATCAGGCGGTCGTTGACCAGCAGGCCAATGGCCGGCAGGTCCTGGAGAAAATGCTGCTTGACCAACTCACGCACCGTGGCCCGGACCCGCTGTTCATAACCTGGACGCTCGGATTCGAACAGGTAGCTGAAGGTCGGCTCATGGCGATAGGCCTGGTACAACAACGAACGGGCTTCACGGGAATAACCACTGTCGAGCATATGGACGTCGGCGATGGCGGTTTCAGGCATGGCGTTGGATCTCCTGGGGCGAGGCTCGGTGAGGCCCAGCTCTTATTGAGTACGAACCCGATTGGGTTGCGATCGTTCCTACACCCACAGGACATTAGCAGCGCATTTGTCCTACTGCCACGCTGGCTCCCTTCCCACATGTCAGCTAGCATCGCAGTTTTGCCAGGACAGCCGACCATGAAGATCGTCTCCTTCAACATCAACGGGCTGCGCGCCCGTCCCCATCAGCTGGCGGCGCTGATCGAGAAGCACCAGCCGGATGTGATCGGGCTGCAGGAAACCAAGGTCCACGACGAACAGTTCCCCCTGGCCGAAATCCAGGCCCTGGGTTACCACGTGCATTACCACGGACAAAAAGGCCACTACGGCGTCGCCCTGCTCTCCCGCCAGGCGCCGCTGAGCCTGTACAAAGGCTTCGAGGGCGACGACGAGGACGCCCAGCGGCGCTTCATCTGGGGCACCTTCGCCGATGCCAACGGCGTACCGGTAACCATCATGAACGGTTATTTCCCACAAGGTGAAAGCCGCGACCACCCGACCAAATTCCCGGCCAAGGAGCGTTTCTACAGCGATTTGCAGCAACTGCTGGAAAGCCGCTTCAGCAACGATCAGCCGCTGGTGGTGATGGGTGACGTGAACATTTCCCCGGAAGACTGCGACATCGGCATCGGCCCGGACAACATGAAGCGCTGGCTGAAAACCGGCAAATGCAGCTTCCTGCCGGAAGAACGCGAGTGGATGGCCCGCCTGAAAAACTGGGGCCTGGTGGACAGCTTCCGCCACCTGAACCCGGACGTCACCGACCGCTTCAGCTGGTTCGACTACCGCAGCCGCGGGTTCGAAGACGAGCCCAAGCGCGGCCTGCGCATCGACCTGATCCTCACCTCCCACGGCCTGCTGCCACGGGTCAAGGACGCCGGGGTGGACTATGAGCTGCGGGGCATGGAAAAACCGTCGGACCACGCGCCGATCTGGCTGCAGTTGAGCTGACCGGCAAGAAACGGCTCGCCGCAATGGCGAGCCGTCCTGTCACAGCGTACCCAGTTGCTTGAACAGGGTCAGGTTGTCCTCGATGTGCCAGTTGGCGACGATCTTGCCCTGGTCGACCTGGTAGATATCCGTCGCAATGAACTCCACCGGCTGGCCCTGGCCCTTGAGCTGGTCGAAGGTCCCGGTGAAATGCCCGCGAAAGCGCAGGTGCACCACCACCCGATCCCCCGCCACCAGCATCTGCTCCACGACGCAGCTGAGATCCGGCACGGCAGTGCGGAAAGCCCGCGACGCCAGCAACGGGCCTTCCGGGCCCTGCTTGCGCCCGGCGGGCGGGGTCTTGTCGACGAAGCCCGGCGCCAGGGCTTCGCGGGCCAGCGCTTCGTCGCCGGTGTGCCAGAACGTGTCATAGCGCCGCGCCGCCAGGATCATCGATGTCGCCTGCTGCTCGGACAGGCTGCGGTCGACAATCAGGCTTTGAGGTTGCACGAGCGCATCGGTGGCGGCCGAAGCCCCCAGCGACAGGCCCAGGCTCAGGAAAAAACCGGCCAGGCGCAGGCCGCCGGGCATGGCAAGGGATGAGAACGACATGGTGGATTCCTTCGGGTCGATCAAGGGCCGGACAACACCGTGCGGCCCGGGGTTATGGAACAGGTTTCAGAGGGTTTCGGACTCCCGCAAGGACAGCGGGCTGGCAAGGGTGTAGCGGGCAATGTCGTCCTTGCGCATGAACGCCACGCCCGGATGGCTTTTGGCGTAACGCAGGAACTCATCCCAGACCCGCACCATTTGGGGCGTGCCGCTGATGCGGTCGTGGGCACTGATGGACATCATTCGTCGCCGCGTGCCGGCTTCTTCGTAGAGCTGGTCGAAATCGAGCTTCACTTGCTCCAGGAAAACCTGGGGCGAGTAATGCCGGCCTTCGATCAGCACGATGTCGTTGTTGCGCAACGTGTAGGGGACCACGACGAAATCCTTGCCGTTGACCGCTTCGATGAAGGGTTCATCGCGGCTGACGTCATCGATGTGATAGAGGTAGCCCAACTCTTGCAACAACCCCAGGGTATTGGGTCCCCGGCGCAGCCAGTTGCAGTTGTAGCCGGTGACTGGCTGCCCGGTGACCTCCTGGACCATCTGCGCGGCCTGGCGCAGGAACGTGCGTTCCTCGTCCCGACTCATTGCAAATTGCGAACTCCAGCGCGGCCCGTGACCGGCCGCCTCGTGACCGCGAGTGACGATCTCCCGTGCCAGGGCCGGTTGGCGCCGCGCCGCTTCGCCGATCATGTGGGAGGTGACCTTGACGCCATGGCGGTCCCACAGATCCAGCAAGCGTGGGATGCCTTCCCGATAGCCGTAGGCAAACCAGGTATTGGTTGCCGGATCGCTAGGCACACTGTCCGGGAAGTCGACCGCGGGAAACGGACTGTCAGTGCCTTTAGGCGGCTGTCCGCCCGCTTCGAATTGCATGGAAATCGAAATGACCAAGCGCGTGTCGCCCGGCCAGAAGCCCCCCTTGGAAACGCCGGCGGCTTTTGCCAAGACGCCAGCCTGCGCCGAGCCCGTCGTCAGCAGGTCGCCTACGGCCAACAGCGCCGCGCCAGCACTTGCCTGGGCCAGGAAAGTCCTGCGTTCGGGATTGTGAGTGACATCGGCTGCTTCGGGGATGGCCATGGCAGAACTCCTGGAAAACGCTGCGGTGTGATCGTCTGAGGCGCTAAGGTATGCCTTGCGGGCTTTCCTGATAATTGATCAACTTACGAAAATACATTTCGGAACCTCCGAACAATGTTCCTGAAGAATCTCGAGCTCTTTCTGCTCATCGTTGAAAAAGGTGGCTTGTCTGCTGCCGGTCGAGAGGTAGGGTTGTCCCCGGCCTCGGTCTCGGAGCGGCTTGCCCTCCTGGAAACCTATTACGGTGCCAGCCTGCTCAATCGCACCACGCGGGCGATCAGCCTGACCGACGAAGGCAGGATTCTGGTCGAAGGCGCCCGGCGCTTGCTGGCCGAGGCCGGCGAGTTGCACAGCAGCATCCGCACCGGTACCCAGGCCCTCAGCGGGCCGATTCGCCTGAGTGCCCCGCAAGACCTGGGCCGCCAGTACATCGAGCCGATCCTGTCGCGCTTTCTCGACGAGCACCCCGATGTCAGCCTCGATCTGAACCTGGGCGATGGCTATGTGGACCTGGTCAGCCAGGGGTTCGATTTCGCCATTCGCTACGGTGCCCTGGCCGATAGCTCACTGCGGGCCAGGCCCTTGGGAGAGAATCGTCGCGTGGTCTGTGCCGCCCCCACTTACCTGGCGCGACATGGCACGCCAACGCATCCCTGCGAACTGGCCCGGCACGAATGCCTGGTGATGCGCCTGGGCATCAACACCGCGCGGGAATGGACATTCAGCCGGGACGGCGAGGTGCATCGGGTGATGGTCCAGGGCCGGCGAATCGCCAACGACGGCGGCCTGGTGCGGCAATGGTGCCTGGAGGGACATGGCATCAGCCTCAAGTCGATCTGGGACGTACGCGACGATCTCAAGAGCGGACGGCTGGTGGAATTGCTCCCGGACTTCACCGCCGGCAACACGCTGCTGCAGATCGTCTACCCGACCGCCCGCGTCCAGCCCCGGCGCGTGCGCGCCTTGATCGAATGCCTGGTGGCCGGGCTGGCGGCGAGCGAGGCCTAGCGCAACCACCCTGTCATCGTTGAGTCATCTGCCTGACTTATTCTCCCGGCACTTCCCTGGGATCTGAAGGTGGCGGCATGCGGCTGTGCGTGGTCTGGATAATGGCGTTGTGGCTGCCGTTGGCGTTCTGCGCCGAGCGTGAGCCCGCGCCTGGCCTGCCCCTTCCTGCGTCCGGCCCGGCCCTGCGCCTCCAGGGCTCCAATACCATCGGTGCGGCGCTGGGACCGGCGCTGGTCAGGGGTTTGATGGAGGATCAGGGGCTGCGCAGGGTCAGTAGCGAAATCACCGGCCGGGACAACGAACAACGAATCGTCGGCCAGACCACCGATGGCCGACGGGTCGAGATCGACATTGCCGCCCACGGCTCCAGCACCGGGTTCGCTGCCCTCAGGCAGGCCAGCGCCGACCTGGCCGCCTCGTCCCGCCCGATCAAGGACAGCGAGCTGAAGGAACTCGCGTCCCTCGGCGATCTGAAAAGTCCTACCGCCGAGCAGGTCATTGCCATCGACGGCCTGGCGATCATCCTTCATCCGCAGAACCCGCTACGTCAGCTCGATACCCTGCAACTGGCACGGATATTCAGTGGCGAGGCGAAAACCTGGGAGGCAGTGGGCGGCACTGGCGGGCCGATTCATCTGTATGCCCGCGATGAACAATCCGGCACCTACGATACCTTCAAGGAACTGGTGCTCAGCCGCCAGGGAAAACGGCTGGATCTTTCAGCGCGGCGCTTCGAATCCAGCGAACAGTTGTCCGACGCGGTCAGCCAGGACCCGCAAGGCATCGGTTTCATCGGTCTGCCCTACATACGCCAGGCCAAGGCGCTGGCGATTGTCGACGGCGACTCGCAACCCATGTTGCCGTTGAACCACCTGATCGCCACCGAAGACTATCCCTTGTCCCGCCGGCTGTTCTTCTACCTGCCCCCTCGGGAAACCAACCCCTGGGCCACGGCGCTGGTCGAGTTCACCCAAAGCGACCAGGGCCAGGCCATCGTTGCGGCCAATGGGTTCATCGCCCAGACCGTCCAGGCCATGGCCGTCACCCCCAATGCACTGATGCCCGAGGGTTACCAGGCCCTGAGTCGTCATGCCCAACGCCTGAGCGTGAATTTTCGCTTCGAAGAAGGCAGTGCCAACCTCGACAACAAGGCTCATCAGGATCTGGGCCGGGTGCTCGACTATATCCAGAAGCACGGCAAGACCGAGCGGCGCGTGACGCTGGTGGGTTTCGGTGACGCCAAGGACGACCCGGCACGGGCGGATCTTTTTATCCAAACTGCGGGCCATGGCGGTGCGACGTGAACTGGTCAAGTACGGCGTGACCCTGCGCGAAGTGCGCGGCTTCGGCGCGCTGATGCCGGTGGCGGCCAATAATGAAGATGGAGGGCGGATCAGGAATCGGCGGGTGGAGGTTTGGGTTTACTAGCAACGCCGCCATCAAAAGACGAACCCGCTTTTTGTGGCGAGGGGATTTATCCCCGTTGGGCTGCGAAGCAGCCCCCAAAGGCGCTACGCAATCTATCTGAGATACCTCACTGTCAGGTTTTAGGGCTGCTTCGCAGCCCAGCGGGGATAAATCCCCTCGCCACAATAGCTTGTTGTTTATCCCGCTAACTTCGATGTAGGAACAAGCCAAGTCGCCTTGCGCCATTGCCTACAACTACGCCAGAATCCGCCGGCTTGTGCGCCTGGAGGTCCGGCTCTATCGTTTTCCGGTCGCTGACGAATCAGCGATCGGGTTTGGTAGCCCGGGTTGTCGGTGCATAGCGTCACCCTCTGCAAGTGCAGTCATGCACTTCGCTTTTTTTGGTGGCCATGCGCAGGGTCTCTTCGGAGGCGCCGGCTCCGATGCCCGGTCTACCAACCTTCGTATGGCCACCACCCAATTCGTTTGGTAGCGAGCAGGTGATGGCTCCTTTTCAAATGCATCGGAGCTTCAACTATGTTCAAAGCAACACCCAACCCGCCGGATTCCGATCCAACGACCCACAACTCAAAAGAATTCGACGAAGCCGCTGACCGCGCCCTCGACTACTACCTCAAACCCAAACCCGACAAACCCGACAAACCCGAGCCTGATCCAAGCCAACTCTTCACGGTCGTCAACGGCGTCGACACCGAATCCCTGCTCGCCAATCTCAGTGAAAACCTGGCCTCGGCCAATGCCATGGTCAGCAATCTGGCCTTCGACCTGGAAGGCCCGAGGCGCCACATTGCCCTGGGCATCCAGCAGTTGATCGAACTGAGCGGATTGCTGGCGAACCGGGCACTGGATAACATCGACCCGCGCTAACCGACTCACCGCCTCTGGAGCACACCAGAGGCCTGTGGGAGCAAAGCTTGCTCGCGATGCAGGCGCCTCGGTTCCTCAGGAAACCGCATTGCCTTCATCGCGGGCAAGCCTTGCTCCCACAACAGGTTTGCCTTTGCCCCGACGGTTTGCGCCTGGTTGACTATTAGCGCCCCGCCAACTCCATGATCATCCGCGACAACAGATAAATCCTTGGCACCACGCTCTCAACCTCCGCGTATTCCTCCGGCGTATGGATGTTGCCACCGACAATGCCAAAACCATCCAGCGTCGGCGTACCCACCCCGGCCGACAAGCTGGCATCCGCCGCGCCGCCGCTGCCTTCTTCGGTGAGTTTGCGCCCCAGTTCGCCATAGATCCCTTGGGCCATGGCCATCAATCGATCCGACTCCGCCGTCTGCGGCATCGGTGGCAGGCCGCGTTTGAGGCTGGTGGTGACTTCGGTGTCGGCGATCAATTTGTCCTGCGACACCCGCGCCAGGTCTTTTTCGATGCGGTCGAACTCCTCCGGCACCGCCGCCCGCACGTCAGCCTTGGCGCTGGCCCGGTCGGGGATCACGTTGGTCCGGTCGCCAGCCTGGAGCACGGTGAAGTTGATGGTGGTTTTCTTTTCCGCGTCGCCGAGCTTGCCCAGCTGCAGGATCTGGTGCGCGGCTTCCATCGCCGCATTACGCCCCAGTTCCGGCGCGACACCGGCGTGGGACGCCTTGCCCTTGACCTCCACCAGCGCGGTGGCACTGCCCTTGCGCCAAACCACCAAGCCATCAGCCGGGCGACCCGGTTCCAGGTTGAGGGTCACGTCATGGGCCTTGGCGGTTTTCTTGATCAGGTCGGTGGCCACGTCCGAGCCGGTTTCTTCGCTGGCATCCAGCAGGAAGGTGATCTGCGCGTAATTCTTGAAGTCGAGGTTCTTGAGGATCTTCAACGCGTAGATACCGGCGACGATGCCGCCCTTGTCGTCCATCACCCCCGGCCCATAGGCGCGACCGTCCTTGATGTGGAACGGACGCTCGGCGGCCGAGCCTTCCTTGAACACCGTGTCCATGTGGGCCATCAGCAGGATCTTCGCCTTGCCGGTGCCCTTGAGGGTCGCCAGGATGTGCTGGGTACCGTCCGAATTCGGCACCTTCTCGATGGTGGCGCCCAGCTTCTTCAATTCGTCGATGGCAATGTCACCGACCTGGCTCAGCCCCGGTACATACCCGGAGCCGGAGTCGATATTCACCAGCCGTTCCAACAGCTTCAGGGCTTCGCCCTTGTATTGCTCGGCATCGGCCAGGACTTGCTGGTGGGGCTGCGCAAAGGCCATGGGGGCGAAGGCGCCAAGGGCCAGGCTCAGGCCGAGACTGACGGCCAGGCGAGTGCGAAGAGCGGTCATCGTCATGATTTCATCCTTGTTCCGTATCGAAAGAGTGCCACAGGCACCCTACCCGACAATGACCCAAGGCTCTAGACAGCAGGTGGCCATCTCAGCCCCGTGGCTGCAAGTGGCTTTGCCTGGAAACCTCTGCATCGCGAGCTTCCCAGGTCAGCGGGGTTGCCTGGCGTCTATCAGGGCAGCACCCAATAGACATCCGTGAATGAAGGGGTATTTATTCTTCTTCAAATGCCCCGCCCTGCCACAGATCTTGGCTATACATGACTCATCAGGCGGCTGTCATGGTTGGTATCAAAGCAAAAGCGGCCCTGTCATCGCGATATGCCCGGGTTTCAGCTTCACTTAACACATTCTGTCCTGACCCATGGAGGGCAAAACATGCTGGTGTTGTGGGTAGTCCTTGCCGTGTTTATCGCCTGGAGCTGGTTGACGTATCCAGGCATAGGTCATGTGCTGTACGACATGGGCACGGCGCTGGAGGCACGGCTCTACCGGTTGCACAAGATCACCGTCCCCATCAGTGAGATGACCGTGTCGACCTGGCAAGGCGGGCCATATGAAGCGTCCGGCAGCATCCTGATGCTGCATGGCTACAGCGCCGACAAGAATCTGTGGCTGCGTTTTGCCCGGCATTTTGTCGGCGACTACCGGGTGGTGGTGCCCGACCTGGCCGGCCATGGCGAAACCGGCTTCAAGGCCGGCGGCGGCTATGACATCCCGACCCAGGCCCGACGGGTGATCGAGTTGCTCGACGCCTGTGGCCTGGACAAGGTCCATGTGGTCGGCAATTCCATGGGCGGTTACCTCGCCGCCTGGCTGGCGGCCACTTCGCCCGAGCGCGTACTGACCTTGGCGCTGATCGATCCGGCCGGCGTCACCGCTCCCCAGGCCAGCGACATGGAGCGCCACCTGGCCGCCGGGCATAACCCGTTCCTCGTCGACTCACGGGATGATTTCGCGCCATTCTACGCCATGACCATGGCCTCCCCACCCTGGGTACCCAGCGTGGTGCTGGCGGCGTTGGCCGAACGTTACGAACAGCGCCGCGATGAACTGGCGGAGATCTTCGTCGACTTTCGCGCCAGCCCGCCGATGGAGCCGCGCCTGGCCGACATCCGCGCGCCATCCTTGCTGCTCTGGGGCCGCAAGGACCGGCTGATCGACGTGAGCAGCGTGCCGGTGTGGAGCAAGGGCATCGCCGACCTGCGGGTGGAGATCTGGGACGGCATCGGCCATATGCCCATGGTCGAACGACCGGGGAAAACCGCCGCGCTGTACCGGGATTTTCTCAAGGGCTTGGGGCAATGACGGCAATGTAAATCATGTGGGAGCGAGCTTGCTCGCGATAGCGGCGATACATCCAACACTGATTCAAGCTGACACACCGCCATCGCGAGCAAGCTCGCTCCCACCGGGATTCGTGGCAACTGAGGGGTATCGATTTTCATGAACATCCTCTACGACGAACACCTCGACGGTCCCTTGCCGAAGGTGGACAAGCAAGCCCTGCTTCAAGCCTTGCAGGCACAGATTCCAGACCTGGACATCCTGCATCGAGAGGAAGACCTCAAGCCCTACGAATGCGACGGCTTGTCAGCCTATCGCACCACGCCGATGCTGGTGGTGCTGCCCAGGCGTGTCGAGCAGGTGCAAGCGCTGCTCAAGCTCTGCCATGGGCAGAACGTCCCGGTGGTCGCCCGGGGCGCCGGAACTGGTCTATCCGGCGGCGCCTTGCCCCTGGCGAGCGGCGTGTTGCTGGTGATGGCGCGGTTCAACCAGATCCTGCACATTGACCCCGACGCCCGCACCGCGAGGCTTCAGCCGGGTGTACGCAACCTGGCGATCTCCCAGGCGGCGGCGCCGTTCGGGCTGTATTACGCACCAGATCCTTCGTCGCAGATCGCCTGTTCCATCGGCGGCAATGTCGCGGAAAACGCCGGAGGCGTGCACTGCCTCAAATACGGTCTGACGGTGCACAACCTGTTGCAGCTGGAGATCCTCACCATCGAAGGCGAACGCCTGACCCTGGGCAGCGAGGCCCTGGATTCACCGGGCCTGGACCTGCTGGCGCTGTTCACCGGCTCCGAAGGCTTGCTCGGGGTGATCACCGAAGTGACGGTCAAGCTGTTGCCCCGGCCCCAGGTCGCCAAGGTGCTGCTGGCCAGTTTCGACTCGGTGGACAAGGCCGGGCGGGCGGTGGCCGACATCATCGCCGCCGGCATTATTCCCGGCGGCCTGGAAATGATGGACAACCTGGCGATCCGCGCCGCCGAGGACTTCATCCATGCCGGTTACCCGGTGGACGCCGAAGCGATCCTGCTGTGCGAATTGGACGGCGTCGAGGCCGACGTCCATGACGACTGCGAACGGGTCCGCCAGGTGTTGGAGCAGGCCGGCGCCACCGAGGTGCGCCAGGCGCGGGACGAGGCCGAGCGGTTGCGGTTCTGGGCCGGGCGCAAGAACGCCTTCCCGGCGGTCGGTCGCCTGGCGCCGGACTATTACTGCATGGACGGCACCATCCCGCGCCGGGCCTTGCCCGAGGTACTGCAGCGCATCGCCAGCCTCGGTGCCGAGCATGGCCTGCGGGTGGCCAATGTCTTTCATGCCGGTGACGGCAACATGCACCCACTGATCCTGTTCGATGCCAACCAGCCCGGCGAACTGGAGCGCGCCGAAACCCTGGGCGGGAAAATCCTCGAATTGTGTGTCCAGGTGGGCGGCAGCATCACCGGCGAACACGGGGTTGGCCGGGAAAAAATCAATCAGATGTGCACGCAATTCAACAGCGACGAACTGAACCTGTTCCACGCGGTAAAAGCGGCGTTCGACCCCCAAGGCCTGCTCAACCCCGGCAAGAACATTCCCACCCTGCACCGCTGCGCCGAGTTCGGTGCCATGCACATCCATGGCGGGCAGTTGCCATTTCCTGAACTGGAGCGTTTCTGATGAGCCGCGAAGCCGACCAGGACGCCAGCGACCTGCTACTCGAACAGATCAATCGCGCACGGGCCAATACCACGCCACTGCGCATCCAGGGTTCGAACAGCAAGGCCTTCCTGGGGCGCGAAGTGGCCGGCGAAGTGCTGGATACCCGCGTGCATCGTGGCATCGTCCACTACGACCCGACCGAGTTGGTGGTCACGGCCCGTGCCGGTACCCCATTGCGGGAACTGCTCGCCGCCCTCGACGCCGCCGGACAGCGGCTGCCCTGCGAACCGCCGGCGTTCGGCGACGACGCCACGGTCGGCGGCATGGTCGCTGCCGGACTATCGGGGCCACGTCGCCCGTGGGCCGGTTCGGTGCGCGACTTCGTCCTCGGCACGCGCCTGATCAGTGGTCACGGCACGTTGCTGCGTTTCGGCGGCGAGGTGATGAAAAATGTCGCCGGCTATGATCTCTCGCGCCTGCTGGCCGGCAGTTTCGGTTGCCTGGGGGTGATCACCGAAGTGTCCTTGAAGGTCCTGCCCAAGCCACGTCACAGCCTGAGCATCCGCCTGGAACTGGACAGCACCGAAGCGCTGCAGAAACTCGCCGAATGGGGTCGACAACCGTTGCCCATCAGCGCCGCCAGCCATGACGGCGACTGCCTGCACCTGCGCCTGGAGGGGGGCGAAGGCTCGGTCAGCGCCGCTCATCAACGTTTCGGGGGCGAGGTGATCGACGATCGATACTGGACGGCACTCAATGAGCATCGGCTGGCATTCTTCGATGAGGGCTTGCCACTGTGGCGCCTGTCGTTGCCCAACCATACCGGCCCGCTCGCCCTGCCCGGCGCGCAATTGATCGATTGGGGTGGCGCGCAGCGCTGGTTGAAAACCGAGGCCGACACGGTGCAAGCCCTGGCCCATGAAGTGGGCGGCCATGCCACCTGCTATCGTCAGGGTGCCAGCGATACACCGTTCCAGCCACTGGCTCCGGCGCTGCTGCGCTATCACCGGCAGTTGAAGGCCCAGCTCGACCCGCTCGGGCTGTTCAACCCTGGCCGGATGTACCCGGAGATCTAGCATGCAGACTCGGTTCAGTGAGGAAAGCAAAAATCTGCCCCGCGCCGAAGAAGCCGAACGGATCCTGCGCAGTTGCGTGCATTGCGGTTTCTGCAATGCCACCTGCCCCACCTACCAATTGCTCGGCGATGAGCTGGACGGCCCGCGAGGCCGCATCTACCTGATCAAGCAGGTGCTTGAAGGCCAGCCGGCGACAGCCAGCACCCAGTTGCACCTGGATCGCTGCCTGTCGTGTCGCAATTGCGAAACCACCTGCCCGTCCGGCGTGGATTACCACAACCTGCTGGACATCGGCCGGGCAGTGGTCGATCAGGCCGTACCGCGCCCCGCTGGCCAACGCGCACTGCGCCTGGGCCTGCGAAGCCTGGCCGCCAGCCCGGAACGATTCAAGGCCCTGCTGCGCCTTGGCGTGGTTTTCCGTCCGTTGTTGTCGGCGAACCTGAGCGCCAAGTTGCCCCGCCCTTCCCCTGCCCGCAGCGAGCGCCCATCGCTTCGACATGGGCGTACGGTGTTGATGCTCGAAGGGTGCGTGCAACCAGGCCTCTCGCCCAACACCAACACCTCGGCAGCGCGGGTACTGGATCGGCTTGGCATCAGCGTAATCCCCTGTGCAGAGGCCGGCTGCTGCGGTGCGCTGGATTATCACCTCGATGCCCAAGCCACCGGCCTGGACCGTGCCCGACGTAACATCGACGCTTGGTGGCCGCACCTGGAGAACGGCGCTGAAGCCATCGTCCAGACGGCCAGCGGCTGCGGCGCATTCATCAAGGACTACGGGCATCTGCTGGAACATGACCCCGCCTACGCCGCCAAGGCCAGACAGGTGAGTGAACGAGCACTGGACCTGGTGCAGGTACTCGGCAAGGAACCGCTGGAACAGATCTGCGCGGCCAGGAACCAGCGCATTGCCGTGCATTGCCCCTGCACCTTGCAACACGCACAGAAACTCGGCGGCAGCATCGAAGCGCTATTGACGCGGTTGGGTTTCAACCTCACCGAGGTGCCCGACGGCCATTTGTGTTGCGGCTCGGCCGGCACCTATTCGCTGACCCAGCCGGCCCTGGCGCGGCAGTTGCGCGACAACCGCCTCAACGCGCTGGAAAGCGGCCAGCCGGAGCTGATTGTCACGGCCAACATCGGCTGCCAGAACCACCTCGACGGCGCCGGTCGCACGCCCGTACGACACTGGATCGAGCTGGTGGATCAGTCCCTGGCAGAATGAAGTCCTGAAGATTCTTCGTTTGCCGGGGCCGGCGAAGGCTGCGATCTTTCGTCCAACTTTCCCACAGCCCTCGCCAGGAATTCTCACGATGAGCTTCGTCAGCCCCGACCTGATCCGCCAACGCTTCTCCAGGGCGATGTCCGACATGTACCGCGACGAGGTGCCACTGTATGGTGCCCTGATGAAGCTGGTGGAGCACACCAACGCCCAGGTGCTGGCCGAAGACCCGGCCCTGGCCGCACACCTGCGCAGCACCGGCGAACTCGAACGCCTGGACCTGGAACGCCACGGCGCGATTCGCGTTGGCACCGCCGCCGAGCTGGCGACCCTGGGGCGTCTGTTCGCGGTCATGGGCATGCAGCCGGTGGGCTACTACGACCTTACGCCGGCCGGGGTGCCGGTGCATTCCACGGCCTTCCGCGCCGTGCACGAAAGCGCGTTGCAGGTCAGCCCGTTCCGGGTGTTTACCTCGCTGCTGCGCCTGGAACTGATCGAGAATGCCGAGCTTCGGGCCTTTGCCGAGTCGGTGCTGGCCAAACGGCAGATCTTCACCCCCAGCGCCCTTGAGCTCATTGACCTGGCCGAACGCCAGGGTGGCCTGACCGAGGCCCAGGCCGAGGACTTCGTCCTACAGGCCCTGGAAACCTTTCGCTGGCACCACAGCGCCACGGTCACCGCCGAACAGTACCGGCAATTGAGCGCCCAACATCGTTTGATCGCCGACGTGGTGGCGTTCAAGGGCCCGCACATCAACCACCTGACGCCGCGCACCCTGGACATCGACATCGTCCAGGCCCGGATGCCCGTGCATGGCATTACCCCCAAGGCCGTGATCGAAGGTCCACCCCGTCGTCAGTGCCCGATCCTGCTGCGCCAGACCAGTTTCAAGGCACTGGACGAACCCGTCGCCTTCACTGACCAATCACAGGCCCAAGGCAGCCACAGCGCCCGCTTCGGCGAAATCGAACAACGGGGCGCCGCGCTCACGCCCAAGGGCCGCGCGCTCTACGACCGATTGCTGAACGCCGCGCGGGATGCGCTGGGGGAGTTTCCCAACGAAGCCAACGCCGAACGCTACAACCGGCTGATGAGCGAACACTTTGTCGAATTCCCTGACAACCACGATGAGCTGCGCCGACAAGCATTGGCCTACTTTCGCTATTTCGTGACGCCCAAGGGCCTCGCCGCCAAGGGCACCCTCGGGCAAGCGGCGTCCCTGGAGCACTTGCTCGCGCAGCAATACCTGCGCGCCGAACCTTTGGTGTACGAGGATTTCCTGCCGGTCAGCGCTGCCGGTATTTTCCAGTCGAACCTCGGCGATGCCGCCCAGAGCCATTACGCCGGGCAGTCCAACCGCCAAGCCTTTGAAGAGGCGTTGGGGGGAGCGACCATCGATGAACTGGGGTTGTATGCGCAGACTCAACAGCGCTCTATCGATGAGTGCAGGGCCACATTGGGCTTGTAGGAACGAGCCGAAGGATAAAACGGCAAAAAGCTGCATGACCAGGCGTGTTGCGCAGCACGCCTACATCGGCCACTTTGCCTGGCTTTCGCGGTGTTTGCTCAGGCCACGAAGAGCTGCAACGCGCCGGGCAAACCTTTGTGCGCTTTCTTGTTTGGCTGAGGAAAATAATCGCCAATAATCTATTCAACTATTTGATATTTATAGTTTTTTTAAAAATGGCATAGCTCTTGATAATCGTCAGGCCACCTCGGGGCGATTCCCGTCCCAGGCCCATAGTTATCCAGGAAGGAGAGCATCCATTGGCTACCCCCGCGTACATGACCATCAAAGGCATCAAACAAGGTCTGATCACTGAAGGCGCGTTTACCGCTGACTCGGTTGGCAATATCTTTCAGGAAGGTCGTGAAGACAAAATCATGGTGCAAGGTTTCCAGCATCAGATGACCGTCCCACGCGATCCTCAATCCGGCCAGCCAACCGGCCAACGCGTTCATCAACCCCTCATCATCACCAAAGTATTCGACAAGGCCACGCCGTTGCTACTGGCGGCGCTGGCCAGTGGTGAGCGCATGGAAGAGGTCGTGATTCAATGGTTCCGGACATCCGCCTCGGGCACCCAGGAACACTACTTCACCACCACGCTGGAAGACGCGATCATCGTCGAGATCAAGGACTACATGTTCAACTGCCAGGACCCGGCGAATGCACACTTCACCCATCTGGAGGACGTGCATTTCGCGTATCGCAAGATCACTTGGACTCACGAAGTCAGCAATACCACGGGCTCCGATGACTGGCGTTCGCCCGTGGTCGGTTAAATCGGGAGCAGCCGTCCATGCATCGGCCAACTCCGCTGACTAATGTGCAGTTGAAAACAATCGATGGGGGTTGATTCAGGATGGTGTTCGCCCAGTGCGATGGCCTCGGCAATCCATGCACTGGTAAAGAGCCTGACACTGGGCGAACGGGCACAATAATAATCGAACTTTTAGAATATGTCCGTGAGCCTGTTTAAATAATTATTCATCGTTACAACTGTTCACAACTGAGCCCCCCCAGCCGCTTGTACAATTACAGTGCGCCGTGACGAGAGCACTTCCCACTCGGCTGGGTGGGCATCCCGCGCGCAACGGCCACTCGCCATAGAGCCCGACGGGAGCATGCATCCTCGCCAGGGGTTTGTGTTTGAATGGGCATTATGTATTAGCTGTACAAACAGTTATACAAAACGATGAATAAGTACAAACGTTATTCGCAACACGTCGTTGCAAGTTTAAACAGTCATTAAAAAAATCTTTTAATACCCCGTGTGACTCACTTCAGCCACGCCGACCGGTTTTCTGCGCATCGGTATCCCCTGCCTCAGGATCGCCGTGCTGTTGCTTGCGCTTGGCCGGGTCATTGGGCCGCAAGGCATCGTTATCGCGTTCCACTTCACCGGGCAACGCCGGCTCGTCGGGGTTCTGCGGCGTTTGGTCGGGGCTGTGCTTCATGGCGAACTCCTTGAATCCTTCAGGCTTGGATCACGCGTCGGGGTCGGCGACTTCTTCAGCGACGTTGGCGTCCGGGGAGCGTTGGTGCAGTTGCTCGGCCTTGGTCTTCAAGGCCTGCCACTGCGCCAGGTCGATGGCGCCCAGGCCGAACAGATCATTGGCCAGCCGCATCAGTTCGGTGAAGTGAGCGTCGGGGGACTGCTGCCAGTAGGCCTTGTCGTCGAACAATCGCTGCCAATCGGCCAGCGACGCAAGTTTGAGGTCATCGCTCATGACGGGCTCCTGCGAGACATTCATAAGCTATGAGGGGCGACGTTCGCGGGGAGTTCCAATGATTCTCAGTAGCCGGTCATTTCCAGGTAACCCGTGCCGCCCTGGTTGCCATGCAGTTGCACCGGTCCTTCCCAGTAGGGGATGCGCAAGTTCATCCAGGCATTGGGATTCAGCGCGTGGACAGTAATGTCGAGTTGCTTGCCGGGGATCTTGATGGCCCAGCCTACCGGCATCGAGCGCCCGGCGACCTTGGCGGTGTCCAGGGGCTGCAGGCTGATTTCCCCGGCGCGCAGGGTTTGCGCTTGGCCCTGGGCGTCGATCCAGGTGCCCGTGAGGTACGGCGCACCGTCCTTGTGGCGCATGCGGTAGAGCATCAGGTGCTCGCCGTTGTCCAGGTGCAAGGAGAACCAGTCCCAACCGGTCTGGTTGGCGGTCAGGGGCTGGCTGCTCCATTCGCGGTCGAGCCAGGCCGGGCCGCTGACCGCGTAACGCCGGCCGTCGATCTCCAATTCACCGCTGGCCTGGAAGAACGGCTGGCTGTAGTAGTACGACGCTTGCCCCTGTTCGGATTTCTGGCTGAAACCTTGATCGCCCTGCAACACCAGCGGCCGGCTCGATGTGAGCCGCAACGCATAGCTGAAGCGCGGGTCGCGAGCCTTCAACTGCATGTCCGCCAACGGCTCGGCCCCTGAAACCCGGGTGCCGAATTGCCAGTCGTCGATCCAGGCATCAAAGGGCACCGCCTGCACCCCGGCCTGCCCTACCCCACCTCGGGCATAACGCTCGGCGGCATGGTGCACGGTGGCGGATGTGACCGCAGCGTGACCGAGCCAGATCGTCTGGTTGCGCCAGCCGCTGGCCTGGGGCGCGGCATCCAAGGCACTGCGAAACAGCGTCCACTGCACACCGAAATCACGGCCCTGGGCATCCTTGAGATTGGCGGTGACGTACCACCACTCGACGCGAAAACCTTCATGAAGGCCATGATCGGTCGGAAAACTGAACAGCCGCCCCGGCACAACCGGCGTGAACGCGACAGCCTGGTCGCCGAGGCCGGCAAAGCCCTTTTGCGCCGGCGCCGAGTCATCACAACCGCTGAGCAACGCCAGCAACAACACGCAGACACTAATCCTCATGGGCAAAGGTCCTCAGCAAATCCGCCGGCTGCGTGCGGTACAACGCGTACAGCGGCCAGGCCGATGCCAGTAGCGTGGCGAGCATCGCCAAGGCCAGCAACTGCACCAATTGCAACGGGAACACCCGCAGCGGCAGGCGCCAACCGAAGGCCTGCACGTTGATCACCGCGTCCAGGCACCAGGCCAGGGCGATGCCCAGCGGCAACGCCAGGACCAAGGTCAACAGCGCCAGCAACCAGGTCTGGCCGAGGTTGAGCAACATCAACTGCCGGCGCGTCACGCCCAGCGCCCATAGCGGCGCCAACTGACCGAGGCGACTCTGGCTCTGGGTCAGCAGGCTGATGAACAACGCCACCCCGGCCACCGCCAGGGTCAGGCTGTTGAGGGCGGCGGTGGCGGCGAAGGTGCGTTCGAACACCTGGGTCGACCAACCCTTGAGCCGGGCTTGATCGACGATGCGGCTGTCATCCAGGCTGAAGCGGCCTTGCAACGCTGTCAGTAGCGCCGGGATCGCGGGCGGATCGATACGCAGGTTGAAACGGTTCGGTGTCAGGTTCGGCCAGTGCGCCAGCAAGTGATCGGCATTGACCAGCACATGCCCCTTGGGATTGCCGTAGTCGGCGTAGATCCCGACGATGCGCAGCAACCATGGCCCTTGCGGCGTCGGCAGGGTCAACTGATCGCCGATGCTCACCTTGAGGCGTCGGGCCAGTTGCTCGCTGAGCATGAGGGTATCGGCGGCCGCCAGTTGCTCCCACGGTTTGTCGCCGGCCGATTCCAGCAGCGGCCAGTGCTGGCGATAGTGGGGATGATCGATGATGCCGTGGATATCCGTCGGCCAGCCCTGCAACGGGACCGAGATTTGCCAGAGGGGAACGACGGCAGTGATCGCCGGTTGCTGCTTGAGCCAGGCGTGCAGTTCGTTCGCCTGGGCCGGGGTTTGCGGATTGATGTACAACTCGGCGGTCAGCCGTTGTTCGAGCCAGTTACTGAAGGTCTGGCGGAAACCGGCGGTCATGCTGCCGGCACCGATGTTCGCCGCCAGCGCCAGCAACAACGCCATCAACGCCAGGCTCAACGTCGGTAATTGCTGGCGGCAATCGGCGAGAAACCATTGTCCGAGTACCGAGCGGCTGCGACGCGACAACAGGTTCAGAGCGCTGTTGAGCAACACCGGCAAGGCCAGCGCCGCCCCCAATAGCAAGGCCGTCATCAAGACAAAACCGCTGGCCAGATTATCGCCCCAGATCAACGCCGACGCAGCGATCACCCCGGCCAGTGTCGCCACCCAACCCTGGCGTCGCAACCAGCGCGCATGAGCCTGATGCCAGGCCTGGGGATTGGCCAGCGCCAGCAAGGGCAGACGCGCGGCCCGCAGCAAACTGTCGGCCCCGGCTAGCAGCGCACCGAGCAGGCTCAGGCCGACGCCGCTGAGCCACCACCACGGGCTGAGGTTCAACTGCCCGGGCACTTCAGCACCGTACAAGCCCCGCAGACTTCCCGCGACATCGGGCAACAAGAGGCTCGCCAGCCAATAGCCGCTGAGCACCCCGGCGATGCCCCCCAGCAACGCCAGCGCCCCCAGCTCGAAGACCAGGCTGGTGATCAGCACCCGCGCACTGACGCCACAGGCCCGCAGGGTTCGCAGTAAGCCACGACGCTGTTCCAGGGCCAGGCCAATGGCAGCGTGGACAATGAACAGCCCCACCACAAAGGATAAAAATCCCAGGGCGTCGAGGTTCAAGTGAAAGCTTTCGGTCAGACGCGACAGATTGTTTTCTTCATCGGCGCGCTTGAGTTGCAACCGACCGTTGAATGCCTCCGGCAACGCCGCACTGAACGTGGCGGGCAACAGCAATCGCGACAGCTGCTCCGGCAACCCGAGCACCTGCTGGGCAAAACCAATGTCCATCAACAGCACGCCCGGCGCCATGTCCACTTGGGCGTGCAGCGGCGGCAGGGATCGCCCATCGACCGTCTGGGGCCGATCACCCTCGCCCATGCCCAAGGCTTGCAACGTCTGCGGGGCGATCCAGGTGCGGCCGGGATCGCTGAAAAACGCCACCACCTCGGTCATCTCCCGCGCCTGCCCCACCAGCGCCGCACCAGGGGGCAGCGACACCGGATCGATCCCCATCAATTGCAGGCGCTGCTCCTCGTGGCCCTCGAGCATCACTCGCGCCTGCAACACCGGCGACACCGGCCAGCCCTGGCGCCGCAGATCGACAAACCATTGCTGAGCAAACGTGCCGCCGCCGGGTGCACTGAGGCTGGCCTGGGGTTCGCCGCCAATCAGTTGGCTGGCCCGGGCGTAGCTGTCCCGGGCCTGACTGTTCAGCGCTTGCACGCCGGTTAGCAGACTGGTGGCGAGCCAGAGCCCGGTCAATACGCTGAAAAACTGCACCGGGTGCTGGCGCCAGTGACTGAGCAACGCCTTGAGGGTCTGCCGAAAGATCATCAACCCTGGGCCACTTCAGCCAGGCGACCGCGCTGCAACACCACCCGATGGGCCAGGCGCGCCGCCACCCGGGGGCTGTGGGTCACCATCAGCAGGCTGGTGGAGCTGCCATCCAGCAGTTCCAGCAGCAGTTGCAGCACTTCGTCGCTGGTGGTTTCGTCGAGGCTGCCGGTAGGTTCGTCGGCCAGTAACAGGGGCGGTCGCGAGGCCAGCGCCCGCCCCAGCGCGACCCGTTGCTGCTGCCCGCCGGAAAGCTGTTCCGGATAACGCCGCAGCAAGTCTGCAAGCCCGAGCCGCTGCACCAGATGGGCCTGCCAGACAGGATCATAGCGCCCGCACAGACGCGCCTGGAACGCCAGATTGTCCTCCACCGACAGGCTGCTGATGAGGTTGAACTGCTGAAACACCAGACCGATTTCCGTACGCCGCCAGTTCGCCAGCTGGCTTTCGCTCATGCCGTCGAGTCGGTATTGGCCACTGCGGATACTGCCGCCATCGACCTTGTCCAGCCCGGCGACCAGATGCAACAAGGTGCTTTTGCCGCTGCCGGACTCTCCCATCAGCGCCAGACTGCTGCCGGGCGGCAATGTCAGGTCGATGCCTTGCAACACCGGCAACGGGCCCTGGGGAGTGACGTAGCTTTTGAAGACTTCGCGCACTTCAAGCATGGAAAGGCTCGATGGATAAACATGAGGCTCAGGATAGCGGAGCTTGCCCGCGAGGGCATCGGCACATCCAATATCGATGCACTATCGCGAGCAAGCTCAGCTCCCACAGGGATCACTGCCCCGCCGCCATCTGCGCTTGCGTCGGCCCCGGTGTGACGATGTGGTTCAGGTCGATGTGTTTCCATTCAGGCACAGCCCCCAACCGTGCATTGAAGCGGTAGTTGAAGGTGAAGGCGTCGTCGGTCGGCTGGCTCAGGGACTTGCCATAGATTGCTTCAATCCCGGCCGGCTCGTACCCCATCAACTGCAACAGCGTCGGGAAGATGTTGTAGTGGCTGGAACGGTCTTTGTTCTGCGCCCAAGCTTGCTGCCAATCCAGGGTGTGCGACTGCGCGCCCTCTATCACCACCAGCGGCACCAGCCCCTCTTCCGCCACCGGGTCGCCGTCGCAATGGGTGTTGAGCCCCGGGTTGCCGCGCTCGTGCAGGTCCTGGCCGTGATCGGAGGTGTAGATCAATACGGCACGACTCAAATCAGCCTGCTGGAAGATTCGTTTGAAGAACTCACCGACATTCCACAGCAACGTGTTCTGGTAGGCGTTGCGGTACAACACCCAGTCGTCCTTCTGGCCATTGAAGCCGTCACGCAGGCCGGTGTCGGACACTTCCTGGAACAGCCCTCGCGGCAAGGCCGGGCGGTAGTTCATGAAGTCGTCAGGGTATTTGTCGTGCACAGGGAAATGCGCGCCCACCTTATTGATCAGCACCAGCTCGGCGTGGTCATCGCCCAGCAACTCGATCAACTTCGCCGCCGCCGCCATGTCACGGTCGCGCACGCTGACCTGGTCGAATTGGATGAATTCGTCGATGTCCTGTTTCTCAAGGTCGGTCATCAGGTTCTGCAGGTTGCCTCCGGTGCGTTGGGCATCGATGTAGACGGTGCGCAACCCAGCCTTTTTAGCGTACTGCCAGATCGACGGCAGGGTGCTGTTGATACGTATGTAGTCGGCGCGAGTACCGCCGTAACGCAGGGTGATATTCGTGTCGGCGCTGCAATTGGCGATGGAGGCCGCGTAACCGAAATTGATGACCTCCACGCCCGAAGGTGGCATTTTCAGGCTGGTGTACACACCGAACGGCGCGTTGATGTCCAGGTAGTTGCCGGCGACGCTTTCATCGATGATCAGCACAATGTCATGCTCGATGACCGAAGTTAGCCGCGCAATGCGCACCGGTTCCCGAGGACCCACGATGTTGTGCAGGGCCTCATAGATGAACAGGTTCAAATAGGCCAACGGCGTGTACATCACCGGCAGCCCGCGCGCGCCCTCGCCCGCCCGCATGAACAACACAGCACTGAGCAACAGCACGCCAAGCAATGGCGCAGCAACTGGCAGAAAGCCTGGCAACGGTAGCCGTCGGCGAGGCTTGAGTCCGATCCCCAACAACAGCAACACACCAGCGGCCGCCGCCCTGATGATCACTTCGCGGTACTGATAGGCCGCCTCCTGGATGAACCCACCGGAGTACACCAGCGACACGAACTGGCTGTAGGTCAGGTAGCTGTCGGTGACCCGGGTGTACACCTCGAAGAACACCGCCGAGGCAAACATCACCAGCGCGAACAGATGCCGCACCAGGGCCGGGCGGATGTACGCGCTCATCCACAACGCCACCACCAACACCACGAACATCGCGCTGTACAACAGCGTGGGGAAACCAAAACCCAGCGCCTGCAGACGATCAAGGTAATAGTCGTACCCCCGCACCAGATACAGCACCAACAGCAGTTCCTTGAGGTATCGGGCCATGTCGATTTCGACTCTATCGCGACGTTGGAAAGGGGTTCGTTTTCTGCACACTAGCAGGGGGTTTCCAAAGTGCAAGAAAGGGATGAACGTCGCACGCGTCAAAAAAAAGTTACCCCAAAAATGACACGAAAACACGTCACAAAATGTAAAAACCTATGGATTACTACCGTTTATCGCTTTGTCAAATTCCCGTGAAGCCCAATAAAACAGCCACTTTTCTAAGACACTCAATAACTTGATATCAAAAGGCCCGACTCCACTTGAATTGCCAACAGTGACAACTGTCATTTTGCTGACACGCTTTCCTGAAGCTGCGCTATACCCCTCTAAACAGTTTCATCCGAGTTACATCATTCGGCCTGCGAGGCGCGCCAAAAATGGACGTGAGCGTATTTGGTACGGGGTATGTCGGGCTGATCCAGGCGGCCGCAATGGCCGACGTCGGACACCGCGTTTTGTGCATCGATATCGACCTGAACAAGATCCGGCAACTGCAACAAGCCGTACCGACCATCAGCGAACCGGGGCTGTCCAGTTTGCTCGAAGACAACATCAAGTCCGGACGCTTGTCGTTCAGTTCTCAGGCCAGCGACGCGGTCAACCATGGCGAGCTGATTTTCATCGCCGTCGGCACCCCCGCCGATGAAGACGGCTCCGCCGATCTCAGCCATGTATTGAGCGTCACCCGGCAAATCGCCGACTTCATGGACAGTGACCGCACCCTGATCATCAAGTCGACGGTGCCGGTGGGCACGGCCGACAAAGTGGCCGAATGCGCGCGCCAGGTCCTGGAGCGCCGGGGCCTGAAAAAACTTGCCGTGCGCGTGGTCTCCAACCCCGAATTTCTCAAGGAAGGCAGCGCCCTGGTCGATTGCATGCGCCCGGACCGGATCATCGTCGGCACCGCCGACCCGCTGGCCCGCGACCAGATGACCGAGCTCTACGCGCCCTTTTGCCGCAACCACGAAAAACTGATGTTCATGGACAACCGCAGCGCCGAACTGACCAAGTACGCCGCCAATGCCATGCTCGCCACCCGCATCAGCTTCATGAACGAACTGGCCAACCTCACCGAACGGCTCGGCGCCGACATCGAGGCGGTGCGCAAGGGCATCGGTTCGGACCCGCGCATCGGCTACCACTTCATCTACCCCGGCTGCGGCTTTGGCGGCTCGTGCTTTCCCAAGGACCTGCGCGCCCTGCTGCACACCGCCGAACAGAGCGGCATGCCGCTGCGCCTGCTGCGCAGCGTCACCGACGTCAACGACAGCCAGCGGCACATCCTCTTCGAGAAACTGGCGAAGCAATTCCAGGATGGCCTGGCGGGCAAGTCGATTGCCATCTGGGGCTTGGCGTTCAAACCCAACACCGATGACATGCGCGAAGCCCCCAGCCGCTACCTGATGGAAGCGCTGTGGCGCGAAGGCGCCCGGGTCCAGGCCTATGACCCGGAAGCCATGTCCGAATGCCGCCGCCTCTACGGCTATCGCAAAGACCTGAACCTCTGCGCCACCCGCGACGACACCCTGGAAGACGCCGATGCACTGGTGATTTGCACCGAGTGGAAGAATTTTCGCGTAGTGGACTTCGACCTGCTGGCCAGCAAGTTGCGCGCCCGGGTGATCATCGATGGTCGCAACCTGTACAACCCCGAACACCTGGCCGCCGCCGGGCTGTTGTATCGCGGCATCGGTCTGCGGCACACCGTGCCGGGCACCCCGGCGTCAGGGCCACAAGCGTGAACATCCTGGTCACCGGCGCAGCCGGCTTCATCGGCGCCCACGTTGTGCTGCGACTGCTGCGCGACGGCCATCGAGTATGCGGGCTGGACAATTTCAACGACTACTACGACCCGCAGCTCAAGCACGACCGCGTGACCTGGGTGAACGATCAGGCCGGCGAATTCCCCCTGGCGCGGATCGACCTGGCCGACGCGCCGGCCATCGACGAGCTGTTCCAGGCCCGACGCCCCGACGCAGTGATTCATCTCGCGGCCCAGGCGGGTGTGCGCTACTCCCTGGAAAACCCGCAGGCCTATGTCGACAGCAACATCACCGGATTCCTGAACATCCTGGAAAGCTGCCGCCGCTATCCGGTCAGGCACCTGATCTACGCCTCCTCAAGTTCCGTGTACGGCGCCAACCCGCGCACGCCTTATTCGGTGCAGGACAACGTCGATCATCCGCTGTCACTGTACGCGGCCAGCAAAAAAGCCAACGAGCTCATGGCCCACAGCTACAGCCACCTGTTCGGTATTCCTTGCACCGGCCTGCGGTTCTTCACGGTGTACGGCCCTTGGGGTCGGCCGGACATGTCACCGATCCAGTTTGCCCGCGCCATCATCGAAGACCGTGTGCTGCAACTGTTCAATCACGGCGAACACCAACGCGACTTCACCTACATCGACGACATCGTCGAAAGCATCGCCCGCCTGATCGAACATGCGCCCCAGGTCACGCCCTTGCTGGATCACGAACAACCGGGCCCGGCCACCAGCCGCGCGCCCTGGCGGATCTACAACATCGGCGGACAGCACCCGGTGGCGCTGCGCACCTATGTCGCGCTGCTGGAAAAACACCTGGGACGCACCGCACGCGTCGAGCTGCTGCCCCTGCAAGCAGGCGATGTGCTCAACACCTGCGCCGATGCCAGCGACCTGGCAAAGACCACCGGTTTCAAACCGTGCATCGAACTGGACGACGGCCTGGGCCGTTTCATCCAGTGGTTTCTCGATTACTACGCACGGCCTGCCCACGCGCCGCTCGCGGCTGAACACTTGCGGCCCAACCTCAGCGGAGGAATCCATGACCCGACATGAGCAAGTCATCGAGATCAACGCCCCTGGACGCGACAAGCGTGTCGACCCCGACCACCGCAGGCGCTTGGACGCGGCCATCCACCGCCAGGGCCGTGGTTGGTTGACCGGTCGCGACGGCGGTCGGCCCTGGACGGTCTCGCGCACCAACCGCGTAGTGGCCAGCCTCGGCGCCCTGGCGATCCTGCTGGTGTTCTGTCCACTGCTGCTGGGCCTGGCGCTGCTGGTCAAGTTCTCCAGCCCCGGCCCCGTGCTGTTCGTGCAGAAGCGCACCGGTTATCGCGGCCGGGTCTTCGGCATGTACAAGTTCCGCACCATGGTCGCCGATGCCGAGGCCCTCAAGGAGTCGCTGCGCCACCTCAACAAACACGGCGCCGATGCCATCGATTTCAAGATCGACAACGACCCGCGCATCACGCCCATCGGCCGGTTCCTGCGCCGCAGCAGCCTCGACGAACTGCCGAACCTGATCAACGTAGTGACCGGCGACATGCGCCTGGTGGGCCCGCGGCCGACCTCGTTCAACGCCTATCGCTACAAGGACAATCACCTTGTGCGCCTGAGCATCTACCCCGGCATGACCGGTCTGTGGCAGATCTCCGGGCGCAGCAATATCGACTTCGACCAGCGCGTGGAATTGGACCTCAGCTATATCGCTGAACAAAGCCTGTGGCTGGACTTGAAGATCCTGATGCTTACCCCCTTCAAAGTTTTCAGCGGCCACGGAGCGAGTTAAATGGACGGTTCAACGAATATCCTGACCATAGCCAGCCCGAGCGAGACCAACCTGACCTCGACCGTGCTTGACCCGGATCTGCGGATCCTTCTCATGACAGCCGCCAACATCGGCACCGGCACGAGCACCAGCGCCATGGCGCTCGCCGCTCAACTGGCGCAGATGAGCAACGGACGGGTGTTGCTGGTGGATGCGAGCCAGTCGCCGCACAACCTCAGCCACCAACTGTTGCTGCAAAAAGAGCGCGGTTTCAGCGACCTGCTGTTCAACACCCTCGCCCCACCGCTGTTGCAGGACTGCGTGGTGCAGGTTTCCAGCCTGCCCTTCGACGTGCTGCCCAATGGCCGCCTGGGGCATAACGCCGACCGCCTGAGCCCCGAGCGACTGCGTCCATTGTTCAGGCAACTGGCGGCGCAGTACCGCTTCGTGGTGATCGACGCCGACGCGGTGTATTCGGCCAGCGACACACTGGTCATCAGCACCCAGGTGGACGGCGTGGTGCTGGTGGTGCGTGGTGAGGATACCCGCTGGGAAGTGGCCCAAGCCGCCCGGCAACGCTTGGTCCAGGCGGGCGCGAAGGTAGTCGGCAGCGTGTTCAACCGACGCAAGTACTACATGCCCAAATGGCTCTACAACAACCTGTAAGCCCGCAAAAGGATGACGAGATGAACGCCAGAATGCTTGTCCTGCTGTTGCTGCCGCTTGCCGGTTGCTCCAGCACCACCGATACCCGTTCGATGCCGGTGCAGATCCTCACGGCCGCGCCAGCCAACGCCCAAGCCACCGACATGCCCAGGGTCGAACAGACCCTGAGACCCCAGGACGTGCTGGATGTGATTTTTCACATCGACACCACCTCTTCCCAGGCTTACCGCGTGCAACCGGGCGACCAGGTTGCCCTGAACTTCACCGCTGCCAGCCAACTCAACGGCACGCAACAGGTGATGCCCGACGGCAGTATCGAACTGCCGGGCGCCAACACCTCGGTGAAAGTCTCCGGCCTGACCACCGAAGAGGCGCGCCTGGCGGTGCAGCAGGCCTACAACCAGAAGATGCTGTTCCAGCCCAATCGCAACCAATTGACCGTAATGGTGACCAGCCCGCTGTCCGGCGAGACGAACCTGCGTAACACCTTGACCCACCCTGCCACCGGCATGAGCCGGGAAATCATCGTGGGCCGGGATGGCTACGCCAGCTTCCCGGAAATCGGTGCCGTCCCGTTGCAAGGCATGACCGTCACCCAGCTGGAGACCTTCCTCAATGAGCGCTATGCCCAGCTACCCGGCCACATGACCGTGGATGTGCTGCTCAAGTCCACCGGTGGTAACGAGATCTATGTCCTCGGTGAAGTGGCTCAACCCGGTTCCTACCCTATCCGCCGGCCGATCTCCGTTCTCGAGGCGCTGACCCTGGCCCGGGGCACGAACGTCAAGGCAAGGCTCGACTCGGTGGTGATCATGCGGCGCAACGGCAATCAGGTTGAGGCCCGCCACTACGACGTGGAGAAGGCCCTGAGCGGCGACGCCTCGCAGATCGCCTACCTGCAACCGGAAGACATGCTTTTCGTGCCCAAGACCGGCCTGGCCAAAGCCGGTGAAATGGCCCGGCAACTGGCCGATGTGGTGCTGTTCCAGGGCATTGGCGTCAGCCTCGGCTACGACCTCGACAACAAAAGCAGCGACAGAAACTGACCCAGGTGATCGATCATGAACCCCAAGGAAAACTATCTGCACGAGTTCTTCAGGATCTTCTTCGCCAACAAGCAGTGGGTGAAGCGCGTCTTCCTGATTTTTGCCGTGATCGCCCTGGTGCTGCCGTTGATGCTCAAGCAGAGTTTCGATATCACCGCCCAAGTGATCGTCCAGTCGAAAAAGCTCTCCCAAGGCGACGCCACGACTTCGCTGAACCAGGAAAACGCGACGTTCGTTCCACCGTCCCTGGCGGACATGGAAACCGAGAGCAACATCCTGCGCTCGCCGGCGTTGATTCGCGAAACCATCAAGACCCTGCGCGACCAGGGCGAGTACACCCCGAGCCCGGGCATCCTCAACAAGTGGGTGAGCGAACCACTCAAGCGCTACGTCACCCAGCCGTTGCGTGAGTACGTCATCAATCCGCTGCGCGACGGCTTGGGGCTCGAGGTCGATCCGGTACGCGACACCGTGCTCGATACGCTGACCGACGAGGCCATTGACAACCTGAAGATCGAGACCTTGCCCGGCTCCAACGTCATCTCCATCGTCTACAGCTTCGGCGACCCGGCCCAGGGCACTCGGTTCGTGGCGCAACTGCTGGAAAACTACCTCACCGGTCGCCAGGACCTGCAATCGATAGAGTTGCCCCAGACGTTCTACGAGCAGAAAAAAGTCCAGTACCAGACTCGCCTTGACGGTTTGGAGGGTAACCGCCTGACGCTGCTTGAAGGCGTCGGCTCATCCGATCCCAAGGAAGAAATCACTTTTCGCTTGAATGCGATCAACACCGAGGAGCAGGCCCTGAACCTGTACCAGGACCGCCTGCTGCAAGGCCAACGCTGGCTGGATTACCTCAAGACCAGCCTGGCGGCGGCGAACAGCTCGCGATTCAACGACTACACCTTCCCGTTCACCTTCACCACCACCGTGGACAACGTTGCCTTCGACGATCGGGAAATCAGGCAAATGGGCGAGCAATTGACCAGCCAGGTCAGCCGCTACATGAACGACCTGGCGATCTTCCAACCCGGCAGCGAACCGATGTTGCTGGCTCGCGAGCAGATCGTGCGCACCCGCCAGCAATTTCTCAAAGTGGTGAACAACCGCATCCAGGAACGCACCACCGACCTGGCGGTGGTCAGCTCGGTGATCAAACAGAAAATCGAACGTATCGCCGCCTTCAAGGAACGCATCCACCAACTTCAGGAAACCCAGAGCAAGCTGCGGCAGATGGACACCGAAATCAACGCCCTGCATGCGGCATTCTCCACCTATGCCCAGCGGTTCGCCGAAGCCAGCTCTACTCGCTCGCTGGACAACGACCTGTCCAACGCCCGGGTCCTGAGCCCGCCGTTCGAACCGACCACCCCGGCCTTTCCCAAGCCGATGCTGATTATTGTCTTCGGCATGTTCTGTGGCCTGCTGCTGGCGATCGCCCTGGTCTATGTGCGTGAGTTCTTCGACCATCGCTTCAAGCATCCGGCGCAAATCGGCCACCAATTGGATCTACCGGTGCTGCTGGTGATCAACGAGCAGTCGCCCGAGCAGGTCAACCCGCACCGCAACTGGAGCGTGCCCAGCCTTGTCCATTGGGTGAAAAATTGAACGCGCCGTTCAGCCAGTCCCAACGCAGCCTCCCCCTGTCGATCATTCATCTGCTCGGCAGCGGTGGCTTCTATGGGGCCGAGCGGATGCTGCTCGATCATTGCGTGGCGACACCCGGCCAGCATCAGGTGCTGTTCCTGGGGGCGCCGCCGACCTTGATCACGCGGTTCCGCCAGGCTGGGATCGACTGCCACCACTGCGCTAGTTGGCCCGAACTGTTGCAGCATCTGCGGCAACGGCGCGCCGAGCGCCCGCTGATCAATACGCACAACTTCAAGGGCCTGGTGTTCGGCTGGGCCGCAGCGACCCTGTTGCACCTGCCGCTGGTGATCACCCAGCACGGTTTCACGCCACGCAGCCCCAAACAACGTTTCTATACGTGGTTGAGCCTGCAACTATGCCGCACCGCGCCAGTCAAGCGAGTGGTGTGCGTGGCTGAGTGCATCGCGGCGCTGCACCGCCAGGCCAGCGTGAACGCGGAAAAACTCGACGTGATCCCCAACGGCCTGCCGGCCGTCACGACGCTGCTGCCTCATCGCGACGACAGGCAACGCTGGCGGGTCGGCTACGTCGGCCGCTTGAGCAGCGAGAAAGGCCCGGACCTGTTCCTCGATGCGATGATCCCGTTGTGTCAGCGCCATGCGTCGCTGCACGCGGTCATGCTCGGTGATGGCCCGGAACGCCAGCCCTTGCTCAAGCGCATCGTTGACGCCAATCTGCCCACGCGCATCGAATTGCCCGGTTATCAGACGGACATGAACGACTGGTGGAGCCGCCTCGATGCACTGGTGATCAGTTCACGCACTGAAGGTACGCCAATGATCCTGCTCGAAGCCATGCAGGCCGGCGTGCCCGTGGTAGCGTTCGGCGTCGGTGGCATTCCCGATGTCTTGCAGGACCGTCACAACGGCCTGCTCGCCACGCCAGCCGACAGCGAGGAACTGGCCCGCCAGATCGAAACGCTGTTCAGCGAACCGCCCCTGGCGCGGATCCTCGCCGACAACGCGCGCCGCACCCAACGCGACCGCTACGACCTGCGCACGCTGGCCGAACGCTGGTCGCAACTCTATATCCGCACGGCGCGGGAGGCTCGGCCATGATTGTCCCGCTCTCGATCGTCAGTCTGCTGGGGCTGGTGTGCCTGGCATTGCTGGCCAGTCCTTATCCGTTTCTTGCTCCGGGTGCGGTGCTTGGGCTGGTGGGCGTCGCCATGCTGTACCGCAAGCCCGGCTGGGGTTTGCTGGGCATTGCCGCACTGCTGCCGCTCGAACGCCTGTTCAAGGACAACGCGTTTTCCGGCAGCAAATTCCTCGGCGTGGCGCTGATCCTGATCCTGATGCTGCAGCTGGCCTTGCATCAGATCCCTGCGACGCGCTTGCGTAGCAACATCTGGAAGCCGTTGCTCGGCTTCATGGTGTTGTATGGCCTGAGCCTGTTGATCTCGGAAAACATGGAGCAGTCCCTGATGCATCTGCGTGAACTCGCAGTAGGGCTGATTCTGTTCGTGATCACGTTGTTGATCGGTCGCGAGCTGAACCTGGAGATGTTCGCCCGGCTGATGACAGTGAGCGTCGCCACGACCTGCGTGCTCGCGATGTTTTCAGCCAAATACCAGGATCAGGGGCGCGCCTCGGGTTTGCTGGAAGACCCGAACGCCTTTGCGCTGTTGATTGCGTTTACCATACCGCTGGCATTGCTGTTGACCATACGCAGCCAGAACCTGCTGCACCGGTTGTTCTGGGCTGGCGGTGTCATCCTGTTGTTGGGTGGAATGACCAAGACCGAATCGCGCTCAGGACTGGTCGTGCTGCTGCTCACTCTGATGATCGGGTTGTATCACTATCGGGCGCAGCTACCACGCGTGCGTCCCCGGCACCTCGGGTTCGCGATGCTCGGCCTGGCACTCATGGTCCCGGCGACAATCGCCTTGATGCCTGCCGGCTACGTGGCACGCATCCAGACATTGAGCATCCTCAGCTCCGGCACCAACGACCACAAGGACGGATCCTTGGGGCGCCGCGCCTCGTACATTGTGGTGGGCAGCCAGATGATCCGCGAGAAGCCGATACTCGGTTCAGGCCCCGGGACGTTTCCGGAGCACTACGCCCCCACCGGCTACGCCAAGGCGTTCTCGGCCAATCGCAAACGGGGGGATCTGTACCGCGAGGCCCATAACACCTACCTGGAAATCTTCAGTGAAATCGGCGTACCAGCCGGCTTGATGTTTGTCGGCATGATTGGGCTGGGCCTCTACAACCTGGTGCGCACGCGCCAACTCTGGCTCCAGCGTCGGGACTGGGCCCAGGCAGACCTGTTGACGCACCTGGGCATGAGTTTCCTGTCGCTGGCGCTGTTCCTGATGTTCCTCAGCGCGCCGAACCACAAGTTACTGTGGATCATGCTCGCCTTGACCAGCATATTGCGCTACGACGCCGAACAGGCCGCGCCGCGGGAGGCCCGTTCATGAGCCGCATCAGTATCGTCATTCCGATGTACAACGAGGCCCGGCATATCGCCCGCACGCTGCTCGCCGCACAACGCGCCGCCAATGCCGCCAACCTTGCGTGCGAGTTGATCGTGGTCGACAACGGCTCGCAGGATCAGGGCCCGGAGATTGCCCGGCAGTTCGGTGCGCAGGTCCTGGTGATTCCAGGCGTGCCGATCGGTGCCCTGCGCAATCGCGGAGCGCAGGTTGCCACCGGTGAATGGCTGGCCTTCATCGACGCCGACATCGAAATGCCCGAGGACTGGCTGACGCATTTGCTGGCGTTGGAGACCGCAGACATCGCCGACGTCTTCGGCCTGGATCTGTACACCCCCGCGCAGGCCCCCTGGTACGCCACGGCCTGGCATCGGCGGACCTCGCTCCCCTCGCGACATACCGTGCAGCGCGTGGATTGGCTGCCAACCGCCAACCTGCTGATGCGCCGCCATTGGTTCGACAGGACCGGCGGGTTCAACGAGACGCTGCGCACCGGTGAGGACAAAGACTTGACCCTGCGCCAGACGGCCAAGGGCGCACGATTACTGTCGGTCAATGAATACACCGCCCTGCACTGGGGCTACGAAATGAACTGGCGCGAGTGGATGGGCAAGGAATTGTGGCGCCAGGGCAGTCTGGTGCAGTTGCTGCGTACCAATGGCTTGAGCCTGCGCCTGTTGCGCTTCCCGATGTTGGCCGTGCTCGTCTGGCTGCTGGACTTCCTGGCGATCTGCGCGCTGGCCACTGGCGCTCCTCAATATGCACTCATGATGGGGCTGTTGACGACCGTGCCGGGGTTGGTGCTGAGCTTGAACCAGAGCCACAAGCACCGTAACCCGTGCCTGACCCTGCAGCTCTGGGGCCTGCACTGGGTGCGCCTGCACCTGGCCGGCGTCGCGCTCATCCTCAGCCTTTGTCATTGGAAAGCAAGGAGGCCTGCCCGTGGCTGAGTTCATTTTCTGGTTGTGCCTGTTACTGCCGGTGTACGCCTACCTGGGTTACCCATTGCTGCTGACGCTCGCCGGGCCATTTTTTCCCAGGCTCAGGCCTGAGCCTCTGCCTGCGCAACGGGTCAGTGTGATCGTTGCCGCGCACAACGAACAACGCAATATCGAGAACAAACTGCGCAATCTGCTGGCCCAGGACTATCAGGCCGCCAGCCTGCAGATCGTTGTCGCCAGCGACGGCTCCACCGATCAGACCGTGGCCCTGGCGCGCAACTTCGAAGATCCGCGCATCGAGGTGCTCGACCTGCCGCGCCAAGGCAAGAACAGCGTGCTCAACGTCGCGGTCAGTCATTGCACGGGCGATATCCTGGTGTTTACCGATGCTGATGTCCACTGGCTCGACGGCACGCTTGAACGCCTGCTGGCGCCGTTTTCCGATCCAGGGGTCGGCGGTACTGTCGGCAATATGAACATTCCCGTCCCGGGCTCAGGCCTGAGCGTGGGCGAAAGCCTGTACCGTCACTACGAAGCCTGGCTACGCCGAGTGGAAAGTCGCACCGGTTGCACGGTCTCGGCCGATGGTGCGCTGCAGGCGTTGCGCCGCGAGCTGTACCAACCGATTCCAGCCATGGTCAACGACGATTTTTTTATCAACACCTGCGCACCGGTCACCGGCAAACGCGTCGTCTACGTCGACGACGCCAAGGTGCTCGATCAAGGCGTGGACGAAGCCGACCGACAGTTCAGCCGCCGCCAGCGCGTCACCGTCGGCGGCCTGATCAGCCTGGCGGCCCGGCGTGAGCTACTCAACCCGCTGTGCCATGGCCTGTACGCCATCGCATTGATTAGCCACAAGCTGATCCGCCGGCTGGCGCCGGTGCTGTTGCTACCCCTGCTGGTGGCCAACCTCTGGCTGCTCGATGAGCATGGTTTCTATCGCCTGACCCTGTCTGCCCAGCTACTCGGCTACACCTTCGCACTGGCCGGCCTGCTGGACGTGCGTCATCGCTTGCCCAGACCGTTTCGGCTCGCCGCGTTTGTGCTGGTGAGCCTGGCCGGCATGGTCGTCGGCCTGTGGCAGTTCTTGCGCGGGCATAGCTACAACCAATGGAATCCCGATCAGACTCGATGAGGCCTGACATGCCGATCAATACCCGTATCAAGACCACAATCAAGCGTACCGGCGGCTGGCTGTACCTGAACACGTCCCTGGGTCGTCACGCATTAAGTGGCGCCGGCATCATCCTGATGTTGCACCGGGTACTGAACAACGACCGCGCCGCCGAATTGCCTCATCGCAACGAGCTGTGCGTGGGGCCCGAAGCGTTCGAACATTTGTTGATCTGGTTGCAGCAATACTTTGAATGCGTGCCATTGATGACCTTATTGCTGGCCGACCCTGAAAGCATTCCGAACCGTCCCCGGGTGGCCCTGACCTTCGACGACGGCTGGCGCGACAACGCCATGAACGCCTTTCCTCTGCTGCGCCAGTACCAAATGCCGGCGAGCATTTTCCTCTCCACCGACTTCGTCGGCAGTCGCCAGCATTTCTGGTGGGAGAGCATCGGCGAAACCTTGTGGGGCAGCCATGGGCAGGTGGCGCGGCGCTCGCTGATCGAGCATTTGCAGCACGCCGGTCGGCCGTTGCCGGTGTTGCTCGACGACATCGACGACGAGCGCCGCAGCCTGGCGCTGATGCATTTCCTGCAGAGCCTCAAGAGCCTCGATCCACGCACCTTGAGCGACCTCACCGACGCCTGCCCGCAGGGCTCCCAACCCCAAGCCCTGGACTGGTCCCAGGTACGCATGCTCGAAGATTCCGGACTGGTGCGTTTCGGTCCCCACGGCGCCAGCCACGCGATCCTGACCGGGCTGGACGACCAGCGCCTGCATGAAGAACTGTCCCGCAGTTGGACGGCCCTGGAAAATGGCTGTGCCCAACCCTTGCCGGTGTATTGCTACCCCAACGGGGACAATGACGCCCGTGTGCGCGAGCAGGTGGCGGCCCACGGTTTTCCGTTCGCGCTGGGCACCGAGGCCGGACTGTATCGCCATGACGGCGACCCCCTGAACCTGCCACGTTTCGGCGTCAGCCAACGCAACGCCTGTCACCCCGAGTTATTGGCCTGGCGTATTCGCCGAGGAGTCCGCTCATGAACCGTGCACGTTACCTCAGGCTCTTGGTGATGAGCATGGGCACGAGCCTGGCGATGATCGGCCTGCGCCTGTTGCGCAACGTGTTGCTGGCACGGATCCTCGGGCCCAGCGAACGCGGGCTGTTGGCGCTGCTCAGCACCCTGCCGGACCTGATCAGTGCCACCACCAGTGGGGGCCTGAATTCCGCCGTCGGTTATCAGGCTGCGCAGCATCGCTCGATGAGCCTGTTGCTCAGCCACGTGCTGGTCTTCGGTTGTCTGTTGGCTGGGTTGCTGACGCTGCTGGTGGTGGCGCTGGTGCGTGAGTTCGGCGCCGAACTGGACGTCACCACGCAACTGGGACTGCTGGCCTGGCTGCTGTTGCTGGCCGTGCCGCTGGCGGCGCTCAAGACCGGCCTGCTGACGCTGCACAACGCCTCCGGCGGCGTCGGCGTGTTCAACGCCTTGCGGCTGATGGAATCTTTGGTCCCGCTGTTGCTGTTCGTGGCGCTGTTCTGGATGTGGAAAGACACGGCGCTGGAAGCGGCGCTGATCAGCTGGCTGGCGGGCCTGAGCCTGGTGGTGCTGGTGGGTTGGATGTGGTTGCGTCGCGATCACGCGGTCACCCTGCGCTGGGATCGCGCCGGCCAGACCGAACTGTTGCGTTACGGTGTCCGCAGTCATCCGGACCTTTTGTTCCAGCAACTGATGACGCGTTCGGATTACCTGTTCATCGGCGCGCTGTTGGGCAGCACGGCGCTAGGGCACTACGCCATGGCCAGCGCGGCGGCCGAACTGCTGCATATCGTGCCGGAAGCGGTCACCACGCCACTGATGAAACGCCTGCTGCAGCAGGACAGCGACATGAAGCGCCTGACCCCGCTGGCCTTGCGCCTGACAGCCACGGCCATGCTGGGCGCCTGCCTGGGGATGGTCCTGGTCGGCGAATGGCTGATCGTCACCCTGTTCGGCATCGCCTATCAGCCGGCGTACCCGGCCCTGCTGGCGCTGCTGCCAGGGGTGTTCGGGTTGTGCTATGCGAGCATCCTGCGCCTGGACCTGCTGGGCAAGAACCGCCCCGGCACCGTTTCGCTGCTGATGGGCGGGGGGGCGCTGTTGAACCTGGCGTTGAACCTGATTTTGATCCCGCGCTACGGCATCGTCGGCGCTGCCGCCGCGTCCTCGACCGCCTACCTGGGTGTCACCCTGGCAATGCTTGTCATGTATTGCCGCCTCAGCGGCGTGGCGCTGTGGCAGACGCTGATCATCCTGCCCAGCGATTTGCTGCCAATGCGTCAGATGCTGCTGGGGAAATCCGCGTGAATACCGTTGTCGGCAAAACCGCCATCGCGAGCAGGCTCGCTCCCACAGGGTCCGGTGCCGGACAGAACACCTGTGTCCACCCCTTTGTGGAGCGAGCCTGCTCGCGAAAGCGGTGGGTCGGTTAGCGGCGATGTTGAGGCAGAAGGCCTCTTCGCGAGCAGGCTCGCTCCCACAGTGGAAGATCGGCGCGTGCCTATGTCTTCTCGCGTTGGCAACTTCGGTCCACGGCGCGTCCATGCAATGGACCGGTATCCGTGACGGCAGCCTGTACCTGCAAACCGACCGCCAGGACGCTGTCACCGTGCGCTGGGTGCCCGCCTGGCAAGCCGAAGCCAATACCGAACACCTGTATCTGCTCGACGGCCAGGGACGATTGGCGGGTGAGCGCCTGATCAAGGCCGACCAGGTGCGTGGAGAGCAACAATGGCCCCTGCTGCCCGGCACCGCCAGTTATCGGCTGGAAATTCCCGGCTACAGTTTCCGGCGCTATAGCGTTGAGCACGACGTGCGCACCCGCGCCCTGTTTGCCCCGGCCAAGGTGCATTTCAGTGCTGAAACCCACGATGGCGATGAGCTGTATTTCAAAGTGGCAGCCGGCGAACAGGCGGTGCTGGCCGGCAAGTTCCACGGCGGCGTACGTGCGCTGCAAGTCCGGCGAGTCGCGGACGGCAAGCAGTTGCAACTGAATCTCAAGCCACAACGGGCCTATTGGCAATTCGACCAGGTGACCCTGCCGGTGGCGGACGTGGACCAAATCTGGCGCCTGCATCTGCAAGGCAACGGCAAGGTCGCGTTCTGGTTGGACGGCACCGCCAACCTGTTCGCCCAAGACCCGGCGCACCTGCAACCGGTGCGCCAGGATCCGGGGCAGACTCACCTGAAACTGTACGACGAGGCGCTCGGCACGACCCCCAAGCTGGGCACGGCCCTACCCTACGAGTTATTGCCGCCGTCCACCTACGCCGTGCTCGACGCGCTCAAACCCCAGGCGGCAACCCTTTACAGCTTCGTCGATATCACCGCGGCCAGGGCCACTTATGAAGATGCCTTCCGACGCTTGTACCAGGACCGCTTCGCCATCAGCCAAAACATCACCCTGTTGGCCCGCAGCCAGCGCCAGGTAGAGCTAAAGGACGACCGGACCAGTCACAGCGGCTTGCAAGCCTGGCTCACTGCGACCCGTGCTTTGGGCGGCAATGGCCTCCATTACCTCAGTTTTGCCGATGAGCCGAACCTCAATTACCCCGACTTCGCCAGTTTCCAGCAACTGTTCCAGAGCATGGCTGCCCAAGTCCGCGCCGATCCCGCCAACGCACGTGCCGGTGTCCGCATCGCCATGCCGGCCAGCTCCCAGTTCACCAACGGCCCCTTCATTGAAAATGCCGCTGACAAGCGCGGGATCGACTGGGCACGGCGCCTGCTGGCGACGTCCGACGACCAGATCGACGCCCTGGCCTGGCATGAATGGATGATCCGCGACCTGCTGGCGACCCGGGTCTACCGCGACAGTGTCCGTCAGGCCGCCAACCTGGTGGGACTGGACAGCCAAGGTCGGCCGCGCAAAGCCTTGCTGTTGGACCAGACCAACATGTCCGCCGGTTCGAGCCTGAGCCCTTACGACCAGGAAACCCACTACGCCGCCCTCTGGTGGACGTCGGTGGTCATTAACGCCTCGGCCGACGGCTGGCTGGACATGCTCAACTGGTTCATGGCCGCCGACGAACCGGAGTATCCCAAAGGCATGGTGCGGGTGCTGGACGATCAGCACTTCGAGCTCAAGCCCGTGGGCCTGGCCCAGCAGTTCATTCAACAGCATTGGCTCGACCAAGTGCTGCGCCTGGACAACGACGCCTTTGAAGTCGACGCCCTGGCCATGGCCACCGGGAAGCAACGCAGTCTGCTGGGCGTGAACAAAAGCACGCGGGCCCATCGGGTCAGCCTCGACGGCACGATCTGCCCTCAACCTGGCATGACCCTAGTGTATTTCGGCCCGGACAACCGCAGCCAAAGCGCTCCGCTCGATTGCAAGGCCGGCCAGGTCGGTTTTCTCCTGCCAGGGGAAACCGTGTTCGCCCTCAGTTGGACCGCTCTCCTCCCCCCCAAACCTGCCACTCGTCAGGAGGCACCATGAACGCTCTGCAAACATTGCGTGATCGCATTCAGAAAAAAGGTCTGCGCGCCGTTCTAAAGCAGCTATGCAGACGCTACGTATTTTCCCACACCCGACTGGTGTGGCTGGAGCACGATATACGGACCCCGCTCCCCCCACACAACCTCAAGCCCTACCCACCGATGCGCCTGGAGTTCATCACCGTCGCCAATGCCGATGCTTTTGCCCGGCACTTCGGCGACCGCGTCAAAACCATGCGTGAGCTGGCGGCCGAAGGCTACACAGGCTTGATGTATCTGGATGATCAGGACGACACCGTGGGGTTCGCCTGGGCCAGTACACGGGACTATTTCGACCGCCATTTCTATCACTGCAACTTTCCGATCAAGCCTGGCGAATACTTTCAGTTCGGTGGCGAGGCGATCCGTGAATACTGGGGTTCCAGAATATCGGCGGACATGCAGTTGGAGGTATGGAAAGTCATGGCGGACCATGGTTGCAACACCATGGTCGATGTTTGCGATTTGCAAAACATCCAGGCGATCAAGATGCATATTCGCATGGGCTTCCAGGAGCGCGGGCAGATCACCCACCTGTACCACTTGCTCGGTCGCTGGCGGTTTCTGCGAAATACGTCTTACACCGGCACGGTACTGGACGCTTTTCGTAAACCGGCCCGGCCGGCGGCCTCGACTTCGGCGGCCTGATCCCCATGACGATCCGGTTCCAATGGTGTCGCTCCCTGGGCGCGGCGGACTTTCCTGTATCAGCTTATGAACAGCTGCGAACCCAGGTGGCCGACGCAACGCCGTTCAACACCCTGGCCTGGCTGCAAGCGGCGGAATTCGCCCTGTTGCCCGAGCAGCAATTGCACGTGTTGCTGGGCTGGCAGGACCAGACCTTGTGCCTGTGCCTGCCCCTGGTTTCGGGACGTGAGCGTATCGGCGGACTGCGGTTTCGGGTGTTGCATCACTTGGGTTACCCCTTGGCCGATCGCATCGCCCTGCTGGTACGCCTGGACGCCGAAAGCATGGGCCAGGCGCTGATGCAGATCCGTCAGCACTTGCCTCACGCGTTGCTGCAATTGAATGAAGTGATCGAGCCGGTCGGTGAACAAAGCGTCCTCAGCGCCTGGATGGCGCTGAGTTCCACCGGAGAGCGGCGACTCAGTTGTCGGGTTCCGGTGCACCTGATCAGCGACAGCGATCATCAGGAAATTTCCGGTGATACACGCTACAAGCTGCGTCGGGCGCGCAAGCGAATCGCCGCTTGCGGCGCAGAGATCCGCCGTTTAACGCCGGACGCCATCAGCATGGGGCAATTGTTACGGGCCCTGGCCGACGTCGAGGCCGCCAGTTGGAAAGGCCAGGAAGGTGTCGGGATCTTCTCCGACCCCATGCACCAGCAATGGATGAACCACGCCTTCAGCGCCCTCGCTGCCCAAGGCCAGGTGCGGGTGGTGACGCTGGAGCTGAACGGTGAGTGCATCAGCTATCGCCTCGGCCTGCTGGATCAAGGCCGGCTGTACGATTACAACCTGGCGTTCCTGCCGCAGCATGCCGACCTGGGTAGCGGCCGGGTATTGCTCGAAGAGTGGATTCGCTGGGGCCTGGACGAAAACTGGCGGTGGATCGATGCGTCGCGGGTCAGTCTCAATAACTCCAGCCATCAATTGCACGAACGCATGACCGGACAACTGGAGCATTGGCGTTGGAGTTTTTATTCCTGGCAACCTGATGGTTTGCTCCTGGGTTTCGCCTTGCGGCTTTGGAGGAGCCTGAAACCATGGCTTGGCAAGCGCAAGAGCAAATCGGCGAGTTCGATCTGAACCTGTCGCGTTATTGCCTGCGCCTTGGGTGGCGAGACCCGACGACGCCAGTGGAGGGGGCCAAACGCTCAGAGCTCGATCGGATTACCTAGCGCCTGAAGGCACAGTGAGGCGCCCCTCGCCACAGGCAAACGGTCCGAAATCCCTGCGCACCCTGGACGGAATCTGCTAAAACGCAGCTTCCGTCCCGAGTAGCGAATCGCGTCGATGTCTTCATTGTCACTCTCTCGCGTCAAGAAGCGCTGGCTGGCCTGGTTTTTCATGGCCACGATGGTGATCGGCCTGCCGGTGGGCTGTGCAGTGTTGCAGCATAAGGAACGCGAGCTGGTCTTTCGTATCGAGCCGGGAACAGCGAGCTGGTTCAGTGGGCTCCCCAGCAGCGTGCAGGAATTCGATCTCAAGCCCAAGAGCTTCAAGGCCGGGGAAAATATCCACGGCTGGTGGTGGCCGGCCGAACGCAAGAACGCTCCGGCCATCCTGTACTTGCATGGCGTGCGTTGGAATCTGACCGGCCAGTTGTTTCGTATCCAGCAACTGAGGGCACTGGGCTATTCGGTGCTGGCGATCGATTACCGTGGTTTTGGCAAAAGCCATGGGGATCTGCCGTCGGAAGCCAGCGTCTATGAAGATGCACGCATCGCCTGGGAACGTCTCAAGGTACTGCAACCGGACCCGGCCCTGCGGCTGATCTATGGTCATTCCCTGGGTGGGGCCGTCGCGGTAGACCTTGCTGCGCAGCTGGGCCAGGAGTCGGCGAAGAATGGCGGTGCCCAGGTCCGAGGCCTGGTCATCGAATCCACTTTCACTTCCTTGGGCGATGTTGCAACCGCCATGGCGAACACGTCCCTGCCGGTGCGCTGGCTGCTGTCGCAGAAGTTCGACTCCATCGACAAAATCGGCGAGATCAACATGCCGCTGCTGATTGTCCATGGTGCCGCCGACCGCTACGTACCGCCCCGGTTCAGCGAGCAGCTGTTCAACGCCGCCCGGGAGCCCAAGCGTCTGTTGCTGGTGCCCGGCGCGACGCACAACAACAGCATGAGCCTGGCGGGCAAAAGCTACCGGCAGGCATTGGATGCCCTGATGAAAAGCTCACCCGCGCCCGTGGCTGGAAACGCCCTGGCCAGCCCGGCCAAGGCGGGCTGATCACTCTCCCTTCAGATCACCACCCCCCTTGTGGGAGCGGGCTTGCTCGCGAAAGCGTCAGCCCAGTCAACATCGCTGCAACTGACCCGCCGCTATCGCGAGCAGGCTCGCTCCCACAGGGGTTGGCGGTGTGCATGGAGCTTTGGTCACCCCAAGACAGACCATGTGGGAGCGAGCCTGCTCACGATAGCAGTGCAAGCGCACGCAAAAAAAACGGCACCTTTCGGTGCCGTTCGTTTTCACGCGTGGGGCTTTACTTGCGTGCCGCCTCCCATGATTTCAACAGCTCGGTGTAGCTCACCGTTTCACCTTTAGGCTTCTCGTTCGCCAGTTTCGGCTTCGGTGCGCCCGGTTGGTCGAACCAGTATTGCGCGTCGCGCTCGGGGTTCATTTTCGGGGCGCAGGTGGCTTGGGCCTTGGAGCGCTCCAGGCGCGTCATGATCGCGTCCTGGTCCTTGGCCAACCCATCGAGGGCCTGTTGCGGGGTCTTCTCGCCGCTTGCTGCTTCGGCGATGTGGCTCCACCACAGTTGCGCCAGGCGTGGATAGTCCGGCACGTTGGTCCCGGTCGGGGTCCATTGCACACGGGCCGGGCTGCGGTAGAACTCCACCAGGCCACCGAGTTTCGGCGCCAGGTCGGTCAAGGCCTGAGAGTTGATGTCCGACTCACGAATCGGCGTCAGGCCGACGATGGTCTTTTTCAGCGACACGGTCTTGGACGTCACGAACTGCGCGTAGAGCCAGGCGGCGAGTTTCTGTTTCTCCGGCGTGGACTTCATGAATGTCCAGGAACCCACGTCCTGATACCCTAGCTTCATGCCCTCTTCCCAGTACGGACCACGCGGCGATGGCGCCATGCGCCATTTCGGCGTGCCATCGGCGTTCATCACCGGCAGGCCCGGCTTGGTCATGTCGGCGGTGAAAGCGGTGTACCAGAAGATCTGCTGGGCAATGTTGCCCTGGGACGGTACCGGGCCGGATTCGGAGAAGGTCATGCCCGCCGCTTCCGGTGGTGCGTACTTCTTCATCCAGTCCACGTATTTGGTGGTGGCGAACACCGCCGCCGGTCCGTTGGTATCGCCGCCGCGGGTCACACTGGAACCGACCGGATGGCAGTCTTCGACACGAATGCCCCACTCATCCACCGGCAAACCGTTGGGCAGGCCCTTGTCGCCACCGCCGGCCATGGAGAACCAGGCATCGGTGAAGCGCCAGCCCAGGGACGGGTCTTTCTTGCCGTAGTCCATGTGGCCGTAGACCCGCTTGCCGTCGATTTCCTTGACGTCTTCGGAGAAGAACTTGGCGATGTCCTCATAGGCCGACCAGTTCACCGGTACGCCCAGCTCGTAGCCGTATTTCTCCTTGAACTTGGCCTTCAGCTCGGGGCGCTCGAACCAGTCGGCACGGAACCAGTACAAGTTGGCGAATTGCTGATCGGGCAGTTGATAGATCTTGCCGTCCGGCGCGGTGGTGAAGGAAATGCCGATGAAGTCCTTGATGTCCAGGGTCGGCGAGGTGAAATCCTTGCCTTCGTTGGCCATCAGGTCAGTGATCGATTCAGTCTTGCCGTAGCGGAAGTGCGTGCCGATCAAGTCCGAGTCGTTGACCCAGCCGTCATAGATATTCTTGTCCGATTGCATCTGGGTCTGCAGCTTCTCCACCACGTCGCCTTCCTGGAGCAGGTCGTGGGTCAGCTGGATCCCGGTGATCTCGGTAAAGGCCTTGGCCAGCACCTTGGACTCGTATTCGTGGGTGGCGATGGTTTCCGAGACCACGTTGATTTTCATCCCGCGAAACGGCTGGGCGGCCTTGATGAACCACTTGAGTTCTTCGAGCTGCTGCTCGGCGGTCAGGGTCGACGGCTTGAATTCACTGCCGATCCATTTTTTAGCGGCGTCTTCATAGGCGTCGGCCCAGGCCGCAGCACTCAGCCCGCTGAGTGCCAGCATGGCTGCCAATGAAACGCTATGTCGCAGCTTATTGTTTTTATTGAACATAGAGACCTCCTGTTTGGGTTTAAGAGCCTGATCGGCGAACCTGCGCGACTAGCCCCACCGCATCACTGCCAACAGCCACACCAGAGACAACGCGAACGCTATCCAGATGCTCCAGTCGGTGGCGCCGATCACCAGCATATGCAGGTAGGCGCTACCGAGAAGACCGATAAACAACCGATCGCCCCGGGTGGTGGCAATCGGCAGGAAACCGCGCCGAGGGATACTCGGCGAACGCAGTTCCCACGTAGTCATGCCTGCCAGCAGCAAGGCGATGACCCCAAAGAATGCCGCCGTGGGGGCGGTCCAGTTCATCCATTCCATCATCGACTCCTCAGACCCGGCCCAGGGCGAAGCCCTTGGCCACGTGGTTGCGAACGAACCAGATCACCAGCATGCCCGGCAGGATGGTCAACACCCCCGCCGCCGCCAGCACACCCCAATCGATCCCGGAGGCCGACACGGTGCGGGTCATCACCGCGGCGATCGGCTTGGCATTGACCGAGGTAAGCGTGCGCGCCAGCAGCAGTTCGACCCAGGAAAACATGAAGCAGAAGAATGCCGTGACACCGATGCCGGAGCCGATCAACGGGATGAAAATCTTGGCGAAGAACTTGGGGAAACTGTAGCCGTCAATGTAGGCGGTCTCGTCAATTTCTTTCGGCACCCCGGACATGAAGCCTTCGAGGATCCACACCGCCAGCGGCACGTTGAACAGGCAATGGGCCAAGGCCACGGCGATATGGGTATCGAACAGGCCGATGGACGAATACAGCTGGAAGAACGGCAACAGAAACACCGCCGGTGGTGCCATGCGGTTGGTCAGCAGCCAGAAGAACAGGTGCTTGTCCCCGAGGAAGCGGTAGCGGGAAAACGCATAGGCCGCCGGCAGCGCGACGGTCAGGGAAATCACCGTGTTCAGGCTGACGTAGTACAGCGAGTTGAGGTAACCGGTGTACCAGCTCGGGTCGGTGAAGATCACCTTGTAGTTGTGGAACGTGAAATCCTGGGGCCACAGGGTCAGGCTGCCGAGGATCTCGGTGTTGCTCTTGAACGACATGTTCAGCAGCCAGTAGATGGGCACCAGCAGGAACAGGATGTAGATCAAAAGCGGAATCAGCTTTCTCTTGCTCATCGTGCGGGCCTCAACGGTTGGCGTCGGAGTGCGTCATGGCGGTATAGAACAGCCACGACACCAACAGAATGATCAGGAAGTACACCAGGGAAAACGCCGCCGCCGGCCCCAGGTCGAATTGACCAATGGCCATCTGCGTCAGGGTCTGGCTGAGGAACGTGGTGGCGTTACCCGGCCCGCCGCCGGTGAGTACGAACGGCTCGGTGTAGATCATGAAGCTGTCCATGAAGCGCAGCATCACGGCGATCAGCAGCACACTCTTCATCTTCGGCAACTGGATGTGGCGGAACACGGCCCAGTTCGATGCGCGGTCGATCCGCGCGGCCTGGTAGTACACATCCGGAATCGCCCGCAGCCCCGAATAGCACAGCAGCGCGACCAACGAAGTCCAGTGCCAGACGTCCATCACCAGCACGGTGACCCAGGCGTCCATGGTGTTGGCCGCATAGTTGTAGTTGATGCCCAGGCCGTTGAGGGTCGAACCCAGCAAGCCGATGTCGGCGCGGCCGAAAATCTGCCAGATGGTGCCCACCACGTTCCAGGGAATCAGCAGCGGGATCGCCAGGATGATCAACACCAGTGACGACCATTTGCCCTTGGTCGGCATGGTCAGGGCGATGGCGATGCCCAGGGGGATTTCGATCAGCAACACGCACGCCGAATAGATGAACTGACGCAGCAATGAATCGTGCAGCCGTGGATCGAGCAGCACCTGCTTGTACCAGTCGGCGCCGACGAAGTAGCGGCTGGACTGGTCGAAGATGTCCTGCACCGAATAGTTGACCACGGTCATCATCGGGATCACGGCGCTGAAGGCCACCAGCAGGAACACCGGCAACACCAGCCACCAGGCCTTGTTGTTCTGCACCTTGTTCATGGCTGCACCTCGCTCAGTGGTTCCAGCAAGTATTCATCGGCATAAACCATCAACCATTGGGCCGGAAAACTGATGTACGCCGTGCCTTCCGGCACCGGCTTGTCTTCGGCCAGGCGTACTTTCAACGGCGCGCCATCAAGGTTGAGGGTCAGGATCTTGTAGGTGCCCAGGTCTTCGACGTGGACCACGTCGGCCCGCATCGCGTCGTCGTATGGGCCGTCCCAGACATGCACGAATTCCGGACGAATACCGACCTTCAGGGTTTTGCCCTGGGCCTGGGCAACGCGTTGTTGCAGGGTTTCGGACAGGGGCAAGTGGGTCGAGCCGAAGCCGACGCCGCCGGGCTGCGCCGTGACTTCGATCAGGTTCATCCCCGGGCTGCCGATGAAGTAACCGACAAAGGTGTGGCTCGGGCGCTCGAACAAGTCCCGGGGCGTGCCGAACTGCACGATCTGGCCGCCATACATCACGGCGATCTTGTCGGCGAAAGTCGAGGCTTCCAACTGGTCGTGGGTGACGTAGACCATGGTGATGTTGAACTGCTCGTGGATCTGCTTGAGCTTGCGCCGCAGCTTCCATTTCAGGTGCGGGTCGATCACCGTCAGTGGCTCATCGAACAGGATCGCCGACACATCGTCGCGCACTAGCCCGCGGCCCATGGAGACTTTCTGTTTTTCGTCGGCGGTGAGGTTGCGGGCCTTTTTGTCCAGCAGGTTCTGCAGGTCCAGGACCTCGGCGATTTCCTGCACCTTGGTGTGGATCCTGGCTTCGGCCATGCCCTGGTTACGCAGCGGGAACGCCAGGTTGTCGAACACGGTCATGGTGTCGTACACCACCGGGAACTGGAACACCTGGGCGATGTTGCGCCGCTCCGGAGTCAGGTCGTTGACGACCTTGCTGTCGAACATCACCTGGCCTTCGGAGGGGCTGAGCAGTCCGGAGATGATATTGAGCAAGGTGGATTTGCCGCAGCCCGAGGGCCCGAGCAGCGCATAGGCGCCGCCCTGCTCCCAGATGTGGTTCATCTCGCGGATCGCGTAGTCCTCAGGGCCCGCCGGGGTGCTGGTGTAGCTGTGGGCGAGGTTCTGCAAACGAATTTCAGCCATCAGGCAACCCTCGCAATACGCAGGCCCGGGGCCTGGACCAGCTTGCCTTGGGCATCGAAGACAAACAGTTTATGGGTCGGAATGTAGATGCGGATCGGCGCGTCCACGTCGTACTCATGCACCCCTGGCAAGTGCAGCACCAGCAGGAAATGCTCGTTGCGCACATGCAGGAACGTCTCCGAGCCGCTGATCTCGGCCACTTCGACGGTCACCGCCAGTTCGAGGTCGTCGTCGTTGCTCGGCACCAGGGAGATATGGCTGGGGCGCACGCCGAAGCGGAACTCGCCCTCGCCCACCGGGCGCAGGTCGACGTTCAGCGGGAAGTGCACGAAATTGGCGAAGCTCACTTCATTGCCGGCGATGCGTCCGGGCATGAGGTTGATGGGCGGTTCGGAAAACAGCTCGGCGGCCAGCACGGTCTGCGGCTGGTGATACACCGAGGACGATTTGCCGCTCTGGATGACCCGGCCTTCATGCAGGATGGTGGTGGTGCCGCCCAAGGCCAATGCTTCATTGGGCTCGGTGGTGGCGTAGACCGCGATGGTGTGGCGGGCCTGGAACAGTTCGCGCATTTCCTGGCGCAGTTCTTCGCGCAGCTTGTAGTCCAGGTTCACCAGCGGCTCGTCGAACAGGATCAGCTCGGCGTCCTTGACCAGCGCCCGGGCCATGGCGGTGCGCTGCTGCTGGCCGCCGGACAACTCCAGCGGATGACGCTTGAGGAATTTCTCGATCCGCAGCATTTTTGCGGTTTCCAGGACCTTGCCCTGGATAACCTCCTCGGACACCCCGGCCTGGCGCAACGGCGAAGCGATGTTTTCGAAAACGGTCATGGTCGGGTAGTTGATGAACTGCTGGTAAACCATCGACACGTTGCGCAGCCGCACCGGGCGGTTGGTGACGTCGACGCCGTTCATCAGGATGCGGCCGCTGTCGGGCTTGTCCAGACCGGCCATCAGGCGCATGAGACTGGTCTTGCCGGACAGCGTGCGGCCCAGCAGGACGTTGAAGGATCCGGGTTCGAAACTCAGATTGGCATCGTCGATCCAGGTCTGGCCTTCGACGGTGCGACAGATGTGCTCAAGCTTTAATGACATGGCTCGGCCTTTTTATTATTTGGAGTCAAGCGACCCGAGCTAGAAAGCGAAAGCCGTGCCAGAAATTACAAGCCTTTGATCAGATTGGTATTTCCCTTGATCTGTAGGAAAAAGGCGTTCATTGATGAACACAAATGAACAATCATGAGTGAACAACTGAACAACGCTCGGGTTGACAATGAACAATTTTGAACAACACTGAATAACACCTGTGGGAGCGAGCCTGCTCGCGATAGCGGTGTGTCAGCCGCATTAATGCATCAGATCTATCGCTATCGCGAGCAGACTTGCTTCCACAAAAGGGGCTGTGTATGAAGTGATATTCAGGCTGCCCCAGCACAAGGAGGATGTGCGAGACTGATCACAACAATAAAAACAGCACCTGCGAGAGTGCCCCATGGCCGCACCTGCTCCAGCCTTGTCCCACGAGGCCATCATCCAGGCATCCTGGTCCCGTTGCCGCGCCTTCGGCCTGAACCATCAAAGCGTGCCGGCCTTCGACCCATTGCCCGCCCAAGGCATCGCCCAGTTGCTGGAGAGCCAGCATTCGCTGGTGCAGACCACCCACCAGGAAGTCTTGCCGTATTACGAAAACATCCTGAGTAACTCCAACTGCCTGATCATGCTGGCCGACAACCAGGGCCAAGTGCTGACCTCCTGGGGCACCCAGCGTTTCATCGAGCCGAAACTGGCCCATGGCTTCAGCGCCGGGGCGAGCTGGATGGAGCGCTGCACCGGCACCAATGCCATCGGTACCGCGCTGGCCTGCGAACAGGCGGTGCACATCGAACACGATGAACACTTCCTCAAGGCCAACCGCTTCATGACCGGCTCCGCCGCGCCGATCTTCGATGCCGAGCGCAAGGTCATCGCCGTGCTGGACGTATCCAGCGACAGCTACCTGCCGCCGTCCCACACCCTGGGCATGGTCAAGATGATGAGCCAGACCGTGGAGAACCGGCTGATCCTCAACCTGTTTCGCGGTGAACACTTCCAACTGACCTTCAACACCGGCTTGAACAACCTCGACAGCCAATGGGCCGGGCTGCTGATCTTCGATGAGAGCGGCCAGGTACTGTCCGCCAACCGCCGGGCCGACAACCTGCTGGGCTTGAGCCTGTCGCGGGTCAGCATCGAAAGCCTGTTCAAGGTCTCGTTACTGGAACTGCTGAACCAACCCGACGGCCTGCCGTTCGCCCTGCAAGCATCCGGCAGCAATCGCTTCCAGTGCTTGCTCAGGCGCCCGAGCCAAGTGTCGATCAAGGCCCGGGTTTTCACCGAAGCAGCGCCTGCGCCAGCGCCCGTCAGCAACGCTATCAGCCTCAACACCCTGCACTTCGGCGACAGCCGCGTGGAAAAAGCTGTGCGCCAGGCCGAGCGCCTGCTGGAGAAGGACATTCCGCTGCTGATCCATGGCGAGACCGGCGTCGGCAAGGAAGTCTTCGTCAAAGCCCTGCACCAGGCCAGTTCCCGCTGCAAGCAGCCATTCATTGCCGTCAACTGCGCGGCGATCCCCGCTGAGCTGGTGGAGTCGGAACTGTTCGGTTATGAAAAAGGCGCGTTCACTGGCGCCAACCAGAAAGGCAGCATCGGCCTGATCCGCAAGGCCGACCGGGGCACGCTGTTCCTCGACGAGATCGGCGACATGCCCCTGCCAACCCAGGCCCGGCTGCTGCGGGTCTTGCAGGAGCGTTGCGTGCAACCGGTGGGTAGCGCCGAGCTGTTCCCGGTGGACATCCGCATCATCTCCGCCACCAACCGCTCACTGCGTGAACAGGTACAACTGGGGCGGTTTCGCGAAGACCTGTACTATCGCATCGGCGGCCTGACCCTGGAACTGCCACCGCTGCGCGAACGCAGTGACAAGCAGGCGCTATTCAAGCGCCTCTGGGAACACCACCGCGAACCGACCCAATGGGCCGGTTTGAGTCGCGAAGTATTGGATCTGTTCGAACGCCATCCATGGCCGGGCAACCTGCGCCAGGTCAGCAGCGTGCTGCAAGTGGCCCTGGCGATGGCCGAGGAACAGCCGATCCGCCCGGAGCATCTGCCCGACGACTTTTTTTGTCGACCTGGAAATGGAGCCGGTGGAAACACCGGAGCCGCTGACGGTGGACCTTAACGATGCCGAGGACCTGAACCGCCAGTTGCAGGCGGTGGGCGGGAATATCTCGCACTTGGCGCGACGGCTGGGGGTCAGCCGCAATACCTTGTACAAACGCCTGCGGCAACTGGAAAACTGATACGAAACCTGTGGTGAATGCGATACCTGAGACAACTCGGAAAAACTGTGGGAGCGGGCTTGCTCGCGAAGGCGGTGTGTCATTCAACATTGATGTTGACTGACCCGACGCTTTCGCGAGCAAGCCCGCTCCCACAAGTTCCGTTTCTCAACTGACTGGCATTACTCCGAAGAGGCTGCCATTTCGTTGGAACACCGGGTCAATCAAACGCCCCGTTGAGCACTTCATAGATGATGCCAGTGGCGATCGCTACCAGGATCAGGTCAGTGCCGACCTGTTGCCACTCATAACCGTCATAGTGCGGCAACCGCCCCAACAGTCGACCGTCGAGTTTCTTGGCGATACCGGGTGGCAACGGCTTGCCCCGGGCAAGATTCTTCTGGATGCCCGGCGGCAATGCCGGGCCAGGGCTCCAGTAATCGCGATAGCCGCCAATCACACCCAGGATGCCGCCTCGATCGATGCTCGGGCCGTTATGCCAATCGCCGCCGCCACCACCCTGGTTGCCCTTATTGCCCTTGTTGCCAGAATTTCCTTGACCGCCCTTGTTGCCCTGCCCGCCTTTGCCTCCCTGGCCGTGACCGGGGCCTTGATCGAATTGAGCGCTTCCCTTGCCGTTGCCCGGGTCTGCGACAACAATGCCAGGGCCCGCTGCCAGGGCGAAACAAGTAACTGCAGCAATCAACGAGCGCGATTTGAACATGGCAGTTCTCTCGAAAAAGGGATGTCCCCTGTAAAGATATAGAGACTAACGGTGATATTAGTTCCATATCACGCTACCGTCGTCGCCAGGACAGAATGACGCGTTCAACCCGCAATCAAGGAGCTCCATGCGCAAGGATTACCTGGCTTTTTTCGCCTCGATGTTCCTCTCCCGGCTGGCCGATCAGATTTTGCTGTTCATCGTCCCGCTGATTGTTTTCCAGACCACCAACAGCGTCTCCTGGGCGGGCCTGGCTTTCTTCGTCGAATCCTTGCCACGCTACCTGTCGTTCCCGATCTGCGGCGCGCTGTGCGACAAGTTTCCGCCAATTCGCATCCTGCACATCAGCCAGGTTTATCGCGCCGTAGCTTGCGGGGTGGCGGTCGCGCTCTATGGCGTCTTCGGCGGTATCTATTGGATCGTCGCCCTTTCGGCCCTGTGTGGCGTACTGACCACTCAAGGCATCATGGCCCGCGAAGTGGTGATGCCTTACATCTTCAAGCACTACACCTACACCAAGACCCTGTCCTACTCGCAAATCGCCGATCAGACCGGCTTGGTACTGGGCCCGTTGGTCGCTGCGCTGCTGCTTGAGGTGTGGGCGTGGCACTGGGTGGTACTGGCGATTGCCGGGCTGTTCCTGCTGGCGGACCTGGCCATGCTGTACTGGCAGCGCACCAGTTCGGTCATCCTGGAAACCTTCGAGCAGCATCACGACCTCTGGCTGAACCCGCTGCGCATCGCCTTCGGCCATATCCGTCGCCTGGCGGAGCTGAAAAAAATCATCGGCCTGGCGGTGGGCGTCAACCTGATCATCGGCGTCACCCTCGCCACCTCGGCTGCCATGGTCATCGGCCATTACGGCGCCGGCAAGGATGACTATGCAGGTTTACAGGCAGCCGGTGCCGTGACCACCATCCTCATCCTGTT